>NC_003552.1:1816260-2118970 GCF_000007345.1 Methanosarcina acetivorans C2A | reverse complement strand
TTATGGCTGGATAATGGGAGCCGTATGAATCAAGAGATTCACGTACGGATCTGAGAGGGCTTGGGGGTGAAATTCCCCTGGGCTACTTACTAATACCCCACCTTTAGAGGCTGTCTGACAATTATTAATAGTAATAGAAAAATGCGAAAAAGAAAGCAAATAAGCCCTTTAAATCAAAAAAAAGGAATTCATTTATTACCGAAGGTAATTATCGTACAGCCTGTTTAGGTCGGGGATGAAGTGAACCCTCGCCTCTTCGTTTTTCTCATTAAATATCTAAATCATTACTTTTTTTGTAAAATGAGCTTTTTTCAGCACCGTGGCCATAGGTGGTACCAGCCGCCTATAGACTGGATGTGATATACGTTGGAATTGAACAGTTTTAGCCATGGCTATGGTCAGATTACCTACCATCTCGTTTTGGTGCCAAGTATCGATACAATATATTCTACAATAAGTGAATTAAAAAGGATTGAGAGTTGATCTTCAACAACATTTGCAGCGAAGTGCGCCAGCGCGACTTTGATTATCATACTCCATTATTTTGTATTCTCAGTTAAACTAAATTAAAAAGAGGGATAAAGTATGCTTCCATTATATTTGATATTTTTGTTTATTTATTAGCATAAAATATTAATAAAGATGACAATAATATAAATAAATATGATGAATTATAATATTTATAGTATTAAATAGTAATATATATTTATTTACTGTTGTAAAATCTCCTGATTTCCGGAATATAACCACAAACAGTCGGTACACCCTAACTTAATTATTATATTTATTTAGAAATAATGAAATACAACTTCCATAATTAACATTGTAGTAAACATTACAATGAAAACCCTGTAATGATATTCGGAAATATCAATGTCGGAAACAGGATACTTCTGATATAGAGATATAGACATGAGGTTTAAGTTAACGAAACACTGCCAACCAATATCGAATAAAAACAAAATAAATTTAAAACTTTTGATACTTTTTTATACAGATTTGTAAGAAATTAGTTAAAATATTTATTATATAATATGAAAAAATCATACAAAAATATGTCAAATCTATGAAATAACTTTATATAAATGGCAAAAAATTACAAATATGTCGAAGGGAAGTAGAGTCCAAAAGTGCGACCGGTAAATAAATCCTGCCCCGCCCTACAAGACATTTCGATCAATATACGGCAAGCAAGGATTATGAGGGACCCATTCGACGATCAATGGTCTAATACAGCAGAAAAGACGATTGAATCCCATGGACAGAAAGATCCTGAAAAACGAGAAAAGCAGATTTCCAGGACTTTGCATAGTAGAGCTCGATAGTTCCCGCAAAAAACTATCGAGGATAACCTGGAAAAGGATAGGAAAGATCCCTTTCCATATTTAAGGGATTATCGTAGATTCTCTATATATACTTACTGGTAAGTGTCGATCGACGCTTTCTTTCCAAAAATCGTCCGAATATAGAATATAAGCCACAGAGAATCTAAAAAATAGAAAGGCGCTGATTGTAGTAAAACCTGCCTAATTTCAAAGAGAAGCAAGCACAAAAAGACTAGAATCAGCAGTCAATCCCTTGAAATCGGAATTGGAATAAAGAATATAAAAAATCACAATGAAATGGAGTAAATTCTACAATTAATAATAGAGTATAACCATTCAACCTGAACAAAACAATCTCAACAACTCCCTATGAGATTATGCGAGAAATTTATGCAAATATTTAATCGTTGGCTATTGATGATATTTTTAATTTTTTTAATCTGCCAAAGAACTATGCTTCTACGTTTTGTCAAAATAAGCATCGATCAAGATATTTAAGGACCGAATAATTAAAAAATAATACATAGGAGGAAAATTCACGAACATAAAACTGATTCTGATAATGCTAGTGCTGATTCTAAGTAGCGGAGTCAGCGTGGCTATTGCTACAGAAACAAACGACCTCAGCATAGCCGCAGTTCTTATTTCACCAAGCGATGTTGTCTTTGCCAAGGAAGCCAATACCATTGTGGTTTACGGCATAACTAACTCCGGAACAGAAAACCTTACTAATATTACTGTAGACGTGTATGCGAGCGACGTATCCGGTACTGTTCCTGTAAACACGGAAACGATTTCTTCCCTTGCGGGTGGAGGGACAACAACTATATTCATTACCGATCCCACCATCCGAGACCTCCAGGGAAGCACCGTAACCTATACTGCAGTTATCGACCCGGATAATCTGATTCCTGAAACCAATGAAGCCAACAATAACCGGAGCAGTGCGGCTGTACCGGTCAGATACAATGGGTATAAAGGAAAACGTTACTGGGAAGGCGCAAGTGACATAACTACGAAACACACCTATGATTTTAATGGGGACGTTTCGTCATCCTCGCAACCGAGCACTTCATATAGGAGTCAAGGGGCATGGTCTAATGGTAGGACGGAAACCTGGGGTGGCAGTGTTCCGAACCCGGATCTCCCGAGCGGTTCTACTATTGAACAGGCCTTACTTTATGTCGCCTACAATTGGGATGAAACTCCAGGGGGATATCCATGGTGGAATGTTTCCTTCAACAATGTAATAATCGATTACGGAAACATTTCAACAGGAAACGGAATCCTCTACACCGACATGAGTAACTTTGGCTTGTATGCTGATTATGAGTACGGTCTTGTTGTCTATGATGTGACTAACTTGTATAACTCAACCGATTACAACGGACTCAAGATGTACCCCTATAATTCTACTTTTGCTGACCTGACCGCATTGTATCCCAGCACTCTTGTAATAATCTACCAAAATCCTAACATGACCAGGAAACAGATTTTTATCAATGAAGAGTGCGACGAGCTCGGAGTATCTGAGTCAACTTATGGAACCACTCCCGAAGAGGCTACTGCATACGCTCCTTTCACAGGCATGTCTATTGACGTCAGCAATGTTTCAAATGCCACGCTTTACAGTTTTGCAGGAAGTGCCGGGCCGGATGAAGGAAACCTGCTCTTCAATGGAAACACCGTAGCAACTAATGCATGGCACGGAGATGCCTACACTGCCAGTGCATCGGTCTTTGATGTGAAGAATTACATCAACTCAACCGGGAATGAAGCCGGAATACAGGGAACTGTGAGCGGGGGTATGGACGTACTCCAGCAGATACTTGTAGTCGAATACGTAGAATCGGTACCATCAGCTCTGGATGCTAACCTTACTGCAAATGTGACCAGCGGAACAGCCCCTCTTACAGTTCAGTTCACAGACCTGTCTGAAGGAAATGTGACTAACTGGCTCTGGGACTTCGGGGACAATACTAATTCAACCAGTCAGAACGTTTCGCACACCTATAATTCGCCCGGAACCTACACTGTCAACCTCACAGTCACTGGACCCGAAGGTAGCGATTCCGAGGTAAAGACAGACTTTATTACTGTAAGTGACTCGAATGTATCAGCTCCGGTCGCAGCCTTCACTGCAACACCTTTAGTAGGTACTGCTCCTCTCCAAGTAGCTTTCACGGACCAGTCCACGAACTCGCCGACCGAATGGAAGTGGGAATACAATAACGGCTCAGGCTGGGTGGAGTTCTCCAACGAGACAAACGCATCCTACAGCTTTGCAACCGCAGTTCCCTACGACATACAGCTAACCGTAAGCAACAGCGGTGGCAGTGATGACGAGACCAAACTGCACTACATCTCCGTAGGCAATGTACGCGAACCGCTTAATACTGTCCAGTCCGGCACCGTTTCCGGGGATCTCTACATAAGTTCACCCACGACCTGGCCTGCCACTGAAGTGAACCAGACCTTCACTCTGCCGGCGGCAGCAGTAGGAAATATCCAGTGGGCAAAACTGTACGTTAACACCTACTCCGGTTCAGCAGCCAACACCTACGCCCTTTCCTCAACAGTGAAATTAGATGGAGATGGGGACAGTACCTACGAATCCACTCTAGGTACCGAAACTATGGACATCGCATCCCTGACGAACGGAGCTTCTTTCCCGCTCAACGACCATGTAAATAAGGTTTACTCGGACTACGAGGCCCAGTACGATGTGACAAGCCTTATCTCCGCAGCAAACCCTGCAATCAATGTCAAGAGCGAAGCAATCAGCGGAAAGAACTTTGACGGAAGGATTAAGGGAGTAACTCTGGTTGTTGCCTACAATAATACCTCGTCCACAGACCAGACTTACTACTGGGTGAACCACGGAGGCGACTGGTCCAGTCCTGCAAACGGGAACACCATCTTTGATACCTCTGGACTCTCCAGCGGATGGGTCAGTGCTGAAAGCAAGATCCGCTATTTCTCCTACTCAGATGCCAACTACACCTTCAATGGCGTAGCAAAAACAGGAAGCACTCCATCCAATTATAGCGGTCTGAATACCTGGGACGTGACAGATAATATCACTGCTGGGCAGTCAAGTACTCTTGCCTACTCCAAGGGCAGCGGTTCATACAAAACAACACTTGCTACCCTGAAAGTAAAATATGAAACACCAGGTTTCTCAAACAAAGTTACTCTTGGTGATACGAGTCCGGTAAGTCCGACACTTGCCTCTCTTAATGGTCGGTTATATCTTGCCTGGAAAGGCGACGGCAACAACAATTTGAATGTGATGTACTCGGCGGACAACGGAATGACCTTTGGGAACAAATACACTTCTTCTGAGACAAGTCCTGAATCCCCAGCTCTTTGTGTACATAACAATAGTCTATACATTGCCTGGAAAGGCAACGGCAGCAATTACCTCAATGTTGCTCAGGTAACCATGAATGGGGACAATATCACTGATTTTTCAAACAAGGTTACTCTTGGTGATACGAGTCCGGTAAGTCCGGCACTTGCCTCCCTTAATGGTCGGTTATATCTTGCCTGGAAAGGCGACGGCAACAACAATTTGAATGTGATGTACTCGGCGGACAACGGAATGACCTTTGGGAACAAATACACTTCTTCTGAGACAAGTCCTGAATCCCCGGCTCTTTGTGTACATAACAATAGTCTATACATTGCCTGGAAAGGCAACGGCAACAATTACCTCAATGTTGCTCAGGTAACCATGAATGGGGACAATATCACTGATTTTTCAAACAAGGTTACTCTTGGTGATACGAGTCCTGTCAGTCCGGCACTTGCCTCCCTTAATGGTCGGTTATATCTTGCCTGGAAAGGCGACGGCAACAACAATTTGAATGTGATGTACTCGGCGGACAACGGAATGACCTTTGGGAACAAATACACGTCTCCTGAGACAAGTCCTGAATCCCCGGCTCTTTGTGTACACAACAATAGTCTATACATTGCCTGGAAGGGCGACGGCAACAATAATCTCAATGTGGCTCAGGTGATTTAGTTGTGCAACTCTTTTCGAAAGTTGTGATACTTCTCCTGAATACCTAAATTGACGACAGCAACAAAAAACTCAATGTTCAAGGTGGGTACAAATAAAATCTGCCCACCTTTTGTTTCTCTTTTTCAGCTTTCTACATGAGAACAGACCACGAATGTGTATCCTCTTCAAATTAATTGGAAACCATTTCACTCTCAGTTCAATGCACTTTTTTCGGCTCCTCGTTAATTAATGAGCTCATCCCAAAACCAATTTATTTCCACATCAATAAAAGTTTCAGAAACATTTTCCAGAGCATCAGATCGATTAATTTAGACAGTTGATGATTTAATGCAGTTTTTTCAGTTCAACCAAGTAATTCATAATTGCAAGATGAGTATTACAAATCAATTTGTTTTTATTACTTAATACATATATAAACAGATACTACTCTTATTTTTTAGATCAATTTATATATATCGTAACCATTTTTCACACTAAATTATCCAAGTCTGAAACGTGATCTTCTCCAGGAAATTCGGAATCCAAATTCGGATCAACTCCACAACATTGAATCAAATGTTGGAAGGCTGAGAGAAGGCAGCAATACTTGAAAAGTTTCGTTCTTGACTTCAGAAATGAGAACTAAATTATATACAGTGACTTAAACTCAATAATTTGGGCTGATCTGAAAAACACAACATAACGCAGCTCCAGGTTTTTTATATACACCACAAATTTTTTTATTTTTTATTATTGGGAGATTCCCCTTTCAGACTAAAAGAGCTACAAAATAATTGTGATTCAATCCCGAACATCCCCTCAGATCCTGCTGAAAAAGACCACAATCACGGGAGTTTCGGGCTAAAATTTCAGAAATGAGGAGTGAATGATAGATGAATAAAAGAATATTTCTAATTCTTTTTGCAATTATTTGCATAGTATTAACGATGCCTGCAGAAGCAAAGACCTGGTACGTCGATGACGATGGTGGGGCAGATTTCACAGACATACAAACTGCTGTCAACAGCGCTTCTTCCGGAGATACTATTTACGTTTATGCAGGTGATTATCTCGGTTTCAATGTCAACAAGCCATACATTACAATCATTGGAGAGGGTGCTGATCTCGTAACGGTTGGCCCCACCAGCCAAATTAGGCTTCCAGATATTGGCAATGCAACTGGAACTGACCTTGAAGGGATGAAATTGATGTCAGACTTATATTTAAGCACATATGGCCCAGCTCCTGATTGTACTATCAAAAACTGCATACTAGTTAACTCAATAAGTACTGCTTTTGGGAGATACTACTCTGCTTCGAATCTGACTTTTGAAGGAAATCTTGTTAATGGATCTGGTTCTATAAATATGTATGGATTATCGTCCAAATCCAAAATATTAAATAATCATTTTACTGATCTTTCAAACACATACAGTGCAATTTATTTTAGACAAGATGCTAACTTTTGCACCTTTAGCAACAATGTTCTAGAAAACTCAACGGCAACAAATATGCTTACTGTTTATAATGTACCAGGTTGCACTATTACTAACAATACATTCAGAAATAATACTGGAGTTGCACTTCGCCTATATAAGAATACAGTTACGAATACTACCATAACCCATAATATCTTCTCGAGAAATGGAGGTGGAATTAAATTCGACAGTGCAGGTGACAACAACAAAATCTATCTGAATGATTTCATTGAAAATACCGCACAAATTATTCTTCTGGGAACTGCCCCGACAACAACAATCTGGTCTTCTCCTGATCAAATCCCCTACACCTTTAACAGCACGACCTACACCGGCTATATGGGCAACTACTGGTCCGACTACAACGGTACAGACAATAACAATAATGGAATTGGGGACGATCCATACGTCTTACCTGACAGTCTGGGAGCCGATAACTACCCCCTAATGCAGCCTTTTGAAAACTACTTTGGCGGTAGCGGTCCTGTTGCCCCCGTTTCTGCATTCACAGCATCACCGATATCCGGAGACGCGCCTTTAACAGTCAACTTCACGGATGAATCTACCGGGTCTCCGACTACCTGGGAATGGGACTTCGGAGATGGAGCAAACTCAACTGAGCAGAGTCCAGTACACACCTATTCCACTGAAGGAACCTATTCTGTCAACCTCACAGTTACGAATGAAGACGGAAGCGATTCCGAGCTGAAGACAGATTACATAACCGTAACTCAAGCGGGTCAAGTGGCGACGAACGACCTTACAATCTCAGGAATTGTCAACACCGTTCCGGCTTCTGCGGTCTTTGCCAGGGAAGCAAATCCTGTGAAAGTTCTCAATGTCAAGAATACCGGAGATGAAACCCTTAGTAATATTTCGATAGCTGTGTATGCAAGCGACGTTTCCAGTGGCACAGTTCCCGTAGATACGACAACGATTGCGTCCCTTGCTGGCGATGCAACGACTACTGTAACCCTGATCGACCCCACAATCCGTGACCTTGAAGGCGGCACCGTGACCTACACTGCCGTTGTCGACCCTGACAACCTTATCGCTGAAACGGACGAGACCAACAACAACAAGAGCAGTTCGGCTAAACCTCTCAGGTACAACGGGTATAAGGGCAAAGGCATCTACTGGGAAGGCGGAAGCAATATCACTACCATGCATACCTTTGATCTCCAGGGGAACCTTTTGTATTCCACTCAGCCTGATTCTGCTTACCAACCTGTTGGCTGGGAGAGCAGGACCGAAACCTGGACTGCAAGCGACCTTCCGGTTCCGGACGACTCCACCATAGAAAAGGTCTTGCTTTATGTCGCCTACAACTGGGACCAGACTCCCGGCGGATATCCGTGGTTGAATATTGACTTCAACGGGTACATCCTTGATAACGGAAACATCTCAACAGGAAACGGAACCCTCTACAGGGACTGGAGCAATTTTGGAGCATATGCTGATTATGAATACGGGCTCTGTGTCTACGATGTAACCGACAAGTTTAGCTCTGCAGGAAACAGCCTTGTCATGACGCCTGTTGGCGAAAACAAAAACGCACTGTACCCCAGCACCCTTGTTGTGGTCTACGGAAACGATAATGAAACCCGGAAGCAGATCTTCATTAATGAAGAATGCGACGAGCTTGGTTTATCTGCGTCCAGTTACGGGACCACGCCTGAAGAGGCTACTGCATACGCTCCTTTCACCGGCATGTCAATTGATGTGGAAAAGGTCACAAACGCTATGCTGTACAGCTTCGCGGGAAGTGCGGGGCCCGATGAAGGAAACCTGCTTTTCAACGGAAACATAGTGGCAACCAATGCATGGCAGGGAAGTTCAAATTCAGGAAGCCCTCTGGCCTTTGATGCTACAAACTACATCAACGCAACAGGAAACGAGGCGGGAGTCCAGAGCACGACAAGCGGAGGTATGGACGCACTCCAGCAGATCCTTGTTATCGAATATGAGGAATCGGCACCTGCTGCGCCAGTGGCCGACTTTACGGCAACCCCGACATCTGGAGATGCCCCGCTGGCAGTAAACTTTACCGATACATCAACCGGGTCTCCGACTTCATGGTTCTGGGACTTCGGGGACGGAGCAAACTCAACTGAGCAGAACCCCTCGCACACTTATTCTGCAGCAGGTAGCTACACCGTAAATCTGACTGTGGAAAATGATGCAGGTTCTGACTTTGAGTTGAAATCGAGTTACATCGAAGTTTCCGAAGCTTCCGGGTCAACTGTAACTCTCTATTTCGACCCTGAAAGTTCCTCAGTTTCGGAAAACGAATCTACTGAAATAAATCTCGTTGCAAGCAACTTCCCTGCAGGTCTTGCAGGCTACAACCTGACCGTTGCTCTCGACGACCCGGCTGTTGCCGAAATAGTTGATATCGAGTACCCTTCCTGGGCTTTGATTACTGAGAACTCTACCCTGCCCGGGACTTCGATCTACATGAAGACTGTTGACCTGGAAGATTCCGTTAAGGAAGGGGCAGCAGATGTTGTGCTTGCCACTCTCACTGTTTCTGGAAAGGAGAAAGGATCTGCGAACCTTTCAATAGGAGTTAAACGTCTGGAGGACGATTCCGGAGACTCTATCGAACCAGCTCTCCTGGCAGGGACAATTGAAGTAACCCTTCTGTCCCCACTGCCGGGCCAGGAATATGCCCCTAGAGACCTCGACGGAGATGGGCTCTATGAAGACCTCACCGGAAACGGGGAGTTCAGTTTCGTGGATATAGTGGCTTATTTCCACAATATGGACTGGATAGAGGAAAATATGCCGGTGGAGTACTTCGACTTCAACGGAAACGGAAGGATAGACTTCGATGATGTAGTGGATATGTTTGCAATGATATGATTAAGGAGAAAAATAAAAAAACATGGGAAAATTTGATAAAATGAAAGGGAATTGAGATAATTTTTCTCAAATTTCCCACAACTTTTGGTACGCTGCCATAACATTTTCTTCATTTATTTTCAATATGGGTCAGAACCTATGGAGTTTGAGTCCAGGTTTTTTCTCAAAAAACGCAGATAAAATTCTCTGAATTATACTTTCGGACACTATTCACAAATAGATACGGATATTTTTCTCTACCTGAAACCCCTCACCTGCATAATTTACAGGCGAGGAATTCTCAGAGTCGAATACTTCGCAGACATATTTAGGAGACGTGTCTGTTTTGTTGTCTTCAGACATTTTTGGACAGAACTACATATGTTGAGCAGATATTTAACACTTTTGATAATATTCATAATATTTAATATTATCATATTTAAAATTTGTATTACTTAACCGTAAAAAATAATTGCCTCGTGATGTGGAATTCAAATAATTTTTGAAGCTGAGTTTTTGTCACTTTCATCAAAAGTACTTATCTTTCAATAATATCCATTAATAACTTTTATTATGTTGAAAAAGTAATTTTAGAGAACTTCTAATTGATTTAATATGATATTATTCAATTTTTTCTAGTTTAATTCATTTTAATCCTTTTTTATTAGTGAATGGTAGGTTATAGATTTTTTAATATTTGCTGATAAATAATTCGCTGATCGATTTGTAAGTTAAACTCTGAATTTTCTCATAAATATTTTATTTTCTCGTAAATATTTTATTGAATCTCATATTTATTAGATCCTTAAATCTCCATCGCTTAGGGAACAAACCAATTAGATGATTTTGTCTTTTGATACTGTTTTTCTAACGGAGTTATGCATTTTTCTCTCTGTTACTTTCAATTTCACCAGAAATTTTTTATACATTTAGTATTGTCTAGTCTTTAGATGCCGAAAAATTTGTCTGACACAAACTAAGAGATATAGAGAAAAGTTAGTTCCTCTAGGGAATAATTTTGAGTAATCTTTACGTCTTTGCTTATATTAAATTCGATGTCAGTAGGCTCAAACATCAATTTGTCATCTTTAGCTTTCGAAGAAACAGTCTAAAAAAATTCACATTCATCTCCGAAAATTCGGAGTGAAACATAATCAAGAGCATTGTTATCTGAAAAAGTTATTCCCTATTTGTGGCAGAGTTAAGGTTAGATATTTTAGCGGAATTGTGCATAATAATTCATGGAGTAGTCTTTCTAAAGGTTCTTAAAGTAAATAATAAGCTAAATAAGCGTTTATAGATCTTTTCTTAGCTTTTAAATCATTATTAAAGTCTTTGGTAAAGTCTCATGTATTAAAAAATTAATCAGTTATTTTCCCATCCTTCAGTTTTATCACCCTGTCCGCAGTTCTGGCCATTTCATGGTCGTGAGTCGTAACAAGAAAACTTACGCCCTGCTCTCGATTGATTTTTCTCATAAGGTCCGTGACCTTTTTCCCGGTACCTGAATCAAGGTTTCCTGTAGGTTCGTCTGCCAGGATAAGCTTGGGGTTGTTTGCAAGAGCTCTTGCTATAGCAACCCTTTGCTGTTCCCCTCCTGATAACTCGGAAGGCAGGTGGTGCATCCTGTCTCCGAGCCCGACCAGGTTAAGAAGCTCGGTTGCCCTCTTTTCTTGCCGGGAGTGGGGGACTCTGTTAAAGTACAGGGGGTAGCAGACGTTCTCCATGGCATTCATTGTGGAGATGAGGTTAAAAGCCTGGAAGATAAAACCTATTGTCTGCCTGTGAAGACGGACAAGATTGGAAGAATTCCTGTAATCAATTTCGCGACCTTCGATAAAAACATTACCTGATGTCGGCTGGTCCAGGCAGCCAACAATGTTAAGCAGGGTGGACTTTCCCGAACCCGAAGGACCCATAAAGGAAACAAAATCTCCCTCTTCAATGTTCACATTTATTCCCCTGAGAGCTTCAACGCGCAGCCCTGAATCGAATGTGTAATACTTGGCTAAGTTTCTGGTTTCAACTATATTCATTTCGTATCCCTTTCCTGTAAAAAAATCAGCTTCCCTCCCCTGGGTTTTCAGGCTCTTTATTTTCAGGTTCTTTATATTCAAGCACCAGTATTGCATTCGTTGCCAGAAGGTAATCTCCGTTATCCTGGATACTGACAAAGTTTTCTACAGGTTCCAGATAAGTCCCTACCTGCCTTTCGTCCAGAGCAACCTGGACAGTTTCGTTTGTCTGGTATATATTCTTCCAGCTTTTTCCTCCACCGAACAGGATCTGTATGATATCGCCAATAACCGGAATACTCCCGGTTTTCTCGTTAAAGTAAAGCCTGTTCCGGGCTCCTGTACCTGAACTGTATCCCCCTGAAGGAGAAACTGTTATCAAGCGTGCAGTTGCGATATTTTCGGAGTTGATGTCCCCCTCAAAATAAGCTGTCGTTGTGGCCATTTCGGGGTCTATCCCGTATTCTGCATACAGCATGTCGCAGCCTTCATTGACCCAGTACTCGATTACAGGTAACTCTGAACCTTCATAGACGAGCAGAAGCCCGATTCCCTGCACACAAAAGGTGCTTCCGTCCTCTGCCGAATTTACAAGCGAGATGGAGTAAGTACCGGATTCGGAAATTTCCTCGCTCAAATCAAAGGCATTCGCGCCTGAAAAAAAGTCGTACCTGGAGACAAAACCCTTTGTATCCGTATACATCTGCCCTCCCTGGAGAGGCAGAACCGTGCCCGAATGTACAAGAGAAGCATTAAATTTCGGATAGATTCCCTCAAGTCCTTTTTTGCTCCAGACCCAGTAAACGTAAGCCTTCGCAACCCTTACGGAACTCCCGGCCGGGAGTTCGATATCAAAGTTCACCTGATAACTGTTATTGTGTTCAAGCTCCCCGCTGTACCTGCTGTCCCCGAGAGAAAATTCAAGAGCTCCCTGGTGTTTGTCATAGAGGACCGTCTGCAGGGGTTTATCGCCTGCATATGACGCCGAAACCGGGGTAATGAGTAGCAGGAGGTTAATTAAAATAATAGCTTTCCTCAAATCCATTGTTATCCTCGTCCGACTCAACTATGTCATTATGCTCATCTACCTTCACGCTAAGGGTATGCTCACCCTTAAGGGTCTGAACTCTGATCCGGTCCTCAATTGAAGTCTGACCTTCAAGTTCCGGGATCTTCAGGACAGTAACACTTTCCCCATCAAGATAGAGGGTTACATCAAAGTCCAGAGCTGAAGCTTCTCCACTATTTGTAATCTTTAGCGGGATAGAGTAGGCGGTTTTTTCTACTGTCTGTGTTTCCTCAACACAGCCGCTAAAAGCCGCTATTATGAATACTGCAAGTAAAAGCAGGAAAAGAGGTTTTTTTCTCCGGGCTCCGAAAAGAGATAGGAACGAAAGAAAAAGTAGTGACGCTGATGAAGTCTCTTCCTGAGCCTCAATTTTCACGGGCTCTTCCAGAGAAACCGAAAGGTCAGGCTTTGATTTGACGCTAACATTTAATGCACATACGTTATTTTCCTCGTCCGACTCTTTTATTTTGGCTTCGGAGTCAACGGCAAGCTCAAGCAGGTGTTCCCCTTCGACTGCCGGCCATGAGAATGAAGACCTGTAAACCCCGGAGGCGTCCATCAGGGCAGAGGAAGTTAAAACCTCAGTTCCGTCAACCCTGAAGCTTACCGTACAGTTCTCTTCGCAGATCCCCCCGGGATTGTTTATTGTAAAGGAAATTTCCGCCGTTTTTTCATCTACCAGTTCCTGTTCCGGGATTTTCATCTCAGGGTAGAGGTCAGGAAGTACGGAAGCGGTACTCCCGGAACTCAGGACAAGAGCTGCAAGGACAGGGTGCAGGTAATCTTCTCCTTCCTGGATTCCGATTTCCTTATCCCCGTCCAGGTCAAGTCCTCTCACAAAAGACACGGTATTATCGGTTTGTAAGTAATTGAGTACGTCAAAATGCTCTATATCAAAGTAACTGGAAGAAAAGCCCTTTTCTCCCGAGGCATCAAAGCTAACCTCATTGGCAATATCCATTGCTTTTCCACCATAGCTCTCGGTTAGGTACGCAGGGGAAACACCAAGCATTTCTCCGTTGAATTCCAGATAATCAGGCAAACCTCTTGACCCTGTAAGGTATACTACAGAAAGGGTAGCATCTTCCGGGCTGCCCGGTATCTGCGAGGAAATAAAATTGACGTCTGTCTGGTCGTTTACATTTGCGAGAGTCCCGCTCCAGCCTTTCCCGTGCAGGTTTACGTTTCCGCTCAGGAGCTGGTAGGATATGAGGGGCGCTTTTGAGTCTTCACAGGCTGCGGCAAGTACCGCTCCATAGACTCTCCCGTCCAGTTTGTTTCCAGGCTCCCCACTGCTTGTAAGGACCACTACAGTATTATTCCCGTTTTTCGTGATGTTGCTGACGTCATAGGAAACCCAGTAAACCCCGTGACCTGCACAGTATACATTTTCGTTCTGGTCCTCGACCCCGGCAAGCTGCAACTGTTCAAGCTTTTGCCCGTTAAATTCTGGTCGGACCCAACCTTTATAGTTCTCCGTACCTCCCCATACACCTACATACAGGCGAGCCCAGCGGAGAGTGCCATCCGGTACGTCAAATTCCTGAGAGTATGGGGGAAATGAAAGCCCGTGTCCTCCATCTATGTAGATCTCTCCCCTGAACGTGCCCTGAGCGTCCGAGGCAAGGGGTATGCCATCATAAGAGTATACGGCTCCTGCAGGAAGGGCTGAGAGTAGAACTGAGAGCAAGAATATACATCGTAAGGTTATCTTTACAGGTTCTGTCTTCATTGCCGTTCACTTTCTTACAGAGTGAAATTTGAATCTCAGAGAGATTCAGACTGCCTCTGATTTTATATTCTTATAAACTCCTTTCTCTGAGACGTAATCAATGTAATAAACATATTACCATTAAATAATTACTGTGAAGTAAAGGTTATTAAATATTACTATTTTTCTTTTTTGTATGAAATATTACAAATGTTAGACATTACTAAATGCAAAAATATACTCTGGGATATTTCCCGGGAAGCTGCAGGAAATTTAACTGAAAAAAAGCCTGAAACACTGCCTCAAATCCCGCAGACCTCTTAACTTCCCAGCCTATTCGACCTCTATTGAGAGGTAATTGAGGCTTGCTTAAAGCTTTCTTGAGGCTTCTTGAGACTTTTTTGAGGTCGTTTCACCATGGGGTTATTTAGTTGGATCCAGAATATAGAAGCCGCATTTAGTGAACATAAATAGAAAAATAGTAACAAAATATGTTATGATATATTCACAAATACTTATTTTTTAAAAGAATTTATATATTCAGTTTACCTTATTGTTTACTAGTTCTAATTGTTATAAAAGAACCTCAATATCTTAATTAGAAACTATTTTAAATTGTTACCAAAGATCTGAATTTCTAAAAGAATATCAGTGACTTTTCAGGTGGGAAGAGTAATGCAAGCCGGAAGTATAAAGCGTAAAGGGGACCGAAGGCTTCCCTGCAGAATCAGGAAGAATCCAATAATAAATGCAGGATGTAAAGCAAAAATCAGGCATTTTGACAGAACGGAAAAAAGCAGGTGCAAAAACAGGTTCGGAGACAGGAAGAAAAAGCTCGGCAAGGTAGGGAATATACTATCTCTAACTGCCGGAATATGTCTCCTGATTACATTATTCTGCGGGTTGGCGGCTCCTTCTGCCCTGGCCCAGTCTCCTGAGAACAATGGATATGTGGGAGACAAACCTCTTGAATTATACAGCCATGATACGGTTCAGGGAGACCTCTTCTATACGATAGGAAATAGCTACTACAGTGGGAAAGTCTATCCCGGAGATGTGTATTCTGTAATACATAACGTAAACTTGCCTGAGGGAGCGACCGTGAAATTTGCAAGGCTCTATGTCTACTGGACCTGGAGTGCCGAAGGGATCACCGGGAAGTATCCCGAGATGAGCCTGAGCTTTAACGGGGAAAGCCCTGAACCTGAACGGGAATACAGTGACAGGAAAGGCTGGGGCATTTATGATTATCCCACGGGTACCTGGGCTTATGATGTGAGTGCGTACGTTCCCGGTTCGGGCACTTTTAGCACGGAAATTGAAAACACGGGCTCAGGTATTCCTTATGTCTGTTTTGACGGGGTGGGGCTGCTTATTGTATATACGGACCCTAACGGGAAGTATATGGAATACTGGATAGGGGAAGGGGCTGACGAACTCAATTCCCAGATGGATGAAAACGGAAATCCGCTTTACTATGCTAGCCCAAACCAGACAATATGTGAAATGCTCAGGCCCACTCTGCAGTTTCCTGTTCGCAGTGCGACGCTCTGGACGATCATTCAGTCCGGGAACTGGGAAGATAATGTCCTTCTGATTAATGGGAACGAATTCCCCGGAATCTGCAATGGTAAGCCTTACCCTGACCTGGATATTGACACAAGAGAAGTAAAGGACTACCTGAAATCCGGAGAAAATTCCATCCTTTTCCAGGCTGTAGGAGATTATGTGGTGCCTTCGGGGTCCTTCCTGGTGGTTGAAAAAGACTCTCTGACAGAAGAAGCACAGGAAGATTCGCAGGAAGATTCACAGGAAGATTCGCAGACAGAAGATGTGCAGGCCTCTTCAGAGGAAAACTCTGAAAACCCGGAAGCTTCCGGCATAGAAAATCCAGGAGATGAAACAGAAAGTGCTCCCGGATTCGAATTAGTTTCTACTCTTGCCTTTTTGGCAGGAGGAAAACTTGCTGCAGGTCACCGAAAGCAGAATACCCGAAAATGAAGGGCTTTTTTCAGAACTGCTTTTTCCGGAGGGCATTTCAGGTCAGACCGGGACTGTCCCTCCGAACCCCGAATAACTCAGGTAAAGCCCGGCTGCCGTAAAAAGGATTGTGTATGCAAGGAAAAGGTAATCATTGCTTTTCAACCTGAGCTCATTTACGTAGGTCCTGTGCCTGTTTGCCCGAAAACCCCGGGTGTCAGCTGCGACTGCGAGTTTTCGCCCTGCCCGGAGTATATTAACCACGAGAGGGACAAGGATGTATTTCAGGGCCTTTACTTTCGTACGGACCCCGCCTTTTAACTCAAGCCCTCTTGCCTGCATCGCATTGAGGATTATCCCGCTTTCTTCAAGCAGCGTGGGGGCAAAGCTAACTGCGGAAGATAGCATGAATGCAAGCTCGTAGGGAAGGCCTATCCTGTAATTTTTTCCTCCTACTCTTATTTCGAAAAATCTGACTAGCCCGGAGATAAGCCCCGAGGGATGGCTTGTGGCCAACACCAGCATTGCAGCGCTCAGAGAAGTCATAAAACGGAAAGACTGATACAGCCCGTAGACGGCCCCGTCAGCATAGAAGTAGATCCCTCCCGTAAGGGGGCCCAGCAGGGGAAAGGAAGAAGGTACGAGGGTGAACAGCGGCTCTCTTGCCCAGTAGTAGAAAAGGGCCTGCGAGAGAATAAAACCCAGCCCGATACTCCCAAAGACGATGAGCATTGCCTTTACCCTGCTTTTTGAGGGTCTCAGGACGAACCAGAAAGGTAGGGTAGAGGCGAACAGGGCCACCAGCAAATAAGGAGTCCCGAGGACAACACTCAGGACCGATACCCCGAAAAGCCAGAGCAGCTTCACTCTCGGGTCCAGCCTGTGAAGAGGGCTGTCTTTTTGTTCATAACGAAAGAGCCACTTCAAGGCGCAATTCCTCCTCCGGGGAACTTCATACAAAATTGAATGACAATCAAACTATTTCTTACTTTTCATAAGGATTTTAAACTCCAAGGTGTAAAAAGCTGCATGATAGTATGGATCCCTCGAAAGACACCTCTCCGCAAGTCAGACTTGAAAAAATTACATACAACTATCCATATTCGGATGCCGCTGCTCTTTCGGATGTGAATCTTGAGCTTAAAAAAGGAGAGTTCGTGCTCCTTGCAGGCCCTAGCGGCTGTGGAAAAAGTACTCTTGTGCGCTGCCTTAACAGGCTGGTACCTGAGGTTTCGGGGGGCAGCTTTTCAGGGCGCGTCCTGCTCCGGGGAAAAGACCTGACACATGAAAAAGTCCACAGTCTGGCCCTTGAAGTAGGAATGGTATTCCAGAACCCCGAAACCCAGCTGTTCTCCCTGACCGTGGCCGAAGACCTTGCTTTCGGGCCTGAAAATCTCGGGCTGCCCGGGGAAGAAATCCGAATCCGAGTGAAAAAAGTGCTAAAAGAAGTAGGGCTTAAAGGTCTGGAAGACCATTTTATCTTCACGCTTTCGGGAGGGGAAAAACAGAGGACCGCGATCGGAGGAAACCTGGCAATGCAGCCGGAAATCCTGGTCCTTGACGAACCAACCTCGGACCTGGACCCTGCAGGTACCGGGGAGGTGCTTGAACTGCTCAAACATCTGAATGCAGAAAACAGGACCACTCTCATTCTGATCGAACACAAACTCGATGCTGTTTTTGAAATGGTAGACCGCATGCTTGTTATGGATGAAGGAAGGGTCATTCTGGATGGAAAACCATTTGAAATCCTGTGCCGCGAGGAGGAAAAACTCCGAAAGCTCGGGATTCATCCTCCCCAGTTCACAGAGATTGCACGCTTCCTGGGCTTTTTCTCCGAAAATTCAAGTATTCCTGCTTATGAAACTCTTCTGAAACGGCTGACAGAACTTCTGCAGGCGTCTGAGGTAGAAATCCACCCCGAAGACCTTGAGAAAAGAGAATCCGAAATTCCAGCTCCCGCACCGCAGCCCCGAAATACCCCTCCTCATGTCCTGATTGAACAGCTTTGCTACAGGCATGAGGACGGTTCGGAAGCTTTTGAAAAACTCAACCTTGAAATCAAACGTGGGGAATTTCTTGCCCTGCTCGGGCACAATGGGGCAGGAAAGACAACCCTTGCAGGCCACCTTATAGGATTTTACAGGCCTGCCTCCGGTAGAATCCTCCTCGATGGAAAAGACATAAGCGGGTATTCCACTGCCCGGCTTTCAAAGCAGGTAGGTTACCTTTTCCAGAACCCGGACTCTCAAATATTTACCAACAGCGTTTTTGAAGAAGTCTGTTTCGGGCTTGAGAACCTGGGAATGCCGGAAGAGAAAATCAAAAAGCTGGCAGATTCTGCCCTGGAAATGATGGAACTTTCGGCTTACAGGAACAGGCACCCTCACGCGCTCTCAAGAGGGCAGCGCCAGCGCCTGGCAGTAGCTTCCATTCTTGCCCTTGAACCGGACCTGCTGATCCTGGACGAGCCTACCACAGGGCAGGACAGGGGGCATATCCGTAAGTTCCTGGATAAAATCAGGAAACTTAACGGGCTCGGAAAAACCGTGATTCTCATAACCCATGACATGGAGCTTGCAGCGGAGTATGCGGAAAGGGTTGTTGTGATGAAACAGGGAAAAATCTTCCTGGACGGCCCGACAGCCGAGGTATTTTCAAGCCCTGAAGAGCTGGGTGCAGCCGGGCTTCTCCCTCCCCTTCCTGCAAGGCTTGCCCTTGACCTCAGGAAACTGGGAATAGACATTCCCCGGCTGCTTACCGTTTCCGACCTGAAAAGCTTCCTTAAGGCCCGCTGTCCTGAACTTTCGGCTTGCAGGCCCACGGAAATCGAAAAAATAGTTGAAGAAAACGATAGTGGAGAAGAGGTGAGCTTATTTTAAAGCCTTGCCCCGCTCATTTTTACCGCCGTATCGTAACCGAGCAATCCCCCAATTAACCCCCCTGCACATGCAAGTAAGAGCTGAAGCCCTATATACCAGGGCGCATAGGAGATTTTCCACTCAACAGGTGCATAGAGCAGATAAAAAACAAGGGTTGAGACCGCCCCTCTTGATATGCCGTAGATTACGGCGGTCAGGCGTCGGTCGGCATAGTCCATCCCGAAGAGGATGACCAGGAGGTCAACGACAACTCCTTCGGCAAGGTAAAAGCCAAGCCACATAATATGGGAACCCCAGACAACCATGCTTATGAGCAGGACACAGGTAAAGAGCAGGGTTGCAGTCCCGGGCTTTCGGACCAGCTGCAGGGCGACCACCATAAGGACAACGGTGGGAATTGCAATGACCAGCCCGTCAAACCAGCCCAGGTTGATGAGCTTGCTCAGATAGCGGAACACAACGGCAATAACGGCTGCAAGAAGAGCTATGGTTATCAGGTCAACAGTTGAAAAGAGGTCAAGAACTCCTGAGCGTTTGAATGCAGCCAGAATGCCTGCAAAAAGCAGGAGGCTTGCCAGGATAGTAAAATAAGTAAGCCAGGAGGGTGGAGGTATGAGGCTGACGGTGTGCTTGCTTTGCTGCTCCCCTCCGGAGTAGATTGCCTTAATCGTGAATGTGGCCTCTTTTTTGAACTCAACGGAAACAGGAGGCTTTATGTCCAGAAGGAGACTTGCACTTTGTCCAGAAGCCAGTTCCCCGATTTCAGCCGTAATTTGCTGCCCTTCTATTTTTATCTGATACGGCTGGGAAGGAATGCTGGTTTCCAGACCTTCCGGAACTTCGATGAACACGGTTATGTTATTCAGGGTTTCAGTGCCCGGATTCTCAAGGTTTAGCCGGGCTCTTTCCCAGGAGTGTCCAGCTACAAGGACATCGGGAGCCTGATCTTTGTCAAGGGGGATTTCCAGGCCTAACCCGAGAGAGGAGGAAGCTGAGCCTGAAACTTCATCTGATGCAGAAACTCCGGGAACCCAGAAAGCTGCCAGGATAATTGCAAGCATTAATGTGAGAATCCGTCCGTATTTCATATTTTACCTCTTTTCGTTTTACCTCTTTTCGTCTGCCTTTTTTTAATTCTGGTAAGGGGCTTCTGTTCTCAAAACATCATTTCTTCCTGAACCTCAGGACAAGCGCCAGGCAGGCTAGAATGGATACGACGATTACAGAATACGGGATCTGTCCTCCTGTTGAGCTTTTCTGCTCATGAAGTTTGAGAAATTCACTGTCTGATTCCGATTCTGAAACAAGGACTGCAACGCAGGGATGGAGATAGCCTTCCTCTCCCCTTTCGAAGCTCAGGATACTTTCCGTACTTTTCGGGGAAACCGAAGTCGAATACAGGTCAAAGTACTTTCCCTGCGAGGAGTTCCCCACATCGCTACCGATCTTTAAGGAATCGAAATAGAGATCATCCTTTTCTCCTTCGGTGCCTGCAACCAGCATAGCGTAAAGGCTTGCATTTTTCCCTGGAGATGCACCTTTAAAGGTGCTTGTTACCCTGTCCTGTTTATTCGTATAGGTAAGGGCATAGTTGCCTTCGTTGATCCAGAACCTGACAGGAGGCAGGGATCTGTTCTCGCAAACGGCAACCAGGGTGATGCCATATGGACCTCCTCCCGGGTTTTCGGATAGGACCGAGACTTCATTTAACCCGGGGCCAAGGGAAGTATTGGACTCGAGACAGTAGAGAGCTGTACCCCATGCCGAAGCATAATCAGGTTCCTGTCTTACAGCAAGTTCTTTTCCATTGACCGTCACCCGGATACTGTCTCCACTGTCGTAGTTCCAGACAGGCACGTAAAGCCTTGCATACTTTACATCTCCCAGAGGCAGTTCGAAATACTGGAGATAAGGATTTTCTCCGGTATAGCCGTGCCCGCCGTCGACATATACCTCTCCCCTAACAGTTCCTTCTGCGATTGTATATGGGGGGATGCCGTCTCCCTGCCAGCCCCCGTTTCCCGAAAAGAAGAGAATCAGGAACAGCAGTCCTACTCCTAGAAGCCCAGCTATTAAAATTTTTTTCCCGGTATCCACGGTGGTGTCTCCTGAAAAATTGTTCCTGTAATTGCTCCTGAAAAATTGCCTGTTCTTTTTTCAAAGCTGCCTTAAAGCTCTTACAGGATCCAGTTTTGAGGCTCTCCAGGCAGGGTAGAGCCCCGAGATTACGGATACGAGTAAGGAGATCAGGATCCCGGCCGCAAGAATCTTGAAGTTCAGGGCAGTCAGGTGTTCAATACTTCCTATTTCAAGCCTCGACATCAGGAGAGCTCTTCCTGCCCTATCTATGAGGGTTGCGAAAAGAACCCCAAAAAAGTCCCCTAAAAATCCTCCCAGGGTTCCTATAAAGAGACATTCGGCTAAAAACATCCGCAGGATATCCGACTCCGAAGCTCCGAGAGCTTTTGAAATCCCTATTTCCCGGGTTCGTTCGTAGACTGAGATCACCATTGTATTGATAACCATCAACCCGCCTACGAGCAGGGAAATGCTTGAGAAAAAGGCAAGGACAAGAGTAACCCCGTTCATGATCCTGTTGACCGAGTCGATTTCGTCCTGGGCACTTGAGGTGGAAAGTCCCAGTTTTTCTACCTGCTCCCTTGTTTCGTGGACCAGGGAAGAACTTTCCACCTTTATCAGAATTCCGTCATAATGCTCCTTTTCACTGAGTTCTTTTGCAGATTCAAGCTTCATGAAAGCTCCTGAATCGATTTCGTTTCCGGAGGGTTTCAGATGGCCCACGGGAGTAAAAGTTACTTTCTTATCAAGAGGTCTGCCGTCTTCTCCGTAAAGGCGCAGACTTGCTGTAATCGGGGTCCCAATTTTTGCCCCGTCTATTTTTTCCAGTTTTTCCCATAGGTCACTTCCAAGAACGATCCGGTTCTCTTCGCTGTCCTCTCCGCTGTCAAACCAGGTCCCACCGGCCAGCTCGAGCTCGTTTGCAGACCTGTAAACTTCCTGGACCCCGAACAATTCAAAATAAGTCCCCGAAGGGCTGACGTAAGCGTCCTTTACGTAAGGGCAGACAAGCTCTGCGTGTTCCTTAATCTCCTCTACTTTCGAGTTGCTTATAAGGACAAGACCGTCGCCTCTGATCCCCGGAGAAACTTCAATCAGAGTCAGGTCCCGGGACTTCTGGATTTCTTCGACTGCATTGATACGAAGACCTTCCCCGAAAGAAACGACAGCTACTACCGTTGCAACTCCTATAGCAATTCCGAGGAGAATAAGCAAGGTTCTTAGTTTTTTAAGGCGCAACTGCCGTATTGCCATTGCGAACTCTTCAATCAAACCATTCACCAATCCCTTTATATTCCTGCCCTGGGAGCAGGTGCCAGATCACATATGAAGTTAGTATTAAATTACATAAGCGTAAAATATATAGGTAAAAAATATTGATATATTCATTATTTCATGATACAATATTTAAATTAATTAACATAAATTATGAATATATAACTTTTTTGATTTTTGATCGAAATTTCTTCTTAAACGACTCTGTGCCGGATGGCGTATACATGTCTCTCAGACAATCCCCGATGAAATTATAAGACTTCTTCAAACTCTATGTACCCACTGGATCTTCTACTATCTGCCGGGAATGTTAATTGTGCAGAAGTAAATGCCCCTACTAATTTCGAAATGAGTATCGAATTATTAACACAAAATTAATTCGATTAGTATAATTAGTTTGACTATGTATGTTTTAAATGTATGCAAATTGGAATTGTGATTCATAACCTCCAGCTTATGGATTCTCCCCAGACGGTAAAAGACATTCTTGCCCTTCTTTCCAGGGAAAATTGCATAAATGCCTGCCTCTGCGGTACTATGGGGAAAGTTGCGGCGATTGATGCCGGTCTTGAAGATCTGATCGAAATAGAACAGTTTCTGAAACCCAGTGCCTGCATTGAGACTCTTTTCGGATCAAACGACCTTGTGTGCCTTCTGAACCACGGCCGCGAACTTCAAACAGGCCGGACTTTCGGAAGGATTGTGGTTTCGAATATAAAAAATCCTGATGAGAAACCCCTGATCCAGATTGAAAGGCCAGGATGCTTTGATGGGGAACTTATACCCTGGAACAGGGCTGCGGGTCCCCATGCAAAAAAACTCTCCAATCTTCTTAACCTTAAAATTTCCAGGCCCCCTCTGCCAGTCAACAATATAGAGATAAGTAACCAGGGAAAACGGGTTGTGAGAAGAATCTCAACTTTCCCGGGGGCAAACATAATGGTCGAAGGAATTGTGGTTGGAAAAGCTACTTCCTCGGAGGTCGCCCTTGTAGCTGAAAATGGATTTCTTACTTCAATGGAAGGAGGAATCATAAAGGAACAGGGAATTGAAATCCTTCATAAGCATGGAGAAAGAGTGCCCTTAGACCTTGTAAGAGCATGGGTAAAAACCTCAGCTTCCCGAAAAAGTTCGGATGTCTGCAAAAACCCGCTCGAAAATAAAACCAGAGGGCTGGAGAAAAATCTTCCTCTGAAAAAAGGTTTTTTACAGGAACAAACCCCGGAGAGCGGTGTGAAGGTTATCCTTATAGACCACTGCGCAGAGCGTGCATTTGAGCTAATTGAAGGAGCAGGGCTTGCCATTACTATTGGAGATGACACAACGGAGCTTGCAGGAAATATCCTATACAGATTTGGAATCCCTGTTCTGGGGATTACGGACGGGGACTGTGACGAACTTGCAACTGCAGTGAACTATGCCCCGGGGTCTCTGGTCCTGCATCTAAAGCCCGAAATGGACGACGAACTCGGGAGAAGGCTTCAACATGAACTCTTTTCAGGAGAATACACCGGATTTTTTACAAATCTTGAGGATCTGAAGCGGAAGGTCATAACTCTTGCAGAAAATTCTCTGGAATCCACCTCAGAATACTGAATTTTTGTCTGCAGCGGGAGCAACAATCCTGCAATAAATACGGAAAAGCTCAAAAATTCATTTTATCCTGCAGGAATCGAGATTTCTCCAGATTAATTTGATTTTGAGACGAGCAGGAACAAGATGACATTTCAGGAGGGTTTCAGTTAGGTGATAACAAATAATTAACACAAAATATGTACTAAATCAAATAATATGATGTTCTATTTTAGAATAAATAAAACAAAAACAAATATTTTTAATATAAGAATCTCAAGATATGTAATATTTGTAAATTAATTATGGACTAAACATAAATTACAAAGTAACTGAACATACATTACAATCAACGGAAGTTCAATTTAAGATATAAATCCGGCAGAAAAAAATAATTTAGAATCACAGTCCGATCGTGAAGAAGTTCGATCATAACAGGAGCCCGGAAATCTTGAGGTTTATGAATGAGAATGAAAGTTGTGTTATTTATCATTGCTTTTATGGTCTCGATGCAGGTCGTTGCTACTGCTTCTGACATAGGAATCGGGGTAAGCCCCGGTAACATGAGTTACATGCTTGCTCCGGGAAGTTCGGCAGAGCAGTCGTTATATGTGATAAACACAGGGACTGAAACTGCAACATATAACGTTTTCATCGATGACAGCACTTACAGTAGCTGGTTTACATTTTCTGTCTCTTCTTTTGAGCTGAAAGCAGGGGAAAATAAAGAAGTTAAGGTAACGCTCAATGTTCCGGCTTCGGCTAAAGAGGACGTAGACTGCAAGATAAAAGTCCCATGTACCGTACCCGGCGGAGATGTTGGAACAGGGATTATGATTCCTGTCCATATCGAGATCTCAAGCTCAGGGAGTAGTTCCTCCGGAAAGAGCTCTTCAGGTGGCAGTTCTTCCGGAGGAGGAGGAGGGGGATCTCCGGAACCTGCCAGTAACGTAGAAGCCAGAGAACTCTCACAGCAGTATGTAACAGCTGGCAGTCGTGCAAGGTTTAATTTCACAGAGGATGCCACCTGCGTAAAGTATGTGGAGTTTGATGCCAAAAAAACCCTCGGAAAGATCACAACCATCATTGAGATGTTGAAAGAGCGGTCCACTCTTACTTCAGACACACCCGATGGTGAGGTCTACAAATACCTGAATATCTGGGTTGGAAACGAAGGTGTTGCAACACCGGAAAATATCGAAAATGCCGTTATCGGTTTCAGAGTGGACAAAACGTGGGTCATGGAAAACGGTATCGATGTAAATTCAATTGTCCTGGCACACTTTGACGGCGAGGAATGGAAGCCTTTGCTTACGAAGAAAGTGAAGGAGGATGTAGAAAATCTTTATCTGGAAGCCGAAACTACGGGTTTCTCTCACTTTGCCGTGACAGGTGAAAAAGCGAACGAAACTGAAAAGAATATGAGTGCCGCTCCAGTTACAAGAGCAAGGGAAAAATTGAAAGAATCTGCTGAAAACCTGGAGTCAACCGCAACCAAGAGTCTTGAGGAAGGAGGGTCCGGTTTTCTGGCAGAAATTGAAGGCTATGAAGAAAAACTTCGAGATCTTTACCTGGCTTTGATCCACTCCTTGCAGGAGAAAAGCTGGTATCCGGGAGCTGCTCATAATGACACGGGCACAGAAAACTAACTTCTGACAAACTCAGGGTTAGCCTGCACCGAAGAAATCAACTTGCGTGCGGCCACCCAACCCTAAGAGGCTGGCCGACAATTATTGATAGTAATAAAAAGTGCTAAAAAGGAAGCAAATAAGCCCTTAAATCAAAAAAGGAATTCTTTTATTATCGAGGTAATTGTCGGACAGCCTGTAAAGATCGGAGTATTCGTGACCCTCTGCGCTCCCCTTGTAATAAAGAGGTGAATAGAATACAGTAGTCATAGGGTAAGAATTTGTTTCCTTCCTTCAATGAAAAAAGAACTCACAAAGCCAAACACGAAAAATTCGTCGAAACAGTGACAAAATTTAAAAATGACCCTGACACAGGAAATTCAATAATATCAATTACAGGATATGATTCCCCTTTTTAGGTTAAATCCCTGAACATGAAAATTCACACATACCAGCCTCTCGTTAGCGGCTGATAAGAAGATAGGAATAAATGGGGATAACAAAGAGCAACTAAAACTGAGAGCAATTGAGTGTAACTAACCTCCGGTCAAACCGAATAACCTTAAAAACTCAGAACCACCACAGTTTTCAGGCGATAGCCAGAAAATACTTCAGAAAAGATTGTGGGAAATACTTGATATTGGGCAAAAGGACAATTTATCTGGCTTCGCCCTACACCGTCAGTTCCCTACCTGCTTAAAACTTCTTCTGCAGGCAGGAAACCTTCGGTATTAAACTGCTCATTATCTCAGAAGACGTTTCTATCTTTTAGAAACGCTTCTGAAAATATATGTATTAATGCATAGTATTTAATATTTTCTATTCAGTTAGTCCAATGAAGTATTATTTTTATTGATATTTTTAATATCAGATAAGAGAAAATAGTTGTTATTTAATATCCTTACTGTAATCAGCCAGAGAAGAAACAATTAATTGTATTATCCCTTATTTAATGTGTCTTCTCTTTCTCGTATATGAAAATGAATTGATTTTATTTGACAACATCCATTGATACTTTTTTTCAATTTAAGACGGGGCAGACCGGATAGAAAAAAGAAGTTACCAGAACCGAGATCTCTCAATCCATTTCAGGAAGAATTATCGTTTCCTATTTGGATATTCGAAAGCTAGCCAGTGAATAAGTAATTAGTAAGATTTTAATTAAAATTAATTACAATTAATCGGAAATAATATAAATTAAATCACAATTAGTTATTATAATAGAAACTAATTTCATATATCATAACAAAATATTAAATATTATTAACACATTCGTACTCTTAGAGTCTATCTAAAAAGTCATATTGTTTGCTGTAACTTTTACAACAGCTGATGTGCAACCGGAGCGACCATTCGGATATTATAGACCTGTTGTAACTTTGCAACATGCCATTATTGACTTTGCAGATAGACTCTTTACAACCGGGGAAAAAATTTGTGATAAAATAGATTATATATTCATACAGGTTTGATTTTCAGAATATGGGGTCATTACTTTTCTATTTTAAAGTAAAAATTCTCATTTTTATACTGGATGGGTATAAAAACGATATTGTGTTGATAGGTCGTAAAAAAGCCAGCGGACTAATATCGCAAAAAACACAATCAGAGTCTTTATTAGAGAAGCCGGGCCTGTGGGGAGACAACCGGTTATCGATCAGCCGAAGAGGCTAATCGGACCTGAGTTCCTAAAATTAAAACGTGTAAGCTTAACTCCGCAAATCTGCCAGCTCAGATGCTTGTGATCTCAAAATTAAAACCTGTAGCTTATGCGCTTTAATTTCAACGCATAATCCAATTTTAGGAGAAGGTTATGTGATTTAAAAATCAGAGCTTGGGTTAAGTCATATAAAAAAATCAAAGGTATTGTTAATTAAATATAGATAACTCTTTATTTCTGTGTTTCATCAATAGAAAAACATTAATGAGTTATCTGTTACCAGAAAATTACAATTTAAGTATTCACATTATTTGTATTATGGAACTGGTAAGCCCTAAATGCTCCCATAATAGGTACGACTATATTGAGGGATTACGATGGCATTGAGGGTAGAGGATTCGGTAAAAAACGACTGTCAACCCGTAATGGATTGGACAGGAGTTCAAACTTTGCCTCAGTCTGATACCGAAAGGATTTGAAAACACTCGGGCCGTGTGAAGGGAAACTTTCAAGTACGGTTCCTGGAGGAAAAAGGAGGAGTAATCCTTCCGATTTAACTGACAAAATATCGATTTTCATCAAGTTTTATTCAAAGTCTAAATGCTTTAATCCGCTCAAAAAAGCTATCATGAGAAATGTTGATAATCTATAAAATATTGCGGAACGTGGGATGAACATCGAGTTCCTCCATTACAAAAAATATTTTCTGGTAGTTTCTGAAATAATGTTCAAAGTAGTCATATATTTTTACCAGGAAGTTTCAAACCTTCGGCAAAAAGATAATTTTCAAAATTCAGAATAGACTTATTATTCCAGAATATCCTGCAGTCCGTATTCTCTCTTTTATCCGCGGAAGCTTACGTTAACTTGATAATCATGTATTCCCATATACTCACCTCCACTGTAAGCAGAAATAAAAATGATTTACAGGTGGAGCGAAAGTGAAAAATACTAAAATCTCGTCAGGGGAAGTATGTTAATTACTACTTCTCGCAAACCTTCTGCAAAGACCCGGACACTTTGCAAACTTCTATCACGCTTCATTACCGGTAGATGCATTACCCGCGGCAAGATGGGTATGCAGGAACTTATAGGGTTTGCAGAGGGCGGACCTCTCATAGTCGTGGGAGAATACCACGGGAATCCCGGAGAACTCGGCTTTTACGACGATGCAGGGAAACTTCTCTTTTCCCTCAGGTTTTCGGACTGGTATTCTGAGGACATCGGTTCTTACTGGTTTCCGGATCTTGAACCGGTGCTTGCAGGCCAGGGAGAGATTGCTGACGCATTTGAGTCTTTTTTCCATTTTAAGAGGGTCGAAAGTGAAGAAGTCGATCAGCTCCCTCCCCTTTCCACAGTACTGGTAGCAGGGGAAAAAGAGATTGATTTCACGGGCAGCGGGAAGTCTCTTTTTAAGCTAAACGTCAAAGGTTTTAAAAAGTACTGACCAAATACCCTTTTTCAATCCTTTTTTCTGAAGATGCTGGAATTTCATTTTGTTCTGAATGTTCGGAAATTTCAGGCAATTCAGGAATTTCCAGCCGATTTTGAGGACTGAATTCTAAAAGGAGGAATTTTTTGAAACTTTCCGCAGAGTTTACATTTGAAACCGAAACTGCCGAGAAGATCTATCAGGCTGTCCTTCCGGAACTTAACGAGAACTTTTCTGAAAGATCAAAAATAGGGCTGACCCTTAAAGGCGCTGATCGCCTTGTACTTACGGTTAAAGCCGAAGATGCGGTTTCCCTGCGTTCTGCCCTGAATACCTGGTTCAGGCTTATCCAGATCGCTCAGGAAGTCCTTGAAGTCACAGCTAAAGCCTGAACGGGGCGCGCAGGAAGTAAGAACTGCGCCTCCAGGGCATATTCCCGGACTTTCCGGGTCACGTGCACGGATCTATCTGTTACTGCTTTTAATGCCCTGTTCTCAAAATAAGTGTGTAAAGCAGAGGCAAAAACCCATGATTTCAGGATCCTGGGGATTTTACCACCAATATAATCAAATTTTTATTAATAATACTTAAATTCATTCTAATTTTTTATATATAATTGCAGCGTGGATTTGAAGAAAAAAGTGTTACATAATAATGAATTTTCTTATAATGTGAAACTAGGCTTATATACTTATTCCACCTTTTTAATATTAATTTCTTCTTGCTTTTCAGCTTTTCATTATTCAGAGTCTATGGGGTGTTTGGGATCGATATTAGTAAAAAGATTTTTATAATAACAATTTTAATTTTTGCAGTTCTTACTGCAACATTTGCATTTACCTATAATATACAGCTTTCTAATTTTTTGGGGCTTGAAAAGGCAGATACATTGAAGAATGTTGAAAGGGTGCAGAACGCTGTTTATACCGAACAAAGTTATATTAATAACATGGCTCAGGATTGGGCCTGCTGGGATGATACTTACCGTTTTATCGAAGATGGGAATCAGGAGTATATAAACGTAAACCTTCAGAACCAGACCCTTGACGGACTCAAAGTAAATGTTATGCTTTTCGTAAATGAAACCGGAAAGCTCGTCTACTCAAAATCCATAGACATTAACACAGGAGAGGAAACGCCAGTTCCGGTAGATCTTCTTGAACTGGTCGAGAGCGGAGTGCTTTCAACAAAATCAGAAGATGACGTTATCCGCGGTTATGTTTTGCTCAATAGATCCCCAATGTTTGTTTCCTGCCACCCTATTCTTACAACAAGATATGAAGGGCCCATGAAGGGCACATTAATTTTCGGGAGGTACTTCGACATAGACCTACTCAATTATTTTAGAGAATCTACCTACTCTTCGATTTTGATGTACAGGGTCGATGAAAAGATGCCACCCGATTTTCAGGGAAAATTTCAAAATTCTTCCGATTTGTCGGACAGAGTTATTGTCGAACCCCTTAGCGAAGAGAAAATTGCAGGATATTTTGAGTTATCGGACGTTTCAGGTCAACCTGCCATTATTATGCGAACTGATTTTCCAAGGGACCTTTACATGAATAGCAAAAGAGCCCTGAATTCTATGTATTTTTTTCTTTTGCTAACCGGGCTTGTGACAGGAGTGGGAGTTAAATTTGCCCTTGACAATTTTTTTGTTTCAAGACTGACTGAGATTGATAATTTCGTTACAAAAGTCAGGTCGGAAAAAGATCTTTCCAGAAGATTGGACCTGAAAGACAACGATGAACTTTATCGCCTGGCAAAAGAAATTAACGGGATGTTAAATGAAATCGAACTGGCAGAGCAGGAATTAAAGGTACAGGAAAGGGAGAAGAAAGTCCTGCTTGATTCTTTAAACGAGATGGTCATTTTCGTAAATCCCCAGCTTAACATCGTCTGGGCAAACAAAGCTGCGCTTGAATACATGCACATGGACCTTGAAAAAGCAAAGGGAATCCACCTTAAAGCTATTCCGAGCATGAGCGGCCCTCTGGTTGAACACCTGCCGCTTGAAGAGATTTTTTCATCAGGTAATAAAGAGTCGGGAGAATTTACTACAGAGGACGGAAACTCCTGGTCTATCCAGGCCACCCCGGTGACTGATGATGACGGCAAGATCATAGGCGTCCTGGAAACCTTCAGAGACATTACCGGGAAGAAAGCGGTAGAAAAACTGATTCAGGAAAAACAAATCGCAGAAATTGCAAACCGTACCAAGAGCGAGTTTCTGGCAAATATTAGCCATGAACTGAGGACTCCCCTTAACTCAATCATAGGCTTTTCAGACTTGCTGTGCGAACAGATTTTCGGCGAGTTGAATGAAAAGCAGCTAAGGTACGCAGGCAATATTTCAAAGAGTGGAAAGCATCTTCTGAGCCTGATCAATGACATTCTGGATCTTTCTAAAGTAGAAGCCGGAAAAATGGAGCTTGATTATACGGAATTTGAACTTGCCGGTAAGCTCAACACAATAAAGAATCTCCTGGCCCCAATAGCAGACCGAAAAAGTATCCAGATTGAAATCGAGGTTGACAGCAGGCTTACAAACCTCTATGCAGATGAAGCCAAGTTTGCCCAGATAATGTACAACCTGGTTGATAACGCTATTAAGTTCGCCAGTGAAAACAGTCCTGTAAATGTCGGGGCAAGAATGAAAGGAGACAAGGTAGAAATAACTGTTACAGATATCGGAGCCGGTATCAAACCCGAGGACCAGCATAAACTCTTCAAGCCCTTCAGCCAGGTCGATTACTTTGCCTCAAAACAACATCAGGGAACGGGGCTTGGCCTTTATTTAGTTAAACAGATAGTGCAAATGCACAGAGGATACGTCTGGTTCAGGAGCGTCCCCGGCGAGGGGAGCACCTTTGCATTCGCAATTCCTATAAACGGTAAGAAAAGCGATGGTAACGATACTGCGCCCCATATAAAAGAACAAAACAGCTGAAAAACCGAGACTTCAGGCGAAAAGCCAGGGGAAGAGCACCTTTTTCCGTGGAATTTGTTATTCCAATTATCCTGATTATATGTCAAAAGAAGCAGCCTGACCTATAATCACCTCTTGAGTAATCTGCATCTCTTCAATAAGCAGTAACGCTTAGTTCCTTAAAATTATGCAAAAACCAAGAAATAAAAGAAAATAAAACTCAAAACCAATGGTTATTAAAGATTTATATTTAATATAACTTCTCAACCTGTTATACTTTCCTTGAATAATGGATTAATTATATAATATCCGGAAAATAAGGTAATTCCATAAATAGTCAGTTCTCAGGATTTCATGGGACTTTATCATTTCATATTTCTGGTTTAAAGGGGGAAGTAACGGTGTGGGCAAATAAATCAACTATTTTTTTAGTGTTTGCCATTTTTCTTATGGTTGCGAGTTGCAGCTCTGCATCCGCCAGAGAGATTACGGTGGGTAACAACGGTTCAGGTGCAGATTTTAAATCGATACAGGAAGCCGTAAACAATTCATTTTCAGGAGATATAATTCTTGTTTGTCCTGGTTTCTATAATGAGAGTGTGGATATAGGGATACAGAACATAAGCGTCCTTTCCAAGTCCGAAAATCCTGAGGATACTACTGTTCGGACTTTTAAACTAAGTGTAAACAATATTACCGTAAAAGGGTTTAGCATACAGGAAAATTTAGTTTTGCAAGGTTGTAAGGGCGAACTCTGGTATGCTAAAATTGAAAATTGCACTGTTAAGAATAACATTTTGGAATCGGGTATCTGGGCTGATGAGTGTTACAATTCAATTATTGAGAAAAATGTAATTTTAAACTCAGGTATCTATATATCTGGTCCTGAAGCAGATTCTAATTTTACAATTTCTGACAATCTAATTGTTAATGGAGGTATTGGGGTTCATCACGGATCATATAATTGTGTTTTGCTTAACAATACACTTCTGAATGGGAGCATAGGGGTAACTGAAGGTCCTGGATGCGAGATTCTAGGCAATTATATTTCAAATGGGATGGATAATGGTTATGGGATTCTCTTTTCTGAGTCTTCTTCCAATAAGGTCGAAAACAATACAATTGTAAATTGTACTAATGGTATTTTTCTGGTCTGGCTCTCGGGATCTAACACCATTTACAATAATACCCTGACGTCCAATGAACGGGGAATTTATGCCGGAGACTCCGGAGGCAACTCATTTCTAAATAATACTATTTCAAAAAACAATATTGGGATACTGTTAAGCGGCTCAACCATAGATCAGGCAGGATCAAATTCACTTTTAAACAACACCATTTCAAACAACAATATAGGAATATCATTAGAAGGCGACTCTTCGAGTAATCTGGTTACCGGCAACAGGATAGAGCTAAACAGGCAATATGGAGTATATATAAAACAGGTTAGCTACGAGCCTCTTCCATATAATGGAACTAATTGGTTCTACAACAATATATTCAATAATACTATCAACTTCTTTAACGACACCGGCAACTATACAGGCAACTATTATACTGCAAAGGCAACAAACATTAAAACTGGAAAAAATTCTATCGTCCTGGATACCACAAAAACCTCAGGCACTAACATTGTAGGTGGACCCTTCCTTGGTGGCAATTACTGGGCAAAACCTGACGGGACCGGTTTTTCCCAAAACTGCAACGACCGGAATAAAGATGGGATTGGGGACTCGACCTACACGGCCAGTGCGTATGATGTTGATTATCTTCCTCTCGTCTCCATATCTGGACAGGATCAGCCAGTATTTCCCGTTGCAGACTTCAGTACCAACGTAACCGGTGGTTATGTGCCTCTTTCCGTCCTGTTTACAGATTTTTCGCAAAATGCAACATTCAGGACATGGGATTTAGATAATGACGGAATCACTGACTCGACAGATAAAACAGCAGTTTATGTATACCCGGTGTCCGGTGCCTATACTGTCAATTTGACAGTAAACAATGCAAACGGTACTTTCTCGAGATTATATCCAATAGTAGCGTCCGATAGACCTCAATACACTCTCAAGGAGGCTCAAATCACCACAAATAAATCAAATCAGACGATGCCTGCTATTTACAGGGATAAGATAGTATTTTTCGATGATCGAACCGGGAGAGGGCGCTACAATATCTACGTGTACGATCTCTCCACATCCAGAGAAACTCAGATTACAACCGATAATTCACACTATAACCTCAATACGGTGCCTGCAATCTATGGGGACAGGATAGTCTGGCAGGAATATCGCAGTACCAGCAGTCCCAGTGTACTGGACAGATCCGATATCCACATGTATGATCTTTCCACTTCAAAAGAAATTCAGATTACTAACAGCGGAAAAGCTTTCTATCCTGATATTTACGGAGATAGGATAGTCTGGACAGATACCCGCAATGGAAACGGAGATATTTACATGTATGATCTTTCCGCATCAAAAGAAACCCGGATAACCACAAACGAATCGCATCAGGATAATCCTTCTATTTATGGGGACAGAATAGTGTGGCAGGACTCTCGCAATGGAAAGGGCAGTTATAATCCCACGGATATCTACATGTATAATATCTCGACTTCTACGGAAACTCGGATAACCACCAATAATTCGAATCAGTATTATCCCGCTGTCTACGGAGACAATATAGTTTGGAAGGATAATCGCAATGGGAAAGGGGAGATCTATATGTATAACCTCTCCACTACTAAGGAAACTCAAATCACTATCAACAACGGCTTTCTGGAGGATTTTGCTATTTATGGAGACAGGATGGTGTGGGTAGATGATCGTAACAGAAATGCCGATATCTACATGTACGATCTATCTACTAACGCGGAAACTCAGATCACCACAAACAAATCAGAGCAGTCAGACCCTGCGATCTATGGGGACAGGATAGTCTGGACGGATTGGCGTAATGAATATAGTGTTGATGTTTTTCCCGACATAAAAAATGCGGATATTTATATGTGTACTCTCTCTGAAGCTGATCCATCGCTAAAAACACCTGTTGCTGACTTTTTTGCGAATATAACATCAGGAAATGCACCTTTAAAAGTATTATTTACTGACAGCAGTACGGGTGCACCGATTTACTGGTTCTGGGATTTCGGAGACGGTATTAATTCAAAACATGCTCTGAATGCAACTCACACATTCACTGAACCGGGAAAGTATGATGTAAGTCTCACAGTAACGAATGAAAACGGCAGCAACACCAGACTCATTCCTGAATATATCGTAGTCTCCGAGGACGAAAGAAAGGGAAATTGAAAAACATAGATATTAACATAGATATTAGCATAAAAATACATAGGAAGTTACTGAGCATACATGACAAAGGAGACGCATTTGTTTTTCTTTGCCAGGTATCAGGATCAGCCTTCACAATATCATTCTTAGTAATTGATAGGACCTGGAAAGTTTTAATAAAATATCAAAAGTTAGTATAGAAAGAAACGCAAAGGTAAAAAGGAGATATAAAAAGGAAAGATTGAATGGAACTGAACTTATAATTCATTTGAGTCCGGCAAGCAGAAAAAAGTTTTTTGCGCTTTCCGGCATTTTTTCCATCTGGATGCTCGATCAATATACTTTTACACTTTCTACCTCATTTAACCGAGCTTTCTTCGTCCCCGATTCGCATTCATTTTAATACCTGGACGCTTCGGCTTTTTTCGATTTGGGACCTTTATTTGGCCTGAAAGCCCGCTCCGGGCACTTCTTGGAATCGGTTTTCCCGCGTACTTCAAATCCGAGGCTGAAACATTCGCCTTTTATCTCATCAATGGCCGTATAAAATCTGCAGTCTTGGCATGTAGGCATTAGGATTACTACCTCCAGATACGTGAAGGCCATCTGATTCTTGAGTTTCAGATGTGTTTCCGGGACACAATCTTTGAAGCGCAAACTGCTCTCCCTCAAATAAAGGCAAAGAGTGTATCCTATAAATAATGTGTATATGTAAATAAAATGTTTTTGGTAGCAATAAGACAGACAGCCGGCTGGTTCGGAGGAAAATATTGCCTTTTTGAGCGTGGACATGAAAAAAATAGTGAAGATTTCTCCGGAAAAACGGAATAGGGATATTAAAAAGGTATTATGCTAAATGATTTGCGAGGATTCACTATTTGTTTAAATTTTCTATTTGTTCAAATTTCCTCGTCCTCTTCGAATTCTACATCAAGGACAGGAAGGTCCCTGACATTTCCTTCCCTGTCATAGCAGGTCCAGCTCTCCCTGCCGTACGGGCGGCCCGCTATAATATGGCAGTTTCCGGTTTTTGAGAATAGGCGCAGATCAGCTTTTGAGGGCCTCCGGTTCGCTCCCGGATGGCTGTGGACAGAGCCTACGGCTTTTACATTAGGCATCATATAAAGCCTGATAACTGCGTTTGTATTACTGGATTCGGTCCCGGGCAGGATAAGCACCTCGGTGATTATTCCGTCCTGCTCCTGCAAAAGCCCGGCAAACTCTTCCGGAGCCATTGATTTGCTGGCTTCGAGGATAAAATCAAGAGTATCACGGGCAATACCTTTAATCTGCATGTAGAGTAATTCTCCTGAAATGGTATATGTCTTTCTGGAAAGCGGAATATTAAAACCGAGGAAATTATCGGGAGGAAAAAAGAACAATTCGTCATTGAGTTTTGGGACTCCTGTCGAGTTTTGGAATTACATCTGAGTTTTGGGATTACATCTGAGTTTTGGAATTAAATCTGAATTTTGGAATTAAATCTGAATTTTAGAATTAAATCTGAATTTTGAAATTCAGAACTGAAGCCGGACCTGAGTTCTTTATTCCGGATACATTTCCCCTTGAATTTGGCTCTTATTTTTACAAATCATTATATTTCTATAAATCATAATGTATCATTATATTTTGTGCAGGTAGTTTAGCCGGAGCTTTCCCACTCCAGACACATGGTTTGCTACAATACAACAGGGGGTTTTCGGAATAAAAGACATTTACCCGGTTTCAGCTTCGGAAAGAGAGCTGGAAGAAAATAGAGAGAAAAATTCCGGAGGAGAATCTCAAAAGGACTCCGGAAAGGACGCGGAAAATGAGAGTGATATACATGCTTCATTATATCAGGAATCGCTCGCCATGCACAGGAGACTTGGGGGCGTACTTGAAGTTGAAAGCAAGGTCCGCCTCCGTACAATCCACGACCTCAGTGTTGCCTATACGCCCGGGGTCGCTGAGCCATGCCGGAAAATAAAGGAGAATCCCAGTCTTGTTTACCTTTACACTATCAAGAAAAATACGGTAGCTGTTGTAACGGACGGGTCAGCAGTGCTCGGGCTTGGAAACATAGGTCCGTGTGCAGCTCTGCCGGTAATGGAAGGAAAGGCGATCATTTTCAAGGAATTTGCCGGCATAGACGCTTTTCCGATCTGTCTCAACACTCAGGACACCGAAGAAGTGATAAAAGCGGTAAAATACCTGGCTCCGGCTTTCGGGGGTATCAACCTCGAAGATATCAGTGCCCCCCGCTGTTTCGAAATCGAGAGTCGCCTGCGTGAAGAGCTTGACATTCCTGTAATCCATGACGACCAGCACGGGGCAGCCATTGTCGTATTTGCCGGGCTCCTGAACGCTCTTAAAATAGTCAAAAAGGAGCTTGGAGAGCTGAAAATACTTATTACAGGCCTTGGAGCTGCAGGGGTTGCTATTTTCAGGTTCCTGGTCCGAGCAGGCGCAGATCCTGCAAAAATCCTTACCTGCGACAGCCAGGGAATTGTATATGAAGGACGGGAAAAGGACATGAACCCCATAAAAGCGGAAATTGCCACGCTTACGAACCCCGGAAAACTGAAAGGCGGACTCAAAGAAGCCTTCCCCGGCACTGACCTCTTTATCGGAGTTTCAGTCGGAGGGATCGTAACCGAGGAGATGATCAGCTCGATGGCCAACGACGCCATTGTAATGGCAATGGCAAACCCCACTCCTGAAATCATGCCCGATGCTGCAAAAAGGGCGGGGGCAAGAATTGTTGCTACCGGCAGGTCGGACTTTCCAAACCAGCTCAATAACTGCCTGAGTTTCCCCGGAGTCTTCAAAGGGGCTCTCGGGACCTGTGCCAGGAAGATAACCCCTGAAATGGAAATGGCAGCAGCCCATGCCCTTGCAAATGTTGTGTCTGTCGGTGAGCTCTCGGAAGACTACATAATCCCGGAACCCCTTGATAAGCATGTGGTGCCTGCAGTTGCAAAAGCCGTTGCCAATGCTTCACTTGAAAGCTGTGCTGCAAGGAGAAGCCTTGAAGACGAACTTTGAAAGCTCCGAGTTTCGGCTGAAAAAACCCGGTTTTCGGACAGAATATTAAATACGTGAGAATGACAGAAGCTGTGAAACTAACAGAAGTTAAGTATAAATAGAAGTGAAGTATAAATACGACTTCACCATTATATTTTATTGGTAGTGGGGAACAGTCGTATGTAAGGATCTCTCTAAAACAAATTAAACCTCTTAAATATCCCCACTTCCAAAAGTACTCACTGAAAATTTTCTTTTCCATCCTGAGATCTATGCATTATCATGGAACCTGTTTATAGCCCTGAATGGATTTTATTTAAAATCTTTAAGCTTTCATAAGTTAAAAGTGAAAGTTGAAAATTAAAAGTCTTCTCCCAGGCGAAAAAGAAAGTATGAGTTGAGATTTATTCGGGCCTGTTCTTTTTAATCTCTTCGAGTATTTCCTTCTGCGTCTCTGCAATCTCTTTTAATGTTGCCCTGATTTCGGCAAGAATCTCCATCGTGTTTTCTTTGACAACGGTTTCCTGGATTTCCACCAGGCAAGTCTCGGTTTCCTCCATTTCTTCCATTTGCAGCTCCCGCAGAACATCTCCGAAGACGCCAAATTCGCGACTCTGCTGATCTTTCATTAGCTCTTCATCTTTGAGATACATGCTTCTAACAATGTCTCGAAATATAAATAGATTATTTTTTTAACTTTATCGAGAGCGTGCCCAAATTAATTTCACGAGAGGCTGGAAACAACTATTGAATGCAAGAAACCTCAATAATGAATTAAGTATATGCGGGACAAAGGCATATGCAGTGAAAAGGTAATTTTCAGGAAGAAAAGAAAGTGCTGTAAGAACAAAAAGTACTGTAAGAACGAAAATGGCAGTAAAAAAGAACAGAAAAACCTGTCCTTGATACTGAAACCCGGAGGAAAAAATGAGCGAAATTCAACAAAAGTTTGATGCTATTTCAAAAAAGTACGATGAACAGAGAAGGAAGTTCATCCCCTGCTTCGATGACTTTTACGGAGCAACAGTATCCGTGGCATCAGTATATACTGAAAATCCAAGTATCCTGGACATAGGTGCAGGAACAGGTCTTCTATCGGCATTTCTGATGAAAAGATATCCGGAAGCATCCTTTACTCTTATTGACATCTCGGAAAAGATGCTGGATATGGCAAAAGACAGATTCGGAAAAAACTCCAACATCAAATACATTGCAGCAGACTATTCAAAATATGATTTCGCGGACAAATATGATATCGTAATTTCAGCCCTATCCATTCATCACTTGGAGGATGAAGAAAAGGAGGAACTTTACAAAAAGAGTTACTCCATACTCAAAGAGAACGGGATTTTCATTAATGCCGATCAGGTGCATGGAGAAACCCCTTTCATAGAAAAACTGAATAAAACGACCTGGAGACAATATGTCGAAACAAGCGGTTTGTCCGAAGAAGAAATACTGGCGGGTTACGAGAGAGTTAAGCTCGATAAGGATACAAGCCTTAGCCAGCAACTGGATTGGCTTAAAGAAGCAGGCTTCCGTGATGTCAGCTGTGTATATAAGTACTATCAGTTTGCAGTGATGTTCGGGAGAAAGATCGCATAAATAACGAAGATTATTAACGAGGATTATTGCGGAAAGCAGGAGAAAAACTTTGATGCATACTGACCCACATTGAATGCCCGGCTGTTCGGGACAACCTACAAACGAAATATGGGATTGTCAGTACATCCCTTGCCACCCTTTCCTTTTCAAACGCTGCTTTTAATTATTATTGGATTCTAATTTATATTTCTGTAGTTATTATATGTCAGTAATAATAATCTCTTTGTGATACCCGAAGATCTTTAGCGGTTTCCGGGTATGAAAGATAACGAAGATGTTAGTAAAATGGATACCATTGTAACGGGGGTAATTTTATGGTAGAAGAAATGGCAGGAAAAGCCCAGATGCATCACGGAATGTTCGAGCTCTGGGAGCTTCTGACTGAAGATCAGAAAAAAGAAGTTATGTTAATGAAAATGGATATGAAAATACAGTGGATGGAGATAAAAATAGATAAAATGGAAAAGATGATCGAGCTAAAGAAAAAATCCATCGAAAATACTAAGAAAGTCAAGGAAATGATCAAAAAATAAGAAAGATCAAAAAATAAGAAGCAGGGAATCGAGAGCCGTAAATCATGAAAAGACGGTAACCTCCAGGTTCTGCGAACTCTCAATTCCCGCCCTTACTTCGGTCCGGATTCAATTTTGAGTATTTTACTCTGAACGGCAGGTGTTCGACAGTGCTATCACCGGATTACAGACAAAAGTTCACAATTAATAACAGAACCGGTAACAATGTCAATAACAGAGTTAGACAAAGCCACTCGAAGAAACCAGCATTATGAATACAATAACCAGCAAAATGGACAGAAACACAGCCAGAGCAGACCTTTCAAGGCTTACTTCATGCACAACCCTGCCGCCCACAACGTAGAGATATAGCTGGTAAACTCCGAAAATCCCGCCTGCAAGAGGAATCCAGAGGAGAGAGGTCGCAGCAGATGCATAAAATACGAACCTTAAGGTACCTTCGTAATTCCCCTTTCCCCCAAAAACTTTTTGAATAATGTGAATCAGTGTAGCATCAAGGAAGAGAGCAACAACACCGACTACAGGTGCCAGAAGCGCGACTGCAAATATCATTGGAGAACTGAAGCCGCCGATATCGTATGCTCCGGGATTAAAAAGCAGGTAAAAAAGCGAGTATATGGCAACATTAACTACTGCAAAAAGGATAGGGGCAGCGTATCCTCCGGTCCTTGGCATTTTGCTGTAAAAATGAGAGGGACTTTTCATAACCTCTTTCCAGGTTCCGATATAATCAAGATTAATCATAATAAATAATATTGTGAAGTTCTATTTATATTTGATCTGTGGAGTTCAAAGCCCGCCCACGTGAAAAAATAATATGAAGGAAGTTTGTGGACACAGTTCTCTTGAATCGCCCGCAAACGGCTGAAGAGTTGCTGTAGAAATTGAAATTCCCTTTAAACTTCCCTTTAAACTTTCCCTTAAACTTCCCCTGGAAATTTATTTTATAAAGATTGGTTTATATTTTTAGCTCCCCTGATTTATAGTAATGAAAATGCGAAAATGAAAAGCAGAGTGAGTCGCTGCTTTAGATTTAATTCGGGGGGAAATGAGTGAAAAGTAAACTCTTTTTGATACCTTTAGCTTTTGTTTTTTTGATTTTTGTTTCTTTGATTCTGGTCCCGACAGTTGCATCAGCCGGACAGGAAAACCGACTTGGGGCCGGACATGAGCCTGATATTTATGGCGACAGAGTAGTGTGGTCATCAAACGGTAGTATTCATCTTTATGACATAAGCAATAAAACTGACACCGAACTTAACTCGTCTTCAACAAGTCACCCTGCCGTCTATGGGGACAAAGTTGTGTGGCTGGATAACAGCACTGAAAACCCCAATCTTTGTGTTTACAACATATCAACCGGTGGAAAATTTCTGATTACCGAGAATGTAACAGGTGATAGTAACTACAGGACGGGGAGTAAGCCTGCTATTTACGGTAATGTAACAGTATGGCAGGAATATATCGACAACGAAAACCCTAAGAATAGAACTTATAAAGTCCATATGTATGATCTGTCTACATTCACCCGGACCCAAATCAGTAACTATGGATGTCATTATGGAAGTCCTGATATCTATGAGGATAGAATAGTGTGGGCCAACGACAGCGGATTTTTCGGGGATAGTGGTCCTATATGGATGTACAATGTATCCACCGGTAACAAGACAAAATTTGAAACATGGTACTCATATGGCTGTGTGATATATGGAGACAAATTAGTATCTCACGAATATGGCGCTAATTATTACTGCATTGTCATATATGACCTCTCCACTAATGAAGTGAGTGGTGTTAACTCTCCGTCAGATCCGTTTGATCCTGACATCTATGGGGACAGGGTAGTGTGGAGAGATGAACGCAATTGTATGAGTGACATTTACATGTACGATATGTCCACTGCCAATGAAACTCGTATTTCCACAAACGGATCAGCATCCAGTCCTGCTATTTATGGGAACAGGATAGTTTGGCAGGATAGGCGTACCAACCAGAGTGCTATTTACATGTACGACCTTTCAGCCGAACCCATAAAACCCCAGGCTTCTTTCACTGCTAACGCGACATCCGGTAAATCCCCATTAACGGTACTGTTCACCGACACCAGTACCGGAGGCACACCCACAAGCTGGTACTGGGACTTCGGAGACGGCATTCAATCAAAACACGCTCAAACTGCAACCCATACGTTCAGGAAGGCAGGGGAATACACCGTCAGCCTGACGGCAACGAATGCTGCCGGGAAAGATACCCTAACCGTGAAAGGATGTATTAGAGTGTCGGAATGAAATAAAAAGAGGGGAAAGTTGAAGGAATTACAAAACCTGAAAGCTTCGGAACTGATCCTCGGAAATGATTCTGCAATCGAAAGCACGGTTAAGCAAAGACACTCATAGAGACAAGCCCTGCAAAAACAAAAACCAGTAACAAGGACATAATTAAAGCTATTGCAGATCTGAATATGCCCATACCATGTATGAACTTACCTCCCACAAGATAGAGATAAGTCTGATAAAACCCGAAAATCAAGCCAATAAGAGGTATCCAGGCAAGTACAAGTGCAGCAGTTGCATAACATACGACCCCTACAGTACCTTCATAACTTCCCTTTCCCCCAAGAATTTTATAAGTAATATAAAGTATGGCAGAGTTCATAAGAAGGCCAAGAATATACATCACAAAAAGAAATATTACGATCAGAGATATCTCCATATAAGTTAATTTTATGGTGTTACCTATTTCAGGGAAAATAAGGGGATAAATAAGCAATACACAAAATAACATTATGGCTACACTGCCTATTGCAAAAACAATAGGATAAAAGTATCCTCCTGTCTTCGGCATTTCGCTGTAAAAATGAGACGGGCTTTTCATAACCTCTTTCCAGGTTTTGATATAATCGACGTTTATCATAATAAATAATATTACGAAGTTCTATTTATATTTGCTCTGCTAAAGCTTAAACATAGATACCCCGGAAAATGAGAACTTCCGGCAAAAAATAGAAATATTCTTTTTTCAATCAGTGCCTATCAAGGCGAAGAATACGGCCACCTTGTTCATATACCAGCTCTTTTCTCGCCTGGCGTCCCCCGTATAAAAGAAGTTGTTTTCAATTATAGGCTCTTATGTAAAAACTTACACTCAACTCACTAACCCGAGACAAAGAAGTATGCAATATGGATTATCAAATGAACTGCCTCTTTGAAAAGTGTAACGATTTTTGTGAATGAATGTAATTTTAAAAGCTCTTTATAACAGCAAGAAGCCAAAAGCAAATATTTTGTTGTCTCTAACAATTGAAAAAGAATTTATTTCAATGCAGTTAAACTTTTCTCACTTTGCATGAAAAAAAGGAAAAAGGAAAGAGGAAATACTAAAACACTTCATTAGTTTAATCCAATTTGAGTAATATTAATTACATTGGTAAACACATTGGTGACTGTAATTATTGATACATTTGAATTATTATTTTTCCATTCCATTCCGGTCATATTGTTCATATTTTCATCCATTTCTTTTACTTTATCAATATTTTCAGACATCTCTGTCATATTATCTATTTTTTGATCCATCTTTTTTATTTCTTCCATATCTTCGGATATATCCGTAATGTCATCCGCAGTTTCAGGCGCCTCAGTCATATTATTCGTATTTTTGATTAAAATCATGTTTCCAGTAATATTATATTTCATTGGTTCGGCTGTTGCACTCATGTTTCCGACCATTTTGGTCATATCGATCATGTTTTCGGTCGTTCCAGCCGTATTACCACTGTTCTTGATTTTGATCACTTTTTTATTCAGATCACCTGTTATGATCCCAGTCATATTTCCCTTCATGAGCACAGTCATGCTGCTCGTGTTCTCTGTCATGCTGGCCACATTTTCTGTCATATTGCATTTTATGGTTCCGTTCATGTTTCCTTTCATGAGCACAGTCATGTAGTCTACTTTTCCTTCCATTCCGGTAATGTTGACAACTTTTTCGTCGGCCTCAGTTTTGTCCATTTTTCCGATTATGACCACTTTTCCAGGCATATCATCTATTTTCCCTAGCATAACCACGTTTTCTGTCATGTTGAGCATATCTTTGATTATAGCTAACTTTCCGGTTACATTACATGTCATGAGGTTGGTCACGTTTTCCGTTTTTCCGGTAGCGTTTGAAGTTTGGGTTTCGATAGGGTTTCTTATTGTATTTTCAGTCTGGTTATCAGTCACATTTTCAGTCATGTTTTCAGTTATATTGCCCGACGTACCGACCACAAATGCGTTTCCGGTTATGTTACACATGAAGGTTTTATCCGTATCTTCGGTCACGGTCAGATATGTATTATTCGTATTCTCGATCGTGTTAGTTTGTGCCTGTACAGGTACAGCAGAAAAAATTATGCATATCGCTAGCAAATAAACTATTACTTTTATTTTCATAACTTCCCCCCGTTATTCGAATTAACTCATTGAACGAGAAAATATACCCCAAATAAATTAAAATTAATAATATAAAAACTACTGAATTATAATTTTGTTAGGTTATAAATAGTTAACCATAATCAACTGAAGTCCACTTTTCTAATTAAAATCAATATTTTCACAATTTATCCAGAGGTCGATTCCCAGTTAAACATTAATTTATTGGACTTCTACGAAATAGTAGAAAACGGTTGGATGTAGCATTACACCAGGATAACGAAGCTTTTTCCAGCCAGTTACTGGGGTCTGTTTGAAGCATACAGTCAATAGTTCATTCACCAACATTAAACTCTTAGATACGGAACTTCAAGGCATTAGCGAGCTCTTATCCTGTATTTTATTTTCTTTTTTAATTTGTTTGAAACCTTTTCAGGTGATCCTATTCATTTTCTTTGTTTCGCAGGTCAGGTAATCTAGATCGATTTTACAAACTCTCAAAAACAAAAACTTTATATTCAAATTTTACGTTCTTCTTCCGGGCAACATTGTACATAGATGTGCGTCGCATATCAATAACGTAAAAATACGGCGAAATATCCTGATGTATTTTCTCGGGTTCTCAAAACAATTTTATCAGATTCTTTGGGAACTCAGGTTTGTTTTCAACCTCATTTTATTTCCTTTGAGGCTTGTCAAACTTTATCCAGTTCATTAATGTATTACCCGCGATCCGAGATGAGTTTATTTGACTGAGAAAAAACTGTTAATGGGTAATGAAGCCATTGCACTTGGAGCAATAGAAGCCGGCGTACAGGTAGTTACGGGGTATCCGGGGACACCCTCTACCGAAGCTCTGGAGACAGTTGTCCGGTATGCGGACAGGTGCGGGATTTATACCGAGTGGTCGAGCAACGAAAAGGTTGCGCTTGAAACGGCTGTGGGAGCGGCTTATTCCGGGGCAAAGGCGCTTGTGACCATGAAGCAGGTCGGGTTAAATGTCGCATCCGACCCCCTGATGAGCCTGAGCTACATCGGGGTAAAGGGGGCTCTTGTCCTGCTTGTTGCAGACGATCCTGGGCCTCATTCCTCGCAGACCGAGCAGGATACGAGGGTTTTCGGGCATTTTGCAAACATCCCTGTTCTTGACCCTGCAAACCCGCAGGAAGCGTATGAGCTTACAAAGCTGGCTTTTGAGCTTTCGCATGAATTCGAAGTTCCTGTCATACTCAGGACCACTACACGGGTCTCTCACAGCTGCGAGGACGTCGAACTTGCAGTTGCAGAACCTGCCCCGGTCGAAGCTTCCTGCGAGGGCTTTGTAAAGGACAGGCGCTGGACGATTTTTCCGAGGCTTACTACAGAGCGGCACCCCTGGCTTGAAAACGTACAGGTGCAGCTTTCCGAGCGCTTTTCGGAACTTCCGTACAATTCCGTTTCGGGAAGCGGGAAAATAGGGATAATAGCCTCGGGGGTTTCAGCCCTCTACGTAAAAGAGGCTGTAAAGGGTTTTGAAGGGCTTTTCACCCTTTTCAGAGTCGGGACAGTGCACCCATTCCCCGAACAGGCAGCTCTTTCCTTCTTAAAAGGGGTCGAAAAACTGATCGTGGTCGAAGAACTTGACCCTTACCTCGAAGAACAGGCCCTCCAGCTTATAGGAAAAGCTCACCTGCCGGTTGACGTTTACGGAAAAAAGAACGGATTTTTCCCGGTGGGGGGGGAATACAATGTGGACATCGTTATTGATGGCATCAACAAAGTGCTTTCCAAGCTCGGAGAGCCTTCCCGCCTCTCCCATGCTTCTCCTGCCGTTTTAAGGGAAGAGCTCCCGCCCCTACCGGTTCGGGCTCCAACCCTCTGTGCGGGCTGCATGCACAGGACTGTTTTTTACGCTTTCAAACAGGCTGCAAAGCAGCTTAAAAAGGATTCTCAGGTCGAGACTATTTTTTCCGGGGATATCGGCTGTTATACCCTTGGAAACGCCTTCCCTCTCAACATGGTTGAGACCTGCCTCTGCATGGGGGCAGGAATGAGCATTGCAGGAGGGCTTTCCCGCACGAACTCTGAGGTGAAACAGGTAGCTTTCATAGGGGATTCGACTTTTTTCCATTCAGGCATTCCGGCTGTGATAAATGCAGTCTACAACGGAGCCGATGTTACCCTTGCCGTCCTTGACAACCGGACAACAGCCATGACAGGACACCAGCCTCATCCGGGGATCGGGGTTACCGTCCTCGGGAACCCTTCTAAAGCCATCGACATTGCCGGGGTGATCCGGAGCTGTGGGATCGGCTCTGTAAGGACCGTGGAAACAGTCAACCTTGAAGGCTGCATTGAGGCAGCAAAGGAAGCCATGGAATTCAAAGGGCCTTCTGCGATCGTGTTCAAAGGAAACTGTGTCGGGATTACAAAATCCGGGATAAAACTTACAATCGATACTGAAAGCTGCACAGGCTGCGGGTTCTGCATAAAGCAGCTGGGCTGCCCTGCAATATTCCTCCCTCCGGGAGAAGAAAAACCCTTCATCCTGGACAGCTGCAACGGCTGCGGGCTCTGTGCCCAGATCTGTCCTTCGGAATCCATAAGCGAAGATGGGGTGAAGAAATGAAATACGACATCCTGATTGCAGGCGTCGGAGGACAGGGTGTTGTGCTTGCTTCCCGCATGCTTGCACTTGCTGCAATGAAAGCCGGGTTCAGGGTGAGTACTGCCGAAACCATAGGCATGTCCCAGAGGGAAGGATCGGTAAGCAGCCATATAAGGATCGGAGACGAGATCTCAGGCTCCCTTATTCCTGCAGGGCAGGCCGACCTGCTCATAGGGCTCGAACCTGCAGAAACCGTAAGAAACCTGCCTTTCCTGAAAAAGGGTGGAAAAATCCTGTCAAATTCTCATGCCATAGCTCCTGCATCAAAACCTCCGGGAAGTCCCGAATATGCCCCCGAAGCTTTGCTGGCCTTTCTGAAAGCCCTCATTCCGGACATGCTCTGCCTTGATTTTACCCGGCTTGCAGAAGAGGCAGGCACATACAGGGCAGCCAATGTCGCAATGCTGGGAGCGGCTGCAGGTGCAGGAATGCTTCCATTTTCAAAGGAAACCATTCTCTCGGTACTTGAAACCGAAATTCCTGAAAAACACAGGGCTGTAAACAGGGCTGCGTTTGAAGGTGCGATTGAAAAAATTAAGCCAGGCACCCTGATAGGGAACAGAAGGTGAAATCAAATGTATGAAGCATCTTTGGATTCTGAGCTCGACCCGGAAGTCCAGCTCTACCATCCCAAAATCTCTGAAGAAGATACCCTTGCAAAACTGAAAAGCCTGCTTAAACGGGCGGTTGAAGGCAGTCCCTTTTACCAGAAAAAGTTCAAAGAAGCAAACGTGGATATCGAGAAAATCCAGTCGCTTGAGGACCTCAAACTCCTGCCTTTTACCCACAAAGAGGAACTGAGGGACGCTTATCCCCTCGGGCTTCAGGCAGTTCCGGATTCCGAAGTCGTAAGGATCCACTCGTCTTCAGGGACAACCGGCAAACCTGTCATTATCCCCTATACCAGGAAAGACGTCGATGTCTGGGCCGAGCAGATGATGCGCTGCTACATGCTGGCAGGGCTCACCAACCAGGATAGGATCCAGATAACTCCCGGATACGGACTCTGGACTGCAGGGATAGGGTTCCAGCTAGGAGCCGAGCGTCTCGGAGCAATGGCAATCCCTACAGGCCCTGGAAATACTGAGAAACAACTTGAAATGTTTGTTGACCTCAAGTCCACAGCACTTGCAAGTACCTCTTCGTACGCGCTTTTGCTTGCCGAAGAGATTGAAAAGCGCGGCTTGAAAGACCGGATCCACCTCAAGGTAGGGGTTATCGGGTCCGAGCGCTGGAGCGGAAAGATGCGTAGCCGGATCGAAACAGAACTAGGGGTCGAGACCTTTGACATCTACGGGCTGACCGAAATCTACGGGCCCGGAATTGCCCTTGACTGCTCCTACCACGAAGGGATGCACTACTGGTCTGACCACCTGCTTTTTGAGATCATCGACCCCATCACCTGCGAACAGCTGCCGGACGGCACCCTCGGAGAGCTTGTAATTACCACCCTAACAAAGGAAGGAGCTCCCCTGATCCGCTACAGGACAAGAGACCTGACCCGAATAATCCCAGGGCTCTGTAAATGCGGCTGCCCCTTCCCGAGAATTGACCGGATTTTAGGACGGTCGGACGACCGCATAAAGTTCAAAGCCGTAAATATCTACCCCGGCCAGATCGAGGACATCATCCACAGGGTCCCAGGTGTCAGCAGTGAGTACCAGATCCTCCTTACCCGCAAAGACGGCAGGGACAGCATGACCTTCAGGGTTGAAATTGAAGGAGCCGAAGACCCTGAAATAAAAGCAAAAACCGAAAAAGCTTTGGGAAAAGCCTTCAAGGACTTTATCGGGGTTACCGTGGATATTGTAGGCGTAATAATCGGAGAACTTCCAAGAAGCATGAAAAAGACAAAAAGAGTGATCGATGAAAGGGAACTTTAAATTCCTTTCATCATTTAATTTTTTTAAATCAACCTTTGATCGGCTTTTGACCGACCTCTTTCTTACCCTGCTGCTGCCTTTTTTAACCCTGAATCTACCCTTTGATACTGGCCCCGGGCCTGTTTCAGTTTTATTGAACCGATTCAGTCTTATTGAACCGGTTCAGTCTTATTGACCATTTTCATCCTCTAATTTGTCACCAATATCAGTTAACCTGCTTCGTGGAGCATATGAAACTTTACTATCTCCCGCCGTAGCAGCTTTTCCAGGAGCCTTCTCTCTTTCGATATCGGTCTTGTACACGATAGTCCTGTAGGGGAATGGAATTTCGATGCCTTCGCTGTCAAAGCGTTTCTTTATTGCTTCTCTGATCTCGCACCCTGAACTGTAGGCATCACTCCTATCCTTAAACCAGACATAGAGGCGGAGATTTACGGCAAAATCTCCGAGTTCTGTGAGTTGTACCTTAACCTCTCCTCTTTCCTTGAAATCCGGATCTACGGTATGAAGCACGGACAGATCCATAAGCCCGTTTGCAAGAGTCTCGGGTTTCAGGAAACTGGGCTTTACAATGCTGTATTCGAGAGTCTGTGGAGGCATTACCAGGGGATGCTTTCGGGCCTCTTCGATCATGATTTTTCTTGCCAGGCTGATATCGGAGTCGTAGCTTATCCCTATATCTATAGGCCATATAACTGCAGGGTCTTCTATGGTCCAGTTAATAACCGCCTCGTTGCTGATTACCGAGTTCGGGATAATAAGACGCCTGTTATCCCAGGTTATGATTACCGTATGTCTGAGGTTGAGGTCAGCAACCTTTCCGTATTCATTCATAATGTTCAGTCGGTCTCCAACCCTAAAAGGTTGGAAGATAGTTAGAGAAATACCTGCAATAATGTTGCTCAGCGTGCTCTGGGCTGCAAAACCTATAATGATACCGGCAAGCCCTGCCCCGGTAAAGAGGGCTACAGAGAGGCTGCGAAGGTCAGGGATGCTGAATATAATAACAATCAGCCCGAGAAAATAGATTGCTGCAACCGTAATATGCCTGAACATCCGAAAAGCAGTGATATCCATCCTCAGCTTGCTGCTTGCCTTTTTGAAGTAACTTTCCATAAGGTGGTTTACGGTCCTTGCAACAAGGATGGTGCCCATGCCTATGAACACTATAAAGATCAGCGTACCGAGGTTGTCCGAAAACCATGTGAAAGCCGTATTTAATAATCCGTCAAAGTTAGAAATGTTTGCTTTAAGAGTAGTATTCGAAATATTGTTAAGATTATCCAGGATTAGCATGCGCTCAACCATTGGCAGGAAGCTTTATATAAATATTGATTTTAAAAATTAAGAAATTAAAGAAGTTCAAAGAAAGCTCTTTAAAAGTGAATTGAAGCCTCTTGAACGAATAAAAAGTCAGCTGGACAAGGGAAAAATAATTAAAATAAGAAGTAAATTCAGGTAAAAAGAGATTTGAGTAAAAAAGAAGTTCCATAATTGAAGCTTCCTTTTTCTCTTGTAAATACTTTTTTCCTAAGGGTTTTTTCCTGTTTTTTTGGTTTTCTTGTGTTTTCCGGTTTTACTAATTTTTACTCTTTTTTAGTGGTTTTTACGGGTCTCTTAAGTTTATCCATACACTTATTTCTACACTTATTTCAGGTGACCTCCTCAAGCATACAGGCTTTCCTCTTTCACAAAGACCCAGTAACCCTGATAAGGTTCGACTTCTAATTCGTCCGCACCTAACTGGTTTTCTTCCAGGGTCCCGTTAAGGTCGTTGTATGCGACATACTGGTAGTAACCCGTAGTGTTATTGCCCGGCACCCAGGGCCCGACAACTTTTGCATACGTGTCGTTAATGGATGCAAACGCAGTTTGTGCAGAGACAGTCTCGTTTACAGGTGAACCCAGCGCGTTCCAACCCTGATAGGTCTGCAGGCTCGGCGGAACGGTAACCAGCTTTTTCTCAACGGAAGCAAACTGATCTTCAGCATTGAACTCGGTTCCGTTGGGGACATTGATCCAGTAGCCCTTCAGAGGTTCAATGTTTGAGACGTCTTCGAAGAGTTTGGTTGAAGCGTTGTAGTAAATCAGTGAGCTATAGTTCACATCCGAAAGCAGATAATCAACGCTTGTATTGTTGGCTTCGAAGGGGACTGAGAAGAAGTACCAATCTCCTCCCAGATCTTCAGTCTGGTTTCCGTCAGTCAGATTTCCATCGGTCTGATTTCCATCGGTCTGATTTCCGTCAGTCTGGTTTCCATCGGTCTGGTTTCCATCGGTCTGGTTTCCATCGGAAGGAATCCCGCTGTCCGGAGGGATGATCACTTTATCGATTATGTAGATAACTCCATTTTTCACAATGATTATCTGCTCGATAGTCGAGTTTTGTATTGTGATATTGTCCCCTACCATATTGATGTCGAGCGTGCCGCCCTGAATATTATCAACGGCATCCATGCTGGCAAGCTGTTCACGGGTATACTCTCCGCTGGCCACATGATAGGAAAGAACTTTCCTTAGCAGGGTGGTATTGTTCATAAGCTGATCACGTGTTTGTGCAGGCAGCTGATCGAAGGCTTCGTTGCTCGGAACAAAGACCGTAAACGGGCCGGTTTCGTTCAGGGCCTGCGTCAGGTTTGCAGCCTTCGTTGCGTTTACAAACGTAGTTAATCTCGTCTGGTTCTGTGCTGCCTGGATGATGGTTTCTCTTGCCATCATTTCGTTAACAGTGATGTTAACCACGTAGGTTGCATTCTCGATTGCGGCTTCTCCACCTTCCTCTGTTGTGTACCAGAAGCTGAGATTGTCCCCGGCACTTACAGGGTTCATTCCGAAGTCTGCTTCAGCTGGCTCTCCGTTGATGCAGAGGAACCACATCTCTCCGGTAGTATTATTGTTCTCGATTCCCTCTATGCCCTCAAGCACAAATGACACGTTAGTCATGTTGTCAGTCATGTTTTCGGTTACATTTCCGGTCATGTTTCCTTCAGTCATGTTTTCGGTTGCATTTCCGTCAGTCATGTTTTCGGTTGCATTTCCGGTCATGTTTCCATCAGTCATGTTTTCGGTTGCATTTCCGGTCATGTTTTCGGTTGCATTTCCGGTCATGTTTCCATCAGTCATGTTTTCGGTTGCATTTCCGGTCATGTTTTCGGTTGCATTTCCGGTCATGTTTCCATCAGTCATGTTTTCGGTTGCATTTCCGGTCATGTTTTCGGTTGCATTTCCGGTCATGTTTCCTTCAGTCATGTTCTGCATTAAAGACACGTTCAAATCGAGTCCCGTTGCATATAGAGCTCCGAAGTCCGTGAGGTTGCCTATTGTATAGGGCTGAGTGGCATTTGCCGGCATGAAGGTGAAGTTTCCTTCAGCCAGGTTCACGGTATCATTATAGAGTACTGTAAAGTTTTGTTCCGGCTCAGGTTCCATCCCTTCTTCTACAGCGATGGTAATGTTAGCTACATAGGTTGCACTGGCTTCTCCACCAGCTTCTGTTGTATACCAGAAGCTGAGTTTATCCCCGGCACTTACAGGGTTCAGTCCTAAGTTTTCTTCAGCCGGTTCGCCGTTGATGTAGATAAACCACCTCTCTCCGGTAGTGTTATTGTTCTCGACCCCTTCCATGCTCTTAAGCACAAATGACACGTTGGTCATGTTAGTCACATTTCCGGTCATGTTCTGTGCTAAGGCAGCGTTAAAGTTGAGTCCCGTTGCATATAGAGCTCCGAAGTCTGTGAGATTGTCTATTGTATAATTATTGACAGTATCCGGCCTGAACACGACATTTCCTTCAGTCAGGTTTACAGTATCGTTATAGAGTACTGTCAGATTTTGTCCCTTTTCTTCAGGCGGGATAAGTACTGCATCTATTGCATGAACTACTCCGTTGCTGGCATTGATGTCTGGAACTATGACCTTTGCGTCTCCTACGAATACCCCTTCTTCAGTGGCATTGACAGGCAGGTCGCTTCCCTGAAGGGTTGTGACGTTGCTTACGTTAACCAGGTCTTCTGCCATCAGAGTCCCGTTTGTGACGTGATAAAGAAGCACCTGTTCAAGGGCGGCAGGGTCTTCTTTTAGGCCCTCAAGTGTGGTTCTCGACACATTCTCAAAAGCGGCGTCCGTCGGAACAAACACCGTATAAGGTTCTTCCCCGGCAAGGGTAGTATTGAGGCTGCTGTTATTGAAGAAACCTGAGATGATAGTGAAATTTCCATTTTCCCCTATCAAGTCCAGTATGGTGGTTGTCCCGTCATCCTGTGCCGAACCGGTACAGGTAGCTGCGCTTAATAATAGCAAACTAATAAAAGCACAAGTTAAACTGGTAAATCCCGATCTAATCCAAATTCCCCCCGATTTTTCCCTTCAGCAGACCCTGTATCCATTCTCTATCAGATCTATACCCCCGTTTTTGTCTGGCTGAAGTTTTATTTCGTGTGAATATGTATGACTTCCAATTTTATATATCATACAAAGAGTATTTGTATTTTCTTATTAATATTATATTACAAAGAAAGACTGCATTTTTATAAAAATTTGTTTAAATCTTATAATAATAAAAGTCCTCTAATAAATCAGCCTGAGATTAAAATTTTTACCAGATTTTCCCGTAAGAAAAGCCCCTTCATCATTCATACCCGGGTTTAAAACTCTCTATTCTTTCAATCAGCCCTTTTCGAAAAACGGTTACAGCCTTTTTCTCAATAAAATCTCTCAATTTCAGGAAAAAGCAGAAGAGAGATAAAAGAATTATTATTTTTTGTTTGTATCTAAAAAATAGCCTTCTAAAGTTGAAGATGAGCCTGTATTAGATAGATACAATACTCATTTTATATATAAATCAAATAAAAGCAGGAGCCAGTCATTTAAAGAAAAATGAAAGGAAGCAATTACTTCCTTTCTCTGGCATACGCAACAATAGCGTCTTTGACTCCGTATTTGAATGCCACCACAAATGCAATTCCCCATGCCAGCGGTCCGAAGAACAGGTAGAGAATACTGGTATCAATTAGCATCGTATCCAGAGCAACCAGAATCACAATAAGAAGCAGGAAACCTCTGAGGAGAGGAAGAATGATATCTGCTCCTTCTATCTCCATGCCCTTGACAGTATTACTCAGGTAGTCCATTACTATGTCTATAGAAAGAATTCCTATCACCAGAATCAGGATAGCTATGATGACACGTGGCAAGTATTGAGTAATATCTATCAACAGAATGCTAATCATATTTAACCGCAGGATATCAGACGCAGCCGTCAGGAAAATCAGATACCCAAATATTCTGAAAATTCCAGCCACAATGCCTGAAGCTGTCAACCCCCCGGATTTAATCGAAGCTCCAAAAGTTGTCTGTTCAAGTTTCTCATCTACTCCGGTCGAAATAAGTAGATTCTTGAGCAGGTCGCTAATGAAGTCCACAATCAGCAAACCTATAAGCAGGACAATGAGAGCAGAGATTACAAGCGGGATGTAGAATATTACGAGATCAACGAAATTATTCACAACCCCGATGTTCAGAATATCCAGAATGATTAAAGCGAAGATGATGTAGACGAACCAGCGGATGACTGCATCAAAAAAGCCTACCGTACTCATCTGTCCTCGTTTTATCATTCCACCTATCACGGTTTTGTCAACCAGATCATCAAGTCCTATTTTGTCCAGTATTTTCGCACCGATCTTTCCGAGAAACTTTCCCAATATTATTCCTACAATAATAAGAATAATTATGGCTACCAATGTAGGAATAAAAGCTATGAACTGGTCAAACATAGCATACAGACTATCCGTAATTTCTGTTCCAACCATATTAATACCCCTATACTTTAGCTTTAAACTGAAAATCTTTCCAATTTCCCCTAATTTTGGAAAAAATCTAGTACATATTATACTGTGATATATATAATTATATTTAACTACAAACATTTAAATAACTCGCTTTTAAGTTAAGAGCCACCTTACACTGAAAATAATCCAATTTGCTTCAAAAGCCGAATAATCGTATTCAAAAAAAGACCAGGCACAGAGCTTAAATTGATGAAATTTCCATTAACTTAAGTGTTTATTTTTTGTTCAAAGGTGAGGCAGAGCCGTGAAATCGGGAACTTTCAGAAGGAAACAGTCAAAAGTCGGGCTTGCCCCCGGAACTCTTGTGCATGTAGGAGAAAAAAAGGCAGAAAAAGTCACAATTCGGGTCTGGATCTATAACGACGAGGAACTGATAGAAAAAGAACTGCAGACCATAGATGAGTGCCAGGCCCTCAAAAACCAGCCCGGAATGAAATTATGGATAAATGTTGACGGGCTCGACAGGATTGAGGTTATAGAAAAACTCGGGAGCTGTTTTAAGATCCACCCCCTGACTCTCGAGGACATACTCAACGCGGGGCAGCGCCCCAAGATGGAAGACTACGATTCCTACATCTACACTGTCTTAAAAATGATGCTCCTCGATACGGAAAACGAAGAAATTGTTATCGACCAGGTGAGCATCATTATCGGGCCCAACTATATCCTGTCTTTTCAGGAAAGGGAAGGAGACGTTTTTGATCTTCTCAGGGAAAGGCTCAAAAATCCCGCTTCTCGCCTGCGAAAGGGTGGGGTGGACTACCTTGCCTACGGCCTTATTGACGCTATAATCGACAATTATTTTCTGATTCTCGAACATTTCGGGGAAAAAATAGAGGATCTTGAAGACGAACTCGTCAGAGACCCGGACCCCGATACCCTGAAAATAATCCAGAAATACAGAAGAGATATGATTCTCCTTCGCAAATCAGTCTGGCCCCTCAGGGAACTTATTAACGGCCTCCAGAAAGTAGAGTCCGAGCTTATCACGGAAGCGACGCAGATTTATCTGAGGGATATTTACGACCATACCATCCAGGTCATAGACTCAATAGAAGCTTTCCGGGATATCCTTGCCTCAATGGTCGATGTCTACCTGTCCAGCGTGAGCAACAGGATGAACGACATCATGAAAGTTCTGACAATTATAGCCACTATCTTCATTCCTTTGACCTTCATTGCAGGAGTATACGGTATGAATTTTGATTACATGCCTGAACTCAGGTGGCACTGGGGTTACCCTGTAGTCATGCTTAGCATGATGTTACTGGGAATAAGCATGTTTTTTTATTTTAAAAAGAAAAGGTGGATCTAAGTCCCAGATTTCCCGAATTCCCTGATCTCCGGGGTTATGAAACATGCCCTTTCATCCGATGGGATTTCTTCGATATACTGTATCCCACATTCTGCAGTATTTTTTCAAAAATCAATATTTTCCCTGATAGCGTTTTTGAAACAAATCCAATTAATTTGGACTTTTAATGGAACTTGGTGAAAATTGAATGATATCGTTTTTTTGTCTCTATGATACACCATATAGCTGCTTTACCTCCTGCATAAAAGTCCAATAAATCCACTTTTTATTGAAAATCGATAGCAGGAAAAAATGTGAATATGCGAAAATTTACTGCGGAAAGTGGGCTGTATCTTTCGATTGGGACACTTTTTTCAAGTTGTTATTTATCCGGCTGGCCGGCTTGTCAAGGCCCTGGGCGGCAAAGGAAGAGAAAAACTGAAAGATCTCTCCAGGAATCCGGAGGAGATAACCAGTTAATCAACCGGATAATCAACCGGACAATCAACCGGATAATCAACCAGTAATTAATCAGTTAATCACGAACCGTCATTACCTACAATCCTATAAAATTTATTTAAAGTAATTTTTTTATAATGGTTAGGCTGTAATATTAAGAAATTTAGAAATTGAATAAATATATGCTAACTGCTGGAATACTATGTACGGCTACTACGATCCTCCATTTTCAGTAGAACAGGAAGGAATCTCGATCTCCGTAGAAAAAACCGGAGACCGATGGACATACAGAAGGATTTTGGGAAATGATGAAGTGGAAAAGCTCATCCTTGGGGATAGAAAGCGAATTATCATAAACCCTGTGGAACCTCTGAACACTCCGAAAGAAATTACTCCGAATCTACTGATAGAGTTTGAAAAAACCCTGATCCTTGCGGAAGGGGAGAAAAAACAGGTTTTTTTGACTTTTCCGGTAGAAATAGGCGTTTTTATCTCGGATAATGGGAATAAGAGCCCCCAGCTTCTGGATGTTTTTACCCTGGTGAAGCAGAAATTTACCCTTTACGGGGAGGTTTCGAATGGGGTTGTCTGCAAGTACTGGAAAAGCAGGTTATATTCAGTCTCTCCTTTACTCAATCCCCTGCAGGAAGGAGTTATGGAGCTTACTCTACGCAATACCTCCTCGGAATGGGCCTCAATATCAAAAGCTGTTTTCAGTGCCTACGGGATGAAGCTGTACTATGACGGGGACGTCTTCATGAGAGCCAGAATGGATATCCTCAACCGGAATACAGCTGAAACGGGTTTTGAGCCGCAGCCCATAAACGGGGAGCTGAAGGGTGCTCTTGTCAAAGACCGAAAAACCAGAAAAGAGGCTTTTGGGGTTTACGGGCTCCAGAAGCTTGGCTTTGTACCTCTTAAATTCTATATGGGGTGGGGCTTTTGATCTTCCCTGATATTAATTTTCTTGACAATGACCTGTACTCAACTTCAGAGGGTCCGGTTACCCCGGCGGATCTGATAACGTTTGTTCTCATTATTTCTTTTTCAGTCCTCCTATTCAGAGTGCTAACAATTTACCTGCGCAGGTCTCTTAAAGACCGGATCAGTAAAGATGTGGGGGAACCGATCCTCAAACTCATTTATTATGGCTCTCTGGTTATCGTTTTCATTGCAGCGCTTCCCTTAATAGGACTTAATCCCTCAGGGCTTCTGCTGGCAGGAGGAATAACAGGTATTATCCTCGGTTTTGCAAGCCAGAACATTGTCGGAAACCTGGTTTCGGGCTTTTTCCTGATGGTTGAGAGGCCCATAAAAATAGGGGACCAGGTGGAAATCAACGGGACTGCCGGCTATGTCACCGATATCCGCATAATCTCCACCCTTATCCGCACCTACGACGGGCTTCTCGTCCGCCTGCCAAACCAGCAGGTCTTCACCACAAATATCACAAACATTGTAGGACACCCGGTCAGAAGGTTCGAATACACAATTGGGATCCGCTACAGTGACGATGCCAATGCCGCAATCTGGCTCATCAAGGACCTTATTGATAAGGAGCCTTTCGCCCTTCAAAACCCCTCACCCTCGGTTTTTGTAAGCGACCTGGGAGATAGTGCGGTGAAAATAGTTGTCAGGATCTGGGCTCCTGTGAGCGAATGGTTCGGGCTTAAAACCAGACTTCTCTGGGACATAAAATGTACTCTTGAAGAAAACGGCATAGAAGTTCCCTTTCCACAGCGGGTGCTCCATATTAAAAACAATTCGGGAAAAAAGCCCCAGGAATTTGAAGGTCTGAAAGAAGGCCATTTTGAAGGCAACGAAGGTGTGTTGAATTTTGAGGGAAGGGGAGTAAATTGAGCGAAGTTAAGCCAGAATGAGTAGACAATAGCGTATAATGGACAGGGGAGAAAAGAAAACGGTTTTTAGGATACAGCTTTTCGGCTCATCTTTGGCATAAAAATTTCTGAGTGTATTCATTAGCATGAAAGTTACGGAGTGCTTTCATTTTTGTGCCTGTAATTCGAAATTTCATGTGCGTTTTTTTCGTACTTTTTATCAGCGTTTTCAAGCTTTCATTCCTGGCTTTATTCTTTATGCGAATCGTTTCTTATTTTTGGAATTTACGACAACCTGCTACTACAGGCTGATATTTTTGGGGATTTATAGATTCCGGGGATTTATAGAAAAACTCCAAATCCTGATTCCATTTAGTTATTTATGAAAGGTTTTTAAAGTCCTCATTTTCGAAACATAAAAAAGAACAAATAAATCATGCCGAAGACGGTGAGTTTTAATACGATGTATCCCCCGTATACTCCTTTAATATATTTATTATATGTTCTTTTAAGATATTTACCGTAGTCTATGTTATTTTTGGAAATATTATTATTGTTGCTGTCATCCGAATAATAAATATCCTCATCATTATTTAATGTGTTTTTGGAAATTGTGTTGTTGTTGCTATATGTTTGCAGTTCGATCCCCATAAAGTTGTCAAACATGGTATTATCAGTTAATTTATTGAAACTGGAATTTTCCCGTAAAAATATGCCGGTACTGGATGTGGATATGGAGTTTAGGCTAAGTTCATTCTTGTCGGATTCGATGAGGGTAATTCCTATTCCCCCAGGATTTATTGTATTATTGACTATTTTGTTAGCGTCTGATTGAAGCAGTGTTATACCAAGCCGCAATAGATTATTATTATAAACTTCATTGCCATCGGATTCTTTCAAACTGATTCCGTATTTATCCATCCTATATTTTTCATCCGCACTTATGTTATTATTCCTGACAATGTTGAAATTACTAAAATCCCAGATTGAAATTGCACCGTCATTATCAATTGCAGTATTATTTTCTAATAAATTATTACTTGATGAATTTAGCAAAATACCTCGATTGTTCCCCAAAAAAATATTGTTGTTGATTATGGTGTTATCAGTATTATCAACATAAATTCCTGCCCAGTTTTTAGGTATGAGAGCCCATTGTCCTTCAGATGAATAGACAACTTCGTCTTTGCCTGTAGTTTCATTGAAGGTACTGACATTGATGCCGGCATCCGGAAAATAACGATTCTCTGGTTCTTCAAAAGCACCTGTTATGGTAAAACCCAGGATAGCAACATTGCTTGCAGTTGCATGAAATATGTGATTACCCGGATTTGCAGCTCTGATAATCGTGTCACTGGGATTTCCGGATTTTGATTTTATAGTGACCGACTTATTAACTTCTATGTTCTCTGCATAGGTTCCCGGAAACACAATAATTGTGTCGCCAGAATAAGCATTTTTGACAGCATCCTGAATCGAATCTTCCGGATAAACATAGATATCAGTAGCTGATACAATGCCTGCAGTTATAGTCAGAAATAAAATAGATATACTAATGAAAATTCGTATGTTATGTTTAATTATCATTCCATTTCCCCATTTTCAACAGCAAAGAATATCAAAAATTTGGACCCAGTATACACTTATTTCTTTTGAAATCTGCGTATTATGTGATATGCACGTTATGTAATATGCGTGCTATGTGATTAGCTTATTCTCTCAATTCAAGGAAAACTTATTGAATATATTTGTTTTCATAATTTACGTGAAAACTGTAAGGAAATGTTGATATAGTGATAAAAAGATACTAACACATAATCAAATACAACCTTTCAAAGTCATATTTCTGATTGGGGATACCGAATGGACGAAAAGTTAAGGAATTCTGAAACTCATACAATTGAAAATAAGCAAGCAGAGGAAAACTCCACGGATGTGGAATACCGGCGGAACCTTCAGACCGATAGCGTTGATTTCATGAGCCCGGTGATAGAGAAGATTGCCGGTTACTCTGCCCGAGAGATGATCGAAATGGGCAGCATCAGTAAGTCTTCGGATCTCATTCATCCCGATGACCTCTCCCTCGTTACTACAGGGTTCGCCCATGCGATTGATATCGGCTTCGGAACCCTGGAATACCGGTTCAAGCATAAGGACGGGAAATACCGCTGTTTTGCCGACCACTTTACGATCATCAAGGATCAAGATGGCAAGCCCCTCTTCAGCGAAGGTATCATGCGTGATATTACCGGGATCAAAAAAGAAGAATAAGTTCTAAAAAAGCACATAAAAAAACACATAAAAATTTAGAATATTCGGCTGAAGCAGTAAGTAAAAACGACTGGATACGCCTGTAAGGAACTAACATGTAAAAGTTACCCGGGAAACCGAGAAATTTCCACTTTCTTTTCTTTTTCTGTTTTTTGTGAAGGGCCGCCAGACAAGCTGGCGGAGACGCTGATATTTACATGTGAATTGAAAAACGGTTTTTGAGGCAAAGTACAGATTCTTCTGGACAGGTGGAATTTTTCCAATATTTATTTCTCTTTATTGCGGTACCTTTTTGTGGAAACTTTTTATCTTGCTGGTTGGCGGCTCAGACCCGGTGCGGCTCAGGGAAAGAAAAACGGAGAAATTCCTTCCGGACCCGGATAGTTTAACCGTTATCAGGAAACCCCGGTTTTCGTTGAATTCCGGTTTTCATTAAACCCCCATTTTCCTGTTCCGCTTCACTCCCAGGAAGTCGGTTCAGAAAAACATTTCTTTTTTAAGCAATAAACCCCAAGTGAATCAGCATGCCAGAACCCACGCAAAAACCCGCTAAAGAACCTGTAAGAGCCCCGATAAAAGAGCATTTCCAGTTAAGGGAAACCATTGTCACGATTGCGGCTGATGACCCTGCTCACATCGAAGCCGCAAAAGAAGCTATCAGGGTCCACAGGGCAACTCTTGAGACCTACATACTTGCAGACCCTTATTTTCAGTTCACCCTCGAACCTTACGAATGCCCGGAAAATGCTCCTGAAGTAGTCCGGAGGATGGTAAAAGCCGGAAACACTATGGGAATCGGGCCCATGAGTGCGGTTGCAGGCACAATTTCAGCCCTTGCTGTGGAAGCAATGGTAAAGGCCGGAGCAAAATATGCTATTGTTGATAACGGCGGGGATATTGCACTTATCAATGACCGTTCGGTTGTGGTCGGGATTTATGCGGGGCAGTCTCCTATAAAAAACCTGGGCTTAATTTTCGAGCCCAGGGACTCGATCACAGGAGTCTGTACCTCGGCAGGGACGGTGGGTCCTTCGATCAGTTTCGGGATGGCGGACGCAGCGGCAATTTTTTCGGATGATGTTTCTCTTGCGGATGCGGCTGCAACGGCACTGGGGAATGAGGTCGGGATAGGAAAGGAAGCTGTTGAGGTTGCATTCAAGGTTGTAAAAACCGTGCAGGGGATAAAAGGGGCACTTGTGATTCAGGGGGAGTACATAGGAATGTGGGGAAAAGTGCCGAAAATCACAAGAGCCGAGGTCAGGCATGAGTATATTACAAAAGCGTGATGTTGGGGCGGCTAGAACACTTTTATTAAGGAACTTCGACATATATAAGAGGGTATATATTCAAATGTACCCGGCTATGTTTAAAGGATATAGTTAATGAAGCTTCGGCTATCCATACGAGATTTTTTCTGAACAGCTGAAATACATGGTCGAACAGGAAGCTTCTGACAAAGCAGGCCGGATAAGTGAACGGACGAATGAGACGGATAAAGTGAGCCGGAAAGGCTGCTTATCCTTTATGCTAAATTTACCAGACAGGAGGAATTACATGCCTGGGGGCTATAACGGAAAAATTCTTGATGTTAATCTTGACAGCGGCGAGCTCAAAGACCTTCCGCTTGACGAAGAAATGGCAAAGATGTACCTCGGAGGCAAGGGGCTCGGCCTGAAACTTGTATATGATGAATTCAGAGCTGATATGCAGCCCTTTGACCCTGATAACCTGCTTGTGTTTGCAACCGGGCCGGCTACCGGGGAAAAGGTCCCCACAAGTGGGCGCTACCATGTTGTCTGCAGCAAATCACCCCAGACAGGAACAGTAGGGAGCGGGAACTCAGGAGGAAAATGGGGTCCTTACCTGAAGTTTACAGGATATGACGCAGTAGTTGTCCGGGGAATTTCGAAAGAGCCTGTCTACCTGAGCATTGTGGAAGGAAAAGCCGAGCTTGTGCCGGCTCCGGAACTCTGGGGCATGACAGTCCACGCAGTCACGGACGAACTTACCGGAAGAACAGAAAATCCTAGGAAGACCTCGATTGCATGCATTGGGCCCGGGGGAGAAAACCTGCTTTCATTTTCCTGTATCATGAACGACAAGTACCGGACTGCAGGGAGGACCGGGCTCGGGGCTGTCATGGGGAGTAAGAAGTTGAAGGCAATCGTGGTTTCCGGGAGCCAGAGGGTTGAACCTGCAAACCCCGAACTTCTGAAAGAGAGGGTTGCGGAAGCCATGAAAAAGATCAGGGAGAACCCGGTTACAGCTCCCGATGGAGGGCTTCACACCTACGGGACCGCGGTCCTTGTGAATCTCATCAATGAGAGTGGAGCCTACCCGACACGGAACTTCCAGGAAGCTTATTTCCCGGAAGCTGACGAACAGAGCGGAGAGACCCTTGTAAAAAAATACCTGACAGGGAGATACGGCTGCTGGGGCTGTCCGATTGTCTGCGGACGAAAGTCCGATGTGCCGGACGGACCTTTTAGTATCCGGAATACCGAGGGACCGGAGTATGAGACTATCTTTGCCTTCGGTTCCAATTGCGGCATAACAGAGCTGGACGCTCTTATTAAGGCAAACCACCTCTGCGATGAGCTGGGGCTTGATACGATTTCCATGGGCGATACAATTGCCTGTGCCATGGAACTCGTGGAGAGAGGAAAGATCCCGGAAGAGAAGCTCCAGGGCATGAACCTGCGCTTTGGAGACCCCAGCTCAATGATTGAAGCCATCTGGAGGACTGCCTACCGCGCAGGTATAGGGGCTGACCTTGCCCTGGGTTCGAAAAAGCTTGCAGAAAAATACGGGGCTCCGGAACTCTCCATTGCTGTCAAGGGTATGGAGCTTCCGGCCTATGACCCCAGAGCCATCCAGGGAATAGGCCTGAACTACGCAACTGCAAACCGCGGTGGAGACCACGTCTACGGCTACATGATCTCTCCCGAAATCCTGGAGCTGCCCGAAAAACTCGACCCCTATGCAGTCGAGGACAAGCCCAGGTGGACCATTATCCTGCAGGACCTGACATCAGCTATCAACTCCTCTGTTGTCTGCCTCTTTACCTCGTTTGCTCTCGGCCTGCCCGAGTATGCGGGGATGCTGGCAGCGATTACGGGTTTTGACCTTGACGCCGACAAACTCCTGAAACTCGGGGAAAGGGTCACAAATCTCGAACGCTTGATGAATAACATGTACGGGTTTGACCGGAAAGAGGACGTCCTTCCAAAGCGCCTTACCGAAGAGCCGGTCCCGGCAGGCCCCTCCAAAGGGCAGATCTCCCACGTCCCGGAAATGATCAATGAGTATTATACTATCCGGGGCTGGGTTGACGGAAAACCCACAAAAGAGAAGCTGGATGAACTTGAGATTGCCTGAGCTCCCTCCTTCTCACTTTTTTATTATTTTCTTTCAAATCGTTTTATTCCTTTTTTCGGAGAGATAGGCTTGAAAATCCACGTAAAGTTCCTTGCAACTATCCGTGAAATTACCGGCAAACCCGAAATAGAACTTGAGATCCTTCCCGGCGACACCGTCGGAACCGCCCTGCAGGCTCTTCAAGCCCGCTACGGGCCGGAGTTCAAAGAAGCCACAACAGGCACAACTGCAGGCGGGATTCCGAAAGTAAGGTTCCTTGTCAACGGAAGAAACACCGACTTCCTGGATGGGTTCGAGACCGAATTAAAAGCAGGGGACGTGATGGTCTTTGTCCCTCCAGTTGCCGGGGGATGAAAGGAATACGGGAAAGAACAAACAGAAAAGAACAAACAGAAAAGAACAAACAGAAAAGAACAGTAAATATGGAAACTCTGATCAAAACCTTGAAATAAACTCGGATATAAAAAGGAGATTTTAGGCAGCTTTTTCAGTATGCCGCCTGTTTTGACTGTTTTGAGTTATTTGAATTACGGCGAGTCCGGTTTCAGGGATTTTCCGGATTGCTTAGAACTGCAGTTTCTTCATCCTTTCTACAGCTTCTTTGATCCTCTCGACCGGCTTGGTGAGGGCAAACCTGACGTAACCTTCGCCAGCGTCTCCGAAGCCGACTCCGGGAGTTGCGACGATTCCGGCTTCTTCCAGGAGGAGTTTTGCAAACTCTATTGAAGTAAAACCTGTCGGGACAGGAGCCCAGACGTAGAAGGTTGCTTTTGGGGGTTTTACTTCAAGGCCCATGGCTGTAAGCCCTTCAATCAGGACGTTGCGCCTTTCTTCATAGATTTTATTGGTATCGTCAACGCAGGCCTGGGAAGAGGAAAGAGCTGCAATGCCTGCTATCTGGATTGCATCAAAAACGCCGGAATCCACGTTGGACTTAACCTTCCCGAGCCCCTTTATTAGGGCTTTGCTTCCTACGGCAAACCCGAGTCTCCAGCCGGTCATGTTGTAGGTCTTGGAGTGGGAGTAAAGCTCGATCCCTATGTCCATTGCCCCTTCTGCTGCTAGGAAGGAAGGGGCATCGTACCCGTCGTAGACCATCTGGCTGTAGGCATTGTCATGCACCGCAATGATGTCGTTTTTCTTGCAGAACTCAACAACCTTTTCAAAGAATTTCATGTCCGCAGTTGCCGATGTTGGATTGTTCGGGTAATTGAAGAAGAAGAGCTTCGCCCTTTTCAGGATATCTGCCGGAATTGAGTCCAGGTCAGGCAGGAAGCTGTTCTCAGCCTTCAGAGGCAGTGAATACGGCTCTCCTCCTGCAAAAAGAGTACCGATCTTATATACAGGATACCCGGGATCGGTATAGAGCACGACGTCTCCTGGGTTGACAAAGGCGAGCGGGATATGAGCAACTGCTTCCTTTGACCCTATCAGGGAAAGGACTTCGGTTGCAGGGTCAAGTTCAATTCCCTTATATTTTTTGCACCATTCAGCCGCAGCCTCCCGAAACTCCGGCATGCCGGCATAAGAAGGGTACTGGTGAGTCTTGGGGTCGCAAACAGCCTCGCGCATGGCCTCCACAATGTGCGGGTGGGTCGGAAGGTCAGGGTCTCCCACTCCAAGGTCGATCACGTCTACCCCCTTTGCAATCATTTCGTCCTTAGCTTCATCAATCGCTGCAAAAAGATATGGTGGTAATGCGTTTATGCGGTCAGAATACATTGGAAAAGTCACCTGAATATGAATTTACAGTATGTAATTCTGCATATTTACGGCAGTGGGGCTATTAAAAGGTATGGGATGAAGAAGAGGTATTAAAAAGAAACATACAGTATCATTTTTAGTATAATGAACCGAACACTGGAAACTTTTTTTATATTATTATAATGTACAAAACACCGGAAACTTTTATACCATATAATGTAAATATTTTTTATGTGTATAAAACTAAACTTGCTATTTTGAGTTTTATTGCATCGGAATTATTTATTTTAACAATTGAATTGACATTTGGAGTTCCGCTTAACGTTTATTATTATCTTGACCCTACTCGTACAAACGCAGCCGATGCTATGATTCCCCTTTGGCCAGCTACCGAGGGGTGGGCTGAATCCACTGGAAATCTAGAAACAGTGGTAAATTTTTTAAGTATGTTCTTGAGGTTTATGTCGTCTCCTGCCCTTTTGATTGCAGGGGTGGTTTATCTGTTAGCACCGGATGACGAAAGTAGAACAGAACCTGATTAATACGTCTAAGTCCGATAAAAAAGGATGAAAAAAAGAATTTGTTGGCAAACTGTTATAAGCAGTTTACTCACCGGCTTTAAGTAGTAATTTTGTTTTTTCTGCATTTGTGGCTTTAAGTTTCAGGGTTGAAGCACTTCAACAGCCAGGTCGGCATTAATTATATAATCAAAGTTGATAATCTCGTCCCATTTCTGCAGCGTAAACATTGCCTGGAAACAGACTCCGATGATTTTTCTTTTCGCCGAACCTTCCAGAACCTTTTCTGTGATTTCTTTAGCTTTTTCCGGGCTGACGCCGATCTTTGGCATCGCAAGCCCTCCGAGCAGGACAACAGTGTCAGCATGGGCGTCTATGGGTTCTCCAAGCTGTATTCCCTCGGGGGTCATGGAGATTGACCTGGCTTTTTCAAAGTCCAGGTTGGGGATAAAAGCAAGTTTTTTGTCCCTGACCACAAAACCCAGAAGTTCTGCAAATGGGGTGCAGAACCCCGGAGTTCCCACAAATGTAATTTTTTCTACTCCGTCTATGAGACCCTTGAAGCTGTTCAGGATGCCTCCTACTCCCTGAGAGGTGTTTATTATCGGCATTAAAATCTTCTCCTAACTCTTCTCCTTTTTATCCTAAATCTTCTTATCGATACTTCATAAAAGCCTGCTTTTCGGGGACTTTCTTTACAGTATCAATTTACAGTATCATCTACTTCCACAATAAGATTGGAAACATTCCCATAAATAAGTTGAGTTAAGCACCGCAATTATCTCAGGATAGGGCAAAAACAGAGAAAAAGGCAGAAAAAACAGAGGAAATAAGAAAAATAGAGGCAATGGATAAAGGAGCAGAAAAAAACGAGAAAAAACAGCAAGAAATGGAAAAAAGAAAAAAATAGCAAGAAATGGAAAAAAAGAAAAAAAAAGAAAAGTAAAAAGAACAAATGCTCTTTAAACGTTTCTGATTCCGAAGGACTCAAGCAGGATTTCGGGATAGAGCCCGCCGCTTGAAATGGTCTTTGTGCTCTTGAGATCGTTTACAGTGACCCTGGCAGGAGCGAACATACCTGCGTCAACTTTGAAGAAGTCGAAGTTTGCGGCTTTGAAGGTCTGGTAGAAGGGCTTTCCGAAGTCATTGGAGGTGGTTGATGGGACTTTCTTTACAAAGTCTTCGAGTTCGGCCAGCTCGCCTTCGAAGCGGACTGTGTAGTTGGTCTCACCGCAGTAGATCACACAGTCATTTGTTGAGCCCATGCACTGGACATCGTTTCCGACAACCGGGGCTATGGGGGCAATTCCGTACCCGCTCTTGATACAGTTGATATCAAAACCAATGGATTCGAACTTGTGGATCCCGGTTTCCACAACACGGGCTGAGATCTGGACCGAGCCTGCAATGGAAGCTGTCGGGGCAACGGCGATCATGACGTTTTCCGGCTCCACGCCGCAGTGCTTTGCAATGTACTCAACCACTTTCTCATCAGGAAGCTTGTCGGACTCCATTACAAGGACCGCAACTTCGAAATCATCCTCATACCCGATTTCTTCGTAAAGCTCTTTGGGTTTTAGACCGAGGGCACGGGCAGGGCCGGAACCCATTCCAAAGTAATCTCCTACAGAGATCCTCCAGCCTGCGTACTGGGAAGCCATGCAGGCAATTAACGGGTTGTCGGTTGCCACCTGGATGGCAGGCCATTTGATACCGTTGAGGTCAAAGGTGCTGTATTTAAGGTCAGCAAGATCACCAAGGCAGAGTCTTGCCAGGTACATTCCGGCTTCATATCCGCCTTCGGCTTTAACTCCACAGTCAATGATTGTGGCCCCGCTGTTAAGCTTGGTTACTTCCGTTTTCAGGTCTTCACTCCAGTCGAGCATCTCTTCGATGACGTATGATCCCATTTCGTTGACGCTTATCAAAATATCACCTTACTTATCGGTCAGATAATTGTTTATCGAAGTTGTTTGTCTAAATTATTTATCGAACTATTTATCTAAATTAATTCTCTAAGTTGTTTATCGCAATCGTCTACAGACCGGCAAAGGCCATGAGCTGGCTGTAAACCATTATCAGATGGTGGCTACCAATCGAGGTGCGATTTACCCGGCTGGAAGTTGGTCCTGTCAGATGAGCATTATACTGAATATTGAGCCTACACCGAATAAATGAGTTACACTGAATAGCCAAGTTTCTGGATAACTAGCTATACTGAATAACCAAGTTTCTGGATAACTAGCTATATACTGAATGACCAAGTTTCTGAATAACTAAGTTTTTGAACAACTGAGCTGTATTGAAAGACTGACCCTATGTGAGTAATTGAGCCAACTCTTTTCAGTTGTTTTCGTAAGCTGTAATCCGTATAAGGAAGAATCCAATATATAGATACTGTTATAATATTTTAATTGAATAATACTAATTTACTTAGATAATACAATTGATCAAATACAATTGATCAGATTATAAAGATTCGGTCGTTTTTTCTGACTACTCCATCAACAGCAAGCCCAACTTCGTCCCCTTTTTCGGTATTTTGCAGGCTCATGCCTTCTTTCATAATCGAGCGAACCTGCTGCTTCAGATAGGTAGTACTGCCTTCGATCAGGATCTCATCCCCTATCGTAAGCCCTTCTTCAAGGAGTCTTATTGCTGCAGCCTGCTGTCTGGGATAATAATTCTCTACAATCCCTGCAGCCCTGCGTTTCTTTTCCGAGGCATTCATACCCTTTTCGGGAGAAAAAACTTCCAGGCCCGGAACTCCGAAGTAAAACCCGGTAGAAAAGCCCCTGTTATACACCGAAGCCAATTCGGTTCTCCAGACCTCTACTTTTTCAGGGGTATAGCTTCCTGCTTTGCAGGCATCAATTGCTTCCCTGTAGCAGCGAGAGACCACTTCCAGGTATCCGGGATCACGCAGCCTGCCCTCTACCTTAAACGCATTTATCCCGGCTTCAATCAGTTCCGGCACATACCCTATCATACATAAATCTTTTGCACTGAGAAGGTATTTTCCCCTGCTTTCCATAACTAGCCCGTTTTCCCCGTGAAGCTCCCATTCCCAGCGGCAGGGCTGGGTGCATTCCCCGCAGTTTCCGGATTTTCCAAGGACATATGCCGAAAGGTGACACCTGCCCGAAACCGCCATGCACATAGCCCCGTGAACGAAAGCTTCGATTTCGACCTCCGTCTGCTGCCTGATTTGCCGGATCTCCTCAAGGGAAAGTTCTCTCGAAAAAACGATCCTTTCAGCCCCGAGGCTCCTGTAAAACTCAGCTGTTTCGTGGTTCGTAACGTTTGCCTGGGTAGAGATATGGACCCTGAGCCCGGCTTTACGAGCCCTGAGGATAACAGCTGGGTCCCAGGCGATAACTGCGTCCACTCCGGCTCTTACCGCTGCAGCTACCACGGCTTCGACTTCACCAAGCCTGGCTTCGTTCACGGTCGAGTTTACGGCCAGATAAGCTTTCAGCCCCTTTGCCCTGACCTCAGAAACAAAATCCTCCAGATTTTCAAGGGAAATCTCTTTTGCCTTTGCCCTCAGGCTGAGCCTGTCCGTTGAAAAATAGACGGCATCAGCATACCTGGAACATGCCTCAAGCCCTGCAAGGTTTCTGACGCCAAGGATGAGTTCCGGTTCCGAACTTTTATGCATGAGAGAGAAAAATGCTCCAACTTTCATTTAAGAATATCTTTGCTCTTTTCATCATAAAAAAGGAAAAAATGCAGACATATCGTATCCGGTAAGAAATGTAGACTTATTACGTCTCATCATAACCCGTAAACTTATCATATTCAGCAAAATAGAACAAGATTAACAGGAAGATTTATATAAAGATACGGTGTTCATAAAAATAATAATTAAGTTGAGTTCATAATGAAAGAATTTAGCTAACAGCGAAAAAAATAGAGACTTCTGAGGTCTCGAACATGGGGGCAAATGAATGGAACATGAACCCGAAGATATGGAACTCAAAGCCGTAAAACTCGAAGAAGTAGAAAGAGATTACGTGGAATTCAGAAGGGAAATGGGAGAAGAGTAAACGGGAAACTAATAGAATCGAATTAAAAGAGTGAAGATACGGATCAAAATTCACCAATATTATTTACTACTTTTTATTTCCTAATTTCAATCTTATTTACTACATTTTATTTCCTAATTTTTATGTTATTTATATTTTTTACACTCTCTGGTATTCAGATCAACAAAATAAGTCTTTCTACCCGAAAAAAAACTATTCAAAGAAAACCACTTTCTCACTTCGCTGGAAAATTTTAAGTAATATAAAAATAGTTAAGAACTAACAAGTTTTATAAAAACTTGGAAAAACGGAAAAACGGAAAAACGAACCCCCAGATAACAAAATATCCAGAGATTGGTAATGAACCTGAACTCTTGATGGTATTCTTTTTTATCCTATTTTTCCAGGTTACTCGATTTTATTCCAATTTTTCCATTTCATTCTAAACCAAACTTCTTTTAAGATCGAATAACACCGGATTTTTTGGTGATCTCAGCCTCAAAATATATTAATCGGCATCCTTCTGAGTCTAAGGTATCTAAGACCATCTCTCTGGACGAATTTTAAGTTCCAATCCTTCCGGGTCCGGGAGAAAAAAATGAGACATGGCTCCGGAAAAGAGAAGAGCAAAGAGGATAAGACTCGGAAAGTCTTCTTCAACGGATTTTGGAAATTCTTAAAACCGATCCAGAGGGCACACTTTTATACAAAGCCCACACCGAAGTCCACCGAGAACATTGAACATGTACTCAGCGCATTTCTCCCTGTGAATCACCCCTTCTGCGGTAATGGCACCTGCAGGGCATATTTTGATGCACTTCATGCAGGCGCTGCATGCATCGTTGATAAAAGGCAGTTGAGTATTTTTATCTCCATCCAGTGGAGCGTCTGTCAGGATGGCAGTCATACGGACTTTAGGCCCAAAATCTTTTGTGATGAGAAGATGGTTCATGCCGAAGTTTCCCAGGCCTGCATGGTATGCGGCGTATTTGAAAGAAAAATCCGCTTTAAGGGTCTTGCGGTCTGCATACCAGTAGCCGAACTCGCTCCCTTCACTCGGAGCAATCGTTGCCTTATATCCCTTCTTTTCAATGAATCTGGCTATTTGAAAAGCAATTATTCTCAATGTGGCTGTACCTGCCATAAGAGTATTTGTATACTCGGCTCTGCCTCTGGGCAGTGTGTCAAAAGCTCCCCGTGGTATGGAAACCCCCAGAATTATCACAGACTGGAGATCTGTCATCACATCCTGGGGTTTATTTCCGGTGTACTCAGAATTTTCAAAGCAGGAGGGATCGACTATGCCGACAAAATCAGCGCCTGATCTAAAGGCCATATCTTTCAAAACTTCCGTAATGCTGGTCTCTACCATCTTTTATCTCCTTTTTTTTACAGGTCTTGGAAAAAGTGGTTATGAAAAACGAAGATTGAGAATGTAAAGTTTTTGATCTCAATTTTCAGAGCAGTCAACCTGGAATTTCACTTTTTCATACTTGTGTTTCCAGATTAGATACCTGTTGTTACCTGTTATTTTCTGATAACTTTTATAATATGTAATACTTTCCAGGAAAGTGTATTTTAGCTGTGGGGTTAGAAAACAACCATGAACCAAATTGACCGATTTACGGCATCTATTTTACTAGCCCAGGGATAAATAAAAAAAGTTTAAGAAATGGCTGGAATTAGGAGGGGAAAGTAGGAGAGGGAAAGTTTTCATTTCAAATTTTGAGGTTGTTGGAGGGACTGGATCGAATTCGATCCGTCCCTCATGTTCTCATCGTTGTCAAGCTATGCACACTTGCCAAATATTTCTACACTTCCATAGTATATAAAATTAGTGAAGAAGTTCGGGAGTTTATACATTTAACGTGAACCATGTCCCTATCAGGGGAAAAATTGCTCGGTTCAGGGCAAAGGATACCTTTTTTCCGGACACGAAGAGTATTTTAGTAAATTATTATGGAAAACTTCGGATACATATTTACTCGTTTTTCTTTCAGAATACAGAATAGTTAGGGTTCACATAATATCTTTTTGTGTAATGTGTTTGCTCGGAGATAGAAAGTTATTTATAGTTTTAAGTAGGTAATAGGTTACCGTTTTCCTATCATATAAGAAAAACAACCCTACAAAACTGTGATAGAAAACTTGTAATAGGCGACCCGGGGGGTGGAAGAAACAACAGAGAAGAAAAAGTAACCAGAAGCAGATTAACATGATTTTTTTCGCAATGGCATGTTTACCTCTTGACGAAATAAAATCTTGGAAAGTCTTAGAGTCTTCTGTGTACGAAACAGACCACTAAAAGATCAAAAACTTGTTTATACCCAACCAGTGTGAACCTCCAAAAAGTCTACTGTATAGGACTTACGCACCTAAAAAACAAATGTGATTCAAAAGTTGAGATTCTGTTACCGTTCTCGATTTGACTGCGCAAGTCCTAAAAACGAAATTCAAATGCTGCCAAACTCTAAAATGGGGAGTCCAAAAAAACGGGAGTCAAAAAGTGCATACTTAAAAAAGAATCCACAACCCTGTAAAAAATGGCAAATTGAAAAACAAATCAAGGGTCTGGATAAAAATAGGAAGTATATAACGGAACCGGGTCTTGGTTAAAATGGCAAACTGAGAAAAATCCAGGGCCTGGTGAAAAAACTACTTTTACATTATTTTTGATGTAAAAATATTGAGGTAGAAGACCTGCCGGAATTCTGAAAAATAATTGCAGTCACTTCCCGCACAATTTTTTCATGCATAATATTTCTCATGTTGTTCCCATTCAGGACCTCAATGATTTTCCTCATCTGGATTCAATCCATACCGATCTTATTTCTATCAATTTCAGTTACTAATCCTGGGGAACGGCTGCCAATCAATTCTGAAATGTCAAGTTTGTCAAACACGCTGGCAATAAGGCCACGATGAAGATGAGTTATGGATTCAAAGCTGGAAAAACTGAGAAAAAGAGTCAAACAAAAAATAAAGAGTATTTTTTTTCGTGTAACCCCCCGTTTCTCCCGGATCAGCAAAATAGAGCCTTTTTCTATCCGGACAATACATACCAAGCTCAAGCTGGATCCTCTCTATAAGCCCCATACAGCAGCTCCCTGTAACTCCGTAATTTTCCTCCAGAATCCCCATAAGGGTTTCTACCTCAATTCCATCATGGATAACTTTTTGCAGGCTCTGAAGGATGCTTCTGACAAGCTCTTCTTCAGTTAGAGAATCCTGTATCTCGATATTTTCAACCACATACCTGCAAGCCTGCTTCTCTCCCTCGAAATGCAGATGTTCCAGAGCGGATAACCTGACGTCATGGTACATCTCACTACCACAAACCGGACAATGTATTTTTATAAACATTATTAAACTCCCATCAGGGAATTAAATCACCTCTAAAGATATAAGAAATAATCAAGCATGCTGAAAGTAATCAAAAACCTGAACGTGGAGTAAGTTTCATTATTGAGAACTAAAAAGGGCATCATCTAAGGGCATCATCTTTAAATTTACAGTATACAGGCAGAGAAGAACTATGCTTCTTTAACAGGGCTCGAAGGTGTTACCCTCATTTTATTGAAGCGAATCAGACTTTATTCAAAAAAAACTTTTCTAAGGTTCTCCTCTTTAGTTCCTTTTTCTTTTTCCGATTCCGCAATATTTTTACTCAAATTCCCCAGTTCCTTATATAAAAGTACACCAAGAGTGTCTTCAAAACTAAGATTTAATTTTTCAGATATCCTGGAGAGAATTTGAACATTTTTTTTAGATAAGAAAACCGGCTCTACTTCTTCTTTACCCCAGTGTAAAAGCACAACCTTTTCGACATCCATTTTTTTTATTTGCTTGACACAAAATTCAATACCATGACTTCTACTGCTGAATATTTTTTCATCACACAATCTTTCAAGCCACGATACAAGATCATTATCCATTGAGATAGTGAACCGTTCTTTCATCGCTAAATCATATCACTGATTATAATATAAACAATTGTATGAAAAAAGAACTGATAATAAGTTATTTATATGAATAATTAATAATATTGTATGATAAATACACCAATAAAGAACGGAATAGAATGTGAAAAGGAGGGGAGAATGCTGGATAAAAAGAGAGACATAATAGCAGAATCCTGCGACACAATGTTTCGTACAGCTTCAAGATATGTGCTAAGTATAATCCTCCTGTTAACTCCTTTGCTTTTGACGGATCAAGGGGTAGAGAAGACAAAAGTAAAACCCGCATCCTGGGAAAAAACAGTGTTTTTATGGAGAGAGGAAAACGAAAGTGAACTTTCGGGCAAGAATCTGCTGACCGATGAAAATGACTGCCGTTTACTCGTACAGAATATTAAAGGCTTTATAGGGTTCAGGACGGATGAAAACTTTGAACCGGTATTTATTGATGGAGACGTGAAAGGAGTAACCGGTTACAATAAAGAAGATTTTCTATCCAGCAGGGCAAGATGGTTGGAAATAATCGTATCCGAAGATTTGCCTCTGATTTTTAAGAATGTAAAAACGGCTTTGTCTAATCCGGTTGCCTCCACCGAAATCGAGTATCGGATACGGAATAGGGATGGTGACATAAAGTGGGTCAGGCAGGTTATTCAGAAAACTCCGTCAGATTCCGGAAAGCACGGAGAAGTACAGGGATTTGTTCGTGATATCACCGGAAGTAAACTGGCAGCAATTTCCCTGGAAAAAATGGAGAGAATCCGAATAAAAGAAATTAACCACAGGATAAAAAATAACCTTCAGGTGATCTCATCCCTGCTCAGTTTCGAAGCTGAAAAATCCACCGATCCTGAAATTCTTGAAGCCTTTCGGGAAACCCAGAACCGTATAGCTTCAATGTCTCTGATTCATCAGGAACTTTGCATAGGAGAAACATACACAATTGACCTTGCCGACTATCTTCGGAAACTCACTGCAGGGATTTTCAGCTCCTACCTGGTAGGAAATGAAAGGATCAATCTGAGACTCGACCTCGAACAGGTTTATATGGAAACAGATACCGCAGTACCTCTTGGTATTATTGTCAACGAACTGGTTTCAAATGCCCTGAAGCACGCCTTTCTACCTGGAAAAGAGGGAGAAATTCGAGTAAATCTTTCCCGGATGAAGAATTGCGAAAAAGAATTTAAAAACTCCAGGAGCTCAGGAATTGTACCGGGCTACTCAAATGGAAAGAATTTGCAGTTCATCCTGACTATAGAAGACAACGGCCGGGGGATTCCGGAATTAGGGGACCATCAGAATAAGGATTCTCTTGGATTGCAGCTCGTAAACATTTTTGTGGAACAGATAGGAGGTTCTATCGAACGTAAAAAAGACAAAGGGACAAAATTCAATATCCGCTTCAATAAGCTGGAAATTGAGAAATGAAGTTTTCCGGGGCATTAATTGCCAGTCGTCCAATTAGACATACTTGATGAGAACAATATTACATTCTCTTAATTCTATTGGAGTTCATCCCAAAACTAATTTTACTTCCACATTAATAAGAGTTTTAGAACTATTTCCCTAATCAGAAGATTTGTTGACTTCCTCCTATTCTATATTCAAGGACATTAGTCTGAGTTTTGGGATAAGCTCTTGGATAAATATATGACGCAGACTATTAAAAAAGCTATAATTACAATATTATTAAAATAAGCATTACAGGCATCCCATATCGATCATTATAGTATGAGCTGTTGAAGTTACGGCAGAGCTGGAAGTTATAGTACTCATGCTCGTCTCATCGGTTTAAAACATTTTTATTTTTTTGTATATCCGGTAGTTTCGAATAACCCAAGTTCCTCTGCTTCTTTCTCTTTCTATTATCTACTGTTAAATTTTTGAATATACAAAATATCAGGAAAATTTTCCTATATGCACAGGTTTTAGCCTAAAACCCACTCCCGGATTTCACGCTCTGTTTTTAGTCTCTCTTCACTTACCTGGAAACCTTCCATCATATTGCGTATAACGTTCCATGTTGACAACAGGCGAGAGAAACAAACTTTGCTTTATGTCAAAGTCATGATAGGAAAGCAGACTGAAATAGGCTCCCATACTACATGCAAACAAATGAATGTTACGCGAGCAACTTTGCATACTCGTAAACAGCGGCCAGATCAATTACACAAGCTCGGAGATTACACAATCTCGGAGTCCTGAACGTACAGGAATATAACCGGCTGGCGATGCGTTGATTATACAGATATCTGAAGACATAACTTTAAGAAAAGTAAAAATTAGTGAACCGCTGGTCCTCCCATTATGCTTATAATCTACACTTCGTCCAGGTATCTCTGTAGCTTATCCGCAAGTTTACCAATATGAATACCGTCAACAAATGCATGATGAACCTGGACTGCAAACGGCATCACTAATTTGCCATCCCTTCCATGATATTTTCCCCAATCAAATATGGGTTGTGCTTTTTCCCTATTTCCGAAATCCGTGTGCGAAATATGCGTAAATGTTATCCACGGCAAGGCAGAGAATTGATATACATCATTTTCTACAGGTCCTGTAAAATGTTCTTTTTGATTTTCTGCCGTTACGATTGCCAATTGTACAAACTTCTCAATCGTATCCTGCATGGGCACATTTACTACCTTAAATAATTCTGTTTCTTTATCCAGATATGTAAATGTGATGTCAACGGATTCATATAACACAACTTCACCATCAAGAAAACGATACCGAAACTCCTCGATTTCATTTGCGCATTTCGTAACAGCAAATATAAACGCCATCGTAAATGACAAGTTATTTTCTTTAACGTACCTTTTAAAATTCATCACATCGAGTTCAAAACTCACACAATATTGAGGCTGCACCGCACTCCTGTATATTTGACAATACTCTTTTCTTTTCCATGTTTCAAAATCTATTATTTGATAGCTGTTTCCCATTTTTTACACCTTCGCTCAATACAATCTACATTCCGATATTTCCTTTTTAGTTTCACGACATATTTTCGCTATAGATTTCATACATTACTGTTTCTTTAAGCGGTTTTCCGGAGATTATGGCAGTCAGTACTCAAAAAGCCCGTGGTGTAATAAACTAAGATAAGTTGGTGCAATAACCTAAGATAACTAATGCAGTTGGCTTAATGTATCCGGGGATTTTAAACTCTTTTCTTACAATATGAGGATCAAACAGTCCAACCTTTGAAACTCTATGATAATTAATTCTGTTTTCCTTAATTCTATGCGTCATTATCAGGGCCTCGCCTTTTAGGATGATGAATTAAGGGAAATTAAAAAACAGTTGATGGCATGAGAATTTTCTTTAGAATGAGTCTCCCTAAAAAGTAATGCGATTAAATCAAGTTTTGTGAGGAGCTCATTCATTAGTTATACAGTTTCCCATCCTGCAGTGTTTCCGAGAAGAAAATACCTTGAATTAAGTTTCCAAAAAGTCGACATGAATCATTCACACCAACATACTGCTTGCCATTCTTAAAAATAGTACCATTGTTTGCTCCGATTTCTATTTTGGAACCATCTCTCTGATAAAACGTGCATGTCGTATCTGCAGGTCCGCCATTAGCTTCTCCAAATCGAAAACTTAATACTTTCGCAACATTGACAGCTTTCTCAATATCTTCACCGCCGGTAAGATTAATGGTTTCGTTTCCCTGCACAATTTGCACAGATACAATATTCGTTTTTTCCAGTTCGTAAGCAACAGGTAAACCATGTGCAAGATAAAAATATACCACTAAAATAATAGTTGTAATAACAAGTGGTATTATAAAATTTGCAACCTTTTTGATCATTCGATTTTAACTCCGTTTTATTTCGTAAAGAATTTTCTTTACCTTTTTGTCACCGGGCCTGTTCCGTGACTGCCATGAATTTATCAAAAAGTTAATTCATCGCGTTCCTTCTTTATTTATAGTTTTAATTGAGTGTCCGTAATATGCTTTTCTTTGTAGGGAAATTGCTTTTCAAAATCCTCCAGCTCCTCATTTTCTATCTTAAAAACTTCGTCCTCATAAAATTTTCCTGAAACACCCTTCAAGCTACCGTCGTAGAGTTCCAATGCCATAAATGCGTCAAAATTATCGCCCCAGGACGTCCAAATATTATACTCTTTGGCACTGACAAAACCAAAACGATGATAGTAGTCGGGATTTCCAAAAATAATAATACCCTTATATCCCAGCTGCCTTGCCTTTTCGATAGAATGATTCATTAATAAAGAACCTATCCCCTGCTTTTGAGATGATGGCAATACTGCAAATGGGCCCATACATAAAACTTCGAACTCCTTATTTTCCGAATCTATGACCTTAGCTCTTGAATAGATAATGTTGCCGACGATTGTATCCTCATCACATGCAACAAAATCCAATTCTTTTACAAATGCAGGTACCTTTCTTATTTTATGCAATACAAGATGTTCATCACATCCCGGTTTGTATAAATCCCAGAATGCTTCTCTTGTCATGTATTCTACATTTTTGAAGTCCTTTTCTTCTTCCAATCTGATAGAAATGTTCATTGTCGTTTTCTCCTCCCTTCTCAGAGAAATCCGTTTCTGCAATGACTGAAAATGAAATTACTCCATTTTCACATCAAAACTAAAATCTTTTGCTATGTTTGTTTACATCTGCTTTTCACAATTGCTCCATCATACCTAATGTTTCATTTATACGTGAAGGATGTAATGGTCCTGACCTGTTTTGTCCTGATTCCTAAAGGATATGAAACATTAAATGTAGCTATACCATAAGATCAGCATAAAACCATAATTGATATTACTCCTAATTACAGGGATGCAATAAGCGGAGCTTTTGAGGTTCTATGATAATTCATTCTGGCATATAATGAGAAAGAAATATAATCTATCTTCCAGAAGAAGCACAGAAGAAGCACAGAAGAAGACAGCTTAAAAGAACTATTCATCCTCTGCCTTCCATATTCCATTATCTTCTAAAGGACTTCTGGCTGGCCCGGGAACCTCCCTTAGAAAGTACCTGGAATAAGAACCTTCATAGATGGACCATATCTGCAAGCATAAACCCTTATGAACTCTCGGTAAAGTCAAGTAGAAAAACGTTGGAGTCCTGATTAATTGCTGCCGGGATTCTTGAGTCTACAATATGTTTGCGTCAAGGTCATGACCTTTTCCAAAATTTTAAGGGATGTATCTGAATTACTAAATCTAACACTGGCGTTAGGAGGCAGATTAGATTCCTTTGCCTTAAACAATCGGAGATTGTAATGGCTGAAATCGTAAAGAAAAAGGAGCAGATCAATGCAACCGTATCTCCTTGGATCAAAAAGCGATGTTTAGAATTAGCTGAAACTCCTGAATTTTCCAGTATTTCTGATGTAGTATCACAAGCACTATCCGAGTTCTTCGGAAAGTATGATTACATAAAAACTAAAGAATCAAAGGAACGTGAAGATCGAATTCCAGATTTACTTGATGCTCTTATGAAAACTAAAGAAGGTCAGGAATGGCTTAAATGTGTTTTTAAAACAGGAAAGCAACTTGAAAGCGGGCAACCAACTGAGAAAATAAAGAATACACAAAATCCCAGAAAGAAAGAAGAAGAAAAAGACGAGGAAGAAGAGGAAGTAGTAGAAGAAGAATTTATTTTGGGATAATTTTTTGGTCGTCTATCATGACGGGAGAAAGTTTTCCTCCTCCGTATGTAGGGCTGTCACTTTTTGAATGTGGACGGATTTCAATCTGCCCAATATCATTAAAATCATATGGGAAAGAATAAAGGGGAATTTATGTTTCCTTTTGCAGGGAGGACAGCATATAAAAGACTCCATAAAAGACTCCAGGCTTACTGTGAACGTGCCGGGATTCAGAAACGACCTTTCCACGCATTAAGAGCGACCTGCATAAAGTCGCCCAGGCGCAGGCTGGACTCCGGAAGAAGCTACAAAGCTTACAAGTGAAACTCTTAGGGTTATTCAGGAACATTATAGTATCTCTTCATCTGGAGCGATGCAGGAAGCTGCAAAAATGAAATCTATCCATAAATGGATGAAATTTAGGAATAAGATCTCAATTCTCACTTTTTCCTTCCATATTAGTGATACATTGCACGAAATTATTTCTTATAATAATAGTGTTTGGATGGTTTGATCCTAGCACATTTTCCATTATTTCAAGCGCCCGTTGATAAATTGGAAGTGCCTTCTCGTACTCCCCCATCTGACGATAGAGTAGGGCGAGATTGTTTAAAGTATTTGCAACATCTGGGTGTTGTGGCCCAAGAACCTTTTCCACTATTTCAAGCGCCCGTTGATAAATTGGAAGTGCCTTCTCGTATTCCCCCATATTATCATAGAGTCCTGCGAGATTGTTTAGGGTTGTTGCAACAGAGGTGTGTTCAAGTCCGAGTTTTGCTTCCAGAAGTTGTAGCATGTCTTCATACAGAGGGGCAATTAATTGCCAGAATGCTGCTCTATTAAATGGATCTGAAACAGTAATACACCAGTCGAACATGTCTCTGATTTCAAGTGCCTCTTTTGCGTGATAAAAGGCTTCTATTAGTGCTGTTTCGTGTTCTGAGGTGATGGATTTTATGTCGAGTTTTTCCAACTTATCGTTATAAAAATTAAATATGATTTTGTGAACACTTTTTTTCTCTTGATTTCCCTGATGTTTTTGCAAACCCTCTCTCATTATATCGTGCATGGACCATCTTTCACCGGTTTCTTTTTGAATAAAAGAAAACCTGCAAAGTTTTGAAAAATTAGTTACCGGATAATTGATTTTACCTGCTAATGCTTCAAATAGGTCAAAGTCCCAGAAATGAGCTATAGATAATGCTTCAAGCATAGGTTCTTCCTGGGGATCCAGGTAATCAATGAACCTATTAATTACCTGTTCAGGTGTTTTTGCAAACTCTTCAGGTGAGAGTTTCCCTTGTTTACTCATTTCTTCGTAAGTGTCTGCTACGATGTTGAGGAAAAGGGGAAGTCCCTTGCTACTATTGACTATTACTTCCCGAATTCTCGAATCTTTAATATTGCAGTTATCTAAAAACTTCAGAGAATATGGTTCCTTTAGTTCTTTAGGGAGATATGGATGAATATAACTCTTCCAATTTTCATCAGTTTCTACCCAGCGCAGTTCTTCCTTCCCACCGAATACCCATATAACACCTGGCAGTTCCGCTACAAGTTCTCTTATCCACTGGTCCCTTGAATTGTAATTGCTTTTGTATTTCTTTTCTTTCTAAAGGGCTTCATATGTGTCTACAAAAATCACGGCAGGTTTTGAGGTATATTGCAGATGATTCCAAAAATCTCTTGCCCAGTAGAGATGAAGGTTTTCCTCTATATAGGTCGGATCTTTTTCAGCAAGTTTACGAATTTCTTCTTTTTGGCTGTTCCAGAATTTTTTAAATTCCTTTGACGCTCTGTAAATATTTTTTAAAATTAGAGATATTATGCTACTGCTAGCTGGGTCACTGATGTCCAGCATGGAAATTCCAAGCTCTTGAAATAAACTGTAATTGTCTTTCTGGAGGGGGATTTCAGGGTGGGATTTTTGCCAGTAAATTGAATGTGCGATTTCAAAAAAGTGGAACTTTACTCTATATTTTTTCTGAAATTCCTTTTTTAAAGTTACAAGGAATGTTCCCTTTTCCATGAGAGTTTCAGTGTTGAGATTGATTGAAGCCCAATCAATCGGAAGATGCTGGTCAGTGAGGTTATATTCTTCTATAACTTTTTGTAATTCGCTTATCAACCTGGATTTTCCAACTCCTGAAACTCCATAGTAAACCTGTACTCTGTACGTTGTCTGTCGAGTATTTTCAATCGCATGCTTAAAAAGCTCAATGCATTTTTCTCTGTTAACAAATTCTCTTTCTGTTTGTTCAACAAGACAACCTTTGCGAGTGATAGACACTCAATCCCTCCGAAAATCAGTCCCTGCTTTACTAAGTTTCAATCTTCCAATATGTTTGAACTTGAGCTATATTACTCTACTGAAATCTTTCGATTTCAAAAATCAGACTTGTCTTGTTACAGGAGATGGAACAAAAGTTCTTCCCATTAAAAAGTGTTACAAATTGAAACAGAGAGACACAGATTCGGAGAAAAGGCCTTTTTAGATTATAAAGAAAAACCCTACGCTATTAACTGTTTTTTAATATTTCTCCGGCAGCCTGTTCAAATCTGAAGATTTTTTAAAAGAGTTGAAAATTTCAGGCATTGGTTCACAACCAAGATGAAAAGGTCTGGATGCTTCAGAGCTGCAATCCAAGAGCTCAGATACATAAAATATATTCTTCAAATAGGAATTTAAAAAAGTATTTAGGGAAATATATTTCCTTGTGGCAAATTTTAAAAAGAAGATTCATAAAATACAATGGAGATTTTTACTTTTTGAAAGAAAAGAAAACACAAAATTTTGTTCAGGTTTGGGTGTTGATCTGAGGTTTAATTGTGCGTTGGAATTGGAATAAAACATTGGTTGGGATGTTCAGATTAGGTTTAATGCTTTCATCTTTTTCATTTGTCGATCAGAATGAATTGTTGCTTAATAAAGCATTCTTACCGCAGATACCAGTAGGACTTATTTTATTACTTATTCTAGGAATTTTCATATTGCGGCATGCTTATAGAACGCTAAAATGGTATTCTGCATGTTTTAAAGCAAAAAGATATAGAACAAATGTGCTTGTTCATTTTTGTTTATATTTGGTAGTTTTCTCAATTGCACTATCCATTCCTGTAGCTTTAGGCACGACACCATCAACACATGAATACATATCACAAAATAGTCCACACAATGATGAAGTGCACCCTGTTACTAAACAGCCTACTGAATCATCTAGCACTACCGAGTCAGTGACACCAGCAGTCGATACATCGAATTTTAAGACCAAACCAAAGACTGTAGATTACACTTACATTTTGCATGGTAATCGTGGACATATAACATATACTGTATATGGCGGTCTCAACGATTATTTGAAAGGATTACCTAGATCAATGACTTATTATGCCACACCGCCAAAATATATTGATTTCATCCTGAGGGGCTTAAACGATGAAAATCAAAAACAATACCTTGACCCTCTAGTTGATGAAATTAAAAGTATTACACCAAATCAAGATGATCAAGCAAGGATTGCAATAAGTCTTGTTCAAAACATCGATTATGATATGGCTGGTTTTAGGTCTGATAACATCACGGGAAAATACCCTTATGAAGTTCTATACACGGGTTGTGGTGTGTGTTCAGAAAAATCAAAGTTGCTTGCATATCTATTGAGAGATCTTGGATATGGAGTTGTGATATTCCATTTTGATTCTCACGAAGCAGTAGGACTGAAGTGCCCTCAACAATACAGTTATAAAGGCACAGGTTACTGCTTTGTTGAATCTACTTCACCGACTATTATAACTGATAGCAATGGAGACTATTATATATCTGGCACCAGTGATGCGACAGCCAAATTACCTGATGAGTTTAAGACATTGCAGATATGTGATGGCAATTCATTTGATAGTGTTTCGGAAGAATATAATGATAATATAAAATATCACAACTTGTACAGTAAGATGAATTCATACCCCGGCACGACCTTAAGCCAATCTGATTACAATGCATGGAAATCTTACCATGAAGAATGGCAAAAGTTAGTAGATAAGTATGGGATCAAGTTTGATGTAACTTATTAAAATTAAATATTACTTTCAGTCAGCTTGTAGATTTATTATATATTTTAGGGACTTTTTTATCTGAGAAAGCAGGAAAATCCCTTCCTTAAAGTTTCAGGGAAAAATAGTTGCTTGTCCGTAGAAAATGTGGGGTTGAAAAATGTACATCAAAGCGCGTTGCCCTGTCTGTGGCACAGATGTATATCATGATCTATATGTACATGTCCAGAAATATCGACGCCTGGGTTCACAGTCGCATAGATACAGGATCACCAAAATGGAAATACAAGATTCTCAGTCAGAAAATGAATTGGTATATAATATTCTACAAAGCCTGGAAAATACAATTCACAATGGGATTAAAATAGAGGTTCTGACAGGAATTTTAAAGGAAGACTACGGAGTTACAGAACCATGTTGTAGAGACCTTATAGAAAAAATCAAAATTGAGCTTGATATGTACTGCCCTGATATGGAAACATTATATTTTGTGTAGTTGTTATTTGGAAGAACTGCATCAATCCTGGAAGCTTTGGTCCTGCAGCTACAAGGAAAGTGGGAAAGTGGAAAGGAAATCTTTTTTGCAGGCTATTTCCCGGGAAATAATGTTACAGAACCTGCAGGACCCTGGTCCTGGGAAAGTCATGGTCCTGGACTAAAGCTCGAGATCTTGCCGGCAAAAAAAGTCTTAGAAGAATTTTTCGGAAAAAGAAAGGAAAAGGCAAAGGAATTTCACTTATATGCTTTGTCATGAGGACTGAACTTCAAAAAAGTGATGGTTTCATTAGTATTATCTATTTCATAGATTAAAACGAAGTGGCCAATGTGAACTCTGCGAAGTCCTTTAAGTACATTCCGCAAAGGTTTTCCACACTCCGGATTTTCTAGAATACTGTTGACAGTTTTCTTAAAACGGCCATAAAGAACAGGATCCTTTTTGAAGAAGATCTTTGTTTCTTTTTCAAAATCGGGTGATAAAACTACCTGATATGTCATTTTTCAAGGTTGCTAAAAAAGTCATCTACTGTGTTGAACTTGATACCTTTCCCGTTAAGGACTTTCTGCCTACTGCATTCAACCTCTTTAATGAATTCAGGGTTCAGGCATTCTTCCGGAGGATAAGCTTTTTTAGTACCAAGATGAGTTTTTTTGGTACCATATTTTTTACCGCTAAACTTACGGAGAACATGAACGCTTTTCATATGAGAATACTCTTGATTTATGGATATATAAGATTGTTGATTGGACCCTCATGAGAACCATTTTCTTAGAGTAAGGGAAGTGCAGCTGCAAGGAAGATCTTCCTGGAATCAGGAAGTTTTTCCCCCGGGTACAAGGAAGAATTTCTCTCAGGGTATTGCCCTTGAAGGGCAGAGGCTGCCAAGCAGCACAAAGAAAGAGATACATGAAAGACCCTATTAAGATATCCTTGGAAGGTCTTCCTCCGGATCCAGACTTCCAGAATCTTGGCGCCTAGGAAAGTCCTGGTCCTGACCTGAAAGCTTAACCTGAAAGCTTGATCTTAAGCTTGCGTTAAGTTTTCCTACAAGGAGCTACTAGGAAAGACATCTTTTATCTCTTTTTCATCTCTTTTTCAAGAAGATTAATGTCAAGCACCTTCTGAATATAACTTATTTAAAACTATTTATGTCTGAAACTTCTGAGATTTCAGATTTGTAAATATCAAAAAAATCTTAAAAGCCCGTATGAGGTCTTAGGATGCATTCTAAAAAAACGCCAAAGATCGGAAGAGAATAAACTTTACTTGTTTTTCTATTTTATAAATTATTATTGTAAGTTCAGTTGGATGCGAAATATTTATCAATAGTAAAGTAGTTGTAGTTATTAGTAAATCAACTTTTCTTGATTTGCCGTCGATTAATTATGTAAACCTCAATTCAGAGAGTAATTTGCCATTTTACTCTCTGAATAGGATGTTAGTTTTTTAACCTCCATTCATTTTCCGGAATCGGGGATTTAACCTCCAGCTATTTTTCCTCCTTTCCGTTTTTCTATTTTCTCAATTTTTTATTATCCGATATCATTTTCGGCATTGATACATTTTACTGAGAAATTATTTTCAACCCACATAAAACAGCGAAGAGCCCTATTTCTTATTTTTGCTTTTCTATTTCCGCCATAATCAACTTCAATATTCCTGGGTCTTGCATTACTGCTTTCATCATTTCCAGATTGAATTCTGCCGTTCCCTGCTCAATTGAAGAGGCCGTTTGTGCACTCAAAGGCATTCCACATTTGAAACAAAACTGGTTTTTGCCGTCCTGCAGCTCTTTACAACGGGGGCATTTCGCAGTTTTCAGCCGGTCATCGTCTTCAGAGTCTTTTATATCAATGCCGTTTAACCGCAGAATGGAGTTGTCTATGTCTCGCCCGGATAAATGAGTGTATATGCTAGTCATGGTTGATGATTTAGTCCAGCCCATGTATTCCTTTAACTGGGCCTCTGTTAGGTGTTCACTCAAGTGTGTGGCTCGCGTGTGTCTGAAATTATGAGGATGCAATTTTTCTACCGGGATTCCAGCTCTTTTTCCTATTTCTTTTAGTTGATCGTGAATTCCCGTGTTACTAAGTTTACCGAAGGGAGATCGGAGAGAGCAGAAAACAAACGCATCTCTATTGTCTTTCAACGGGTGACAATCTAACCACTGCCGCAGATAAGAAGCTGCAAATACAAGTCTAATCCTTCGAGACCCTGTTTTGCCTTCCGTGATGTTGACAACAACCCCGAATTCATCAAATACAATATTTCTGATCCTGACAGCCAGTAATTCCCCTTTCCTTGCGCCGGACTCGTAGAAGGTTGCAACAATAGCCGAGTCTCTGGGGTTTTGACAGGTATCTATCATTGCCTCAACTTCTTCTTTTGTGAAGATGTCTTCGGGGAGCTTGTTATTCTTCGGTTTTCTTATCTTAAAAGTAGTTTTCAGGTATGGATTAACAAAACTCAAAAACTTTCTAACTTGAATTCGGTTTCTGGCTTTTGTGAACTCTGAATACTTTTTCTCTACTCCTTTCTGTTTGAATGTATGTTTTTCAAGCTCGTCCAGATAATCAAACACATCATCCTCAGAGAAAGACTCTAAAAGCTTGCCTTCCTTATCACACCATTCAATGAAATGCTTGATAATATGAGCAGTGAGGTTAACAGAGCTTTGACCCAATCCGTCAGCTTTGCATTTACGTATATATTTAGTCGCATATTCAGAATTTTTCATATAAGGAGATGATTTCTATAGCATTTAAACACTATGGGTTTTATTCGCCTTCTAGTAATGAAATCCTGGAAACGATTCAGATGGTCAGGATGGAACACCTGGATATCAGGACCGTCACCATGGGGATCAGTCTCAGGGACTGCAGCCATCCGGACCCTGAGGTTTTCAACGAGAATATCTATGAAAAAATAACTTCCAGGGCAAAGGAGCTTATCAGGACAACGAATGAGATCCAGAGCCTTTATGGGATTCCTATCATCAACAGAAGGATTTCCGTAACTCCCATATCCATAGCAGCCGAAAGCTGCAGGTCTCAGGACTTCGTTTCCGTTGCAAAGACAATGGACGAAGCTGCAAAGGAGGCAGGTGTGGACTTTATAGGGGGGTTCAGCGCGCTTGTCCACAAAGGAGAAACCCGGGGAGATCTCAAACTGATAAACTCCATTCCCGAAGCCCTCGCATCTACTGAGAAAGTTTGCTCATCCGTAAATGTTGCAACAACAAAAGCGGGCATCAATATGGATGCAGTCGGTTTGATGGGAAAAGTAATCAAAAAGACTGCAGAACTGACCGCTGAAAGGGACGGGATAGGCTGCGCCAAACTGGTGGTTTTTGCAAATGCCCCCGAAGACAACCCCTTTATGGCAGGAGCTTTTCACGGAATAGGCGAGCCCGAATGTGTTATCAATGTGGGTGTTAGCGGGCCGGGTGCGGTTAATACAGCTGTTTGCGAGCTTGAAAACCCGAACCTTACGGAAATCTCCGAAACGATCAAAAAGACAGCTTTCAAAATCACCCGTATGGGGGAGATGGTAGGAAAGGAGGTCTCGCGAAGGCTTGGAGTGGAATTCGGGATCCTTGACCTCTCGCTTGCTCCAACTCCGGCAATCGGGGACAGTGTTGCCGCAATTCTCGAAGCTATGGGGCTCGAACGCTGCGGGACCCATGGGACAACGGCGGCCCTTGCCCTCCTGAATGATGCTGTAAAAAAAGGCGGAGCAATGGCTTCTTCTTCCGTAGGAGGCTTAAGCGGAGCTTTCATCCCTGTCAGTGAGGACGCAGGCATGATTGAAGCAGTTAAAGCCGGGTCCCTTACGCTTGAAAAACTCGAAGCAATGACCAGCGTATGTTCTGTGGGGCTTGATATGATAGCAGTCCCGGGTGATACTTCAGCTGCTACCCTTTCCGCAATCATTGCTGACGAAATGGCAGTTGGAGTAATCAACAAAAAGACAACAGCCGTCCGTATCATCCCGGCTCCGGGAAAAGCCGTAGGAGATTCCGTAGAGTTCGGCGGGCTGCTCGGAAGTGCACCTATTATGCCAGTAAGCAGTTTCAGTTCCGAGACTTTCGTAAATCGGGGAGGAAGGATTCCGGCTCCCATCCAATCTCTGACCAACTGAAGTATTATCCCTTAAATAAGGGACCTCGGGTAGAGTTACTGTTGAGCATAACGAACTGTTGAGCATAACGAACTGTTGAGCATAACGAACTGTTGAGCATAACGAACTGTTGAGCATAACGAACTGTTGAGCATAACGAACTGTTGAGCATAACGAACTGTTGAGCATAACGAACTGTTGAGCATAACGAACTGTTGAGCATACTTTCATGGAGTCAGAACATGCTGATTTTCAGTTCTTACCGGCATTAATTACCAGCCCATGAAGGGTGAAAAACAAAACAATAGCCTTCAATTGATAAAAATGGGTTCTCTGAAATCTGTTCGTTAATCCTTTAAAAAGATGGCTATTGAATTGTTTTCCTCTTGAACTGTTTTCCTCTTGAACTGTTTTCCTCTTGAATTATTTTCCTCTCGAATTGTTGCAAGCGGATCTGGAAACGAGAACATGAATATTGTTTTCTCTTCTTTGATTTTAGTTGTTCAGGCATTTTGTTCTTTTGAGGTCTTTTTCAAATATTTTTTGTAAAATCTTCAAAAGCACATTATTATAAAATACTTATTAAATATAGAAAAATTTTTCATCATTTACACTGTTCAATTATGGACATCATTTTTGTTTTATCCTCTATTTTTGGAGGTTGTTGGGATGTCTCAAAAAGTGGCTTGAAGAACATGAGTTATTAACAAAGGAGAGAGTTATTTGAACCAAAAATGCTTGAGAATAATAATTTTGCCGCTTCTTTTGGTGTGTCTTACAGATATATCAGGAGCTGAGCCGGGCAGCAAAACTTCAGGAAACTCAGCAGTTATGGACTACACCGAAGGCGGGCACTATGAGACCGACTTCGATGCCAGTTTTATGTCGGAATGGTGGTACCAGAACGGGGACATGCGGCTTGTTGGGGAGGACGGAGAAAAGAAAAACCTTGCCTTTTTTGTCGTACTTGTGCACCAGGAGTCTCCGTCGCTTTTTTATGATTCTGAAACTGAGACACAGTTATCGAATCTGGTGACATTCTATGGGCTTTATCCATATGGAGAGGATGCTTCTCACAATTATACCCAGATTTTTGTGCCAAGGGATACAGTTGAAAATTACGTTGGATTCCATGTGCCTTACCTTGATTTCACTTACCCGGAAGGTTTAAGGAAATTTTACGGTTCAGCCCTTAAAGGGTATCGGCTGGATTATGCTTACGATAACGTTCAGTTGAACCTGTTCTGCAAGCCGTTTGCCGAAAAAACAATAGATAGTGCCGCAGAGCCTGTCAATTTCACCACTTATGAATACGCTTATGGAAAAGTTCATGGTAGTGTGGTGCTCAACGGCAAAAAATATAAGGTTACACAGGCGGACGGGTACTTCGACCATATGATTCCCTATACAGATGAACAGCTTGTTTGGGAATGGGAATTGCATGGGTGGAGCTGGTCAGAACTTACAACGGATAATTACCAGACAGTGTTCTATGGGGTCAGAGGAACCGAGGATGGTTATGATGATTATACATATAAACATCTGACTCTGATAAACAAACATACCGGGAAGGTAATCGCAGAGTACTCCGGGGATGAAGTGAGTATCAGCCAGGGGGACTGGGTAGACACGAAAGTAAAAGGGCACGATGTGGAAAGACCGGCCAGCGTCCAGATCTCTGCCCCTGACCTGAATATCTCCATAAGTGCTCAAAGTGTTATCCAGCTTGATAGGTCTTCCATGGAACAACCTGTGGGATTTGTTGATTTCATGTCCTTCCAGCCCGATGAAGCAACAATTGAGTATCAAGGGGATCTTGAGCAGGGAAGTGCATTCTATGAATATATGATCTCTGACTGGGTTATTTTCCCTCCAGAGTAAATGCCGCAAGTTGACGGGAAATAAAGCAAGTTGACGGGAAATAAAACAAGTTGGCGGGAAATAAATGTTGCAGCTTCAGATTTGTAGCTTCAAACCTGTAAATTTTGTATTTTGCAGAAAATTTCCCCTTTTACATTTTTTTCTCTTTGGTATGAAAGTACTTTCAATTACTTTCATTATTTGTGCCTGCTATTCGAAGAATATTATGTGTGTTTTTTATTTGGAGCAGCCAATCTACTTCCAATGCAACCTGTAGCTCCCACCTGAAGTTTTTTCATTAATATTTAAGCGAGATTTCAGGTTTAATGTTTAAGTCAAAAGTGTTTTTTCCTTCTTTTTTACTTCGAGTCTGTCCACAGCGCTCTCATCATTTCCCTGATATTTTCTATTTTTTTGATGCTGGATTCATCATTTATAATATCAAGTTCGTTAAAGGATTCAAGGGCAATCTTTGCCGCAATCGAGGCATCGTTCAGGTATCTTTTTCCCGCACTGCTCATAATTGTCTGAAGAGCGGACGCAGCCTGGAAAACGGCATTTTCCATCTCCTCTTCATCAGCACTTTTTCCGATCTCTTCAATGGAAGCTGCGATACTCCCGGTTGCGCTTTGAAGGTTTTCTTCCATTGCTGCTGCTGCCATCTCTTCCAGCATAAGTTCGGCTCCTATTGCAGCTTCTTCAAGGGTTTTCTGAGCAGCCAGTTTCCCAGTTTCTCCGAGGCAGGTGGCACATATGGCAGCATTATCCGAAACATCAGGGATTTTCATTCTGGCAACCGCTTTTCCAATTTCCCCAAGCCCGATTGTAACGGCAAGGGTTTCTCTTTCCCTGTTAAGGAGAGCCGCCGTATTTCCGCTTTTCCCGAGCATTGAGGCTGCAAGTTTGGCTACCGTCTCAAGTTGCTGTTCGGCAGCGATTTTTCCGATAGTTCCGAAAGAAAGCAGAACCCTGACAGTTGTGCTTTCCATGTTCTGTTTCATTGAGCACTGGAGCATCTTTTCCAGGGACAGGAGAGCATTGACTGCTGCATTTTCCATTCCCTGAAGGGCTGCAGCCTTTCCTATTTCTTTTATGGAAGATATCGCCTTCTCGGCTTCCAGTTCTTTTCTTTCGCTAAGATACTCTTTACCGATCTCTGTCAGGGAAGCAAGAGCCTGGCTGACTCCTTCATCAAAATCCTCCTCGATAGAAGCCAGCCCCTTACTCACTGCTTGATCGTTCTCTCCTGAAAGCATGGCTTTGAAGCTCCTTTTGATCCGGTATGCCCTTATTTTATTCTAATGTTTCTCTTTTTGTGCTATTTCTAAGATGCCTTTTCCTGCTTTAATTGTTATTTGCTTTGATCTTTCTATTTGTTTTGTTTTTAATCAATAGCTCCGCCAGAATAATGGTAGATATAATAAAGCGTCAGAAAAACGAGAACCGCAAGAAGAGCTTTAAAGTCTATTTTTTTTAATAAATCGCTGATTTCACCAATCCCCCTATCCTCTGTTTCTTCCCCGAATTTACTTTATATTTATGGCTTCCGGGTTAAAATATTTTCAGGTAATAAGATCAATTTTCAAGTATGTTGATTCCGTTCTTCCAGCATTTTCTTTGGAACCGTCAGTAAAACAACCAGGTAAAATAATGTTTTGTATTAATCCATATGTCCAGCTATTCTCTTTTCTGTCTTCCATTCTTACCTGTTTGGCGCTTGAGTAATAGAAAAAAACGGTTTTCCGTAGTTCCATAGCCGAACCTCCGATTTTATTTTCCCGAGTCTTGATTCAACACCCGATTCAACACACGAATTGTACTTCAGGTCAAAGGAAATCGGAAATTTTCTGGGAGTTTTGAATTCCGGGCGGAAACAGTTATTTTTTAAAAACAAATTAAAATATTTCTTAAGTCCAGATGCGGCACCCACCCATTCCGCTATCGTATCCGCTATTTCATAAAGATCCCAGGTTTAAATATATGAAAATAAATGTTGTTCTTGCCCTTGCTCTTCTTTTTTCCTTTCAGGCTATAGCTCCACCGGAAAAGTGATAGATATAGTAAAGAGTACAGAATACAAGTACTGCAAGAATTGCTTTGAAATCCATTGTTTTACTCCTTTTTAGCGGTTTCTTCAGGCTATGGCGCCGGATGAAAAGTGATAGATGTAGTAAAGAGTACAGAATACAAGTATTGCAAGAATTGCTTTGAAGTCCATAATTGTTATCCTCCTTTAAAAACTATCAAGAAAAATCCTTTTTGTGGGTAAAATTAGTAGTGAGGCGCAGGTATATAAAAATGCCGTTTTGTATCGTTTTTGGGGTCCATTCCTGTTTTTTCAGTCCATTTATGTTTTTATTTTTTGGCCGGCTGTCTATTCTGGCATTTAAAGTTTTCAGAACCTTGAAAGTACCAATTCGGAGTCTGGTTAGAACTATTAATCAGAAGAAAATACTTTTTGCTTTGCAAAAGTAACCTTATATATTTTCCAGTAAAATTATGCTTTGAGGGTCAAAATCGGGAGATGTATTTCAAGTATTCTTTTTACATTTTTTCCCTCCTGGAGCCCGGTAAATGAATAAATTTGTATCCGGGCTTATGCCGACTAAGGGAAGGATACAGGCTCCTTTTTACTTCAAAGTTTTACCTGAGGACGTAAGAAAGGCAGAAAGTGACACCTGCAAAAGTGATGCAAGAGAATTAGTGCTCTCAAAAGCGGCACCTGTAACAGTAATACCAGCAGAAGGGGATTCATCTGGACAGAGAAAAAGAAAAAGCAGCCCGGCAGTTCAACTGCTCTCCGGCAGAAAAGAGTTCTTTCAGGTGCGAGCTCATAAGCTTTGGGGAAGTTTCCCGTCTTTCCAGGCTTCTTGCCAGGAAAATCAAGGCCACAGGCTACAAGCCTGACCTGATCATTGCTATAGGGAGAGGAGGTTTTGTCCCAGGGAGGCTTATTTCGGACTTTTTGCTTTTTAACGAGCTTACGACAATGAAAGTCGAACACTATACTCGGGGAGCGGAAATGGGAGCAGAAGCCCGAATCAAATATCCCATTCCTGTAGACATAAGCGGGAAGAAAGTGCTTATCGTAGACGACATAACCGATACGGGAGATACCCTTTCCATTTCGGTTGCTTATGCGCAGAGCCTGAACCCCGCTGAGATCAAAACTGCAGTCCTCCAGCACAAGACCTGTTCTTCCTTTACCCCGGATTTTTACGCCCAGAAAATTATCATGTGGCGCTGGATAATTTATCCTTGGGCTCGTTATGAGGATCTGGCGGGCTTTGCAGAAAAGATTCTCGGGGATAGAACCCTCGATATCGCCCGGATAATAACCGAATTTAAGACCAGGTATGAGATCGGGGTCAGGGAAAAAGAGCTGCTTGAGATTCTGCAAGACCTTGCTGAGAGAAACGAGATTGAGAGGGTTGAAACGGAAAAGTTGGTCGGGTGGCGGGTTAAGGGGAAGTGAGTATGATTAAAAAATAAAAAAGAAAGGAATACGTCGATAAAGAAATATCAAATTTTTGACGCACCTTCACATTACGGTTTCTGTGACCAGTTCCAGCTTTCCCTGCGGAAAAACCCTGGAAACGCGGACATTCCAGTTGTTGTTCTCTCCATTTTCTGCCTGGATCAGGTTAAAGCACTGTGTGGTTTTGCCTCTGGTCTTGGATGAACAGAAGGTGCCTGCGTTTACGACAAGCATGTTATTCAGGTTCCAGACATGAGGAATGTGGCAGTGCCCGCAAAGTACAAGGTTTACCTTGCAGCGGTTCAGGAGGTCAAGGACATCTCCTGCATCGACAAGAACGGTGTTTTCTCTCCCAGCAAGCGGGATCGGGACGAGGTGGTGATGCAGGGCAAAGACCTTGAAATTCTCCCCGGAAAAAGCTTCTTTGATCCAGCCGTAGTTTTCCCTTCCCAGATGCCCTTCATCAAGGTCAGGCTGTGAGGAATCGGCCCCTACGACAGTTACGTTTCCCAGGTTCCGGGTGGGGAACCTGTTTTCGAAAAGATCTTCAAAGTGCAGGTAACCTGCGTTTTTGGAGTCGTGGTTTCCGGGAACAAGGACCTTGTCTTTACATTCTATCTTGTCAATAAACTCCTTTACCCCGTCATATTCGGCTGAAAACCCGTTTTCTGTCAGGTCGCCGGTAATTACCACTATGTCCGGGTCCAGCTGGTTTATTTTCTGCAGCATGGATTCTGCAATTTCCGGGACAAAGTATGCTTCTGAAAAATGAATATCCGAAAGATGTACAATCTGTATAATTTTTTACTCCCTCTTTTCTCTGAAATTTTTATAATTTTATTTGTATTCAAACCAATGAACTTTCGTTCCATTATATATAGTTATCTGAAAAAAATACATATTTTTGAGAATCTAATTATAAATCATTAAAAAAGCTGGAGTTTAAGCTTGATCCTTTTCCTAGCTTTATAAATATTTATTTAATTTAAATTCGTGTAGAATATTCCTCTAAAACTCCATAGAATCAGATTCTCGTGGATATTCAGTCCTGCTTTTTGTGTAGTTCCCGGGCGCGCGCGGATAAGGGCTTGAGAAAGAGATTTTTTTCAAAAAAAGATATTTTCGGACTTCGAATAAAGTCTAATTTAATTCCTTTTTTCAGGCTCCGGAGTTTATAAAAAAGAGTCTGTAAGTAAAAATCTCTCCAAAAGACTTGCATTCACATGACCTTTCAGCTCACCCTTTCCGACATATCAAAACCTTGTTTCCAGAATACCGAAAATTGAGGATTTACTCATCAAGTTCGCCTTAAAAATGAAACATTGTCCTCACACAGAGAGGATTTTTCATAACGCATGATTCGATAGCAAGAGGATGAATTAAAAAAATAGGGAAATATTAAACTGTTCTCCGAAAAGTAAAAAATGGAACTCAACCTGGGATGTTTCTGGATTTGACTGTACTTTTGGCATGTTCATTTCCCTTACACCAGATTTTTTAGAGGCTCTAAAGAGCCTCAGTCATTAGGATACAGACAAACGTAGTGTTTAGTTATCTCACCATTTTTGTTTTCCTCGTACTGGAGGGTATAGAGCCACCCTTTCCAGACTATTTCATCTTCAAAAGTGAGGTCTGGTTTCCATTCCTTTGGTACTATCCCGGTTGCTACAAAGGAATCAATACTATGGAGTATTTTTGTTACCCCATCCTCTTTCATCGTCTTGGTTGGTGCACTTCTACACGCTGGATCGATCTCGCTAATATCTGTTTCGCCCATTGTCAGTCACACTCCTTTATAATAGGGTTATTTATGACCCTATAAAAACTCTACATCTATCCATATATAAGCTTCTGAGAGCCGTCAAACAAGTTTAGAGCGTAATTTACTGCCAGATCCAGAGGATATTTTCGCGGCTGCAGAAAGGATAAACAAAAGAAGATGAATAGGAACAATCGTTCCCTAATTTTGATTTCACTGAGCCCATTTGAGTAGCTCTCGCTATTCAGGCTCCAACAATTACTTTTCCTTCCATCGAGGGGTGTAGTGTGCAGATATAATCATACGTCCCTTCCTGCTCGAAGGTGTAAGTAAAAGTCTCTCCCTGCTTAAGGTATTCGGATTCGATACCCGATCCTACAACGTCGTGGAGCACGGTATCGTAGTTTGTCCACCTCACAGTCTGCCCGACATCAACCGTAAGACTATCGGGTATGTACTTATAGTCCCGAATCTCAACGTCAATAATCTCACTCGCACCGGTCTCATTCTGCTCAGCTTCGGGTACAGTCACAGTTTCTTCTCCTCCGGAAACTTCCCCATTATCCATTTCTTCAACAGTTTCTTCAACAGGTGTAGAAGGGGCAGGGTCTTCAGGCCCCCCATTTTCAGCACAACCCGCAACAAAAAGCATACCAAGTATTACCAGAAAAATTATTATTTCCTTTTTCACTCTGTTTTCCCCTTTAAACCTCAATTTTTATAAATTATATTCCTCTTCTATCCTTTATCTACTTCTTTATCAGGGTTTTACTTCCCAAGTAAAAACTATTTAGAATCTCAGCTCAGTAAATAAGTTTTTACCATATTTCTTCTTCCTTTATCCGGTTCATAGAGTCACTACTATAATTTACAAATTGGCTTTCTGAGCAAAGTTACAGCTGAAATCCATTATCAGTCCTCTTGAGCGAAGCTTATAACTCTATCCTAAAAATTAGTCCTTTTGAGCGAGCGAAGCGAGTGAAAAGGACCGCGTACTCCCGAGGCGCAATTCGGGCGAGACGGGACTAGGGGAACAAATACATTAATAATGAGTTATGACTATTCACCTACGTTTCAGCTTCATTCTCATAATTACGTTTAATTTACCCCCGAATTAGGTGAATTTATGTCTTTAGCAAATCTCAGAACGCATTATACAGCCGAAGTCAAACCTGAAAGTGTTGACAACGGCCAGAAAATTACCCTTGCAGGCTGGATCCATGAGGTCAGAGACCTCGGAGGGATCTGTTTCGTTGTTCTCAGGGACAGGGAAGGAAAGGCTCAGGTTACACTTGTAAAGAAAAAAATTGACAAAGAACTCTTTGATGCAGCAAGAAGGCTCATCCGCGAGTCCGTGATTTCCGTAACCGGTTCTGTCAAGTTCGAAGAAAAAGCTCCGAACGGCTACGAACTGCTTCCTGAAGAGATCAAGGTGCTGAACGTTGCAGGTTCCCCTCTCCCGATGGACACGACCGGAAAGGTTGAAGCCGAACTGGACACAAGGCTTGACTCCCGTTTCATTGACCTGAGAAGAGCCGAGACAACTGCGGTTTTTAAGATAAGGCACGAGGCTCTCCAGGCTATCAGGGAATATTTTGTCAAGAATAAATTTATTGAGACCGCAACTCCCAAGGTCGTTGCGACTGCAACCGAAGGCGGAACTGCCCTTTTCCCTATTACCTATTTTGACAGGGAAGCTTTCCTTAACCAGAGCCCCCAGCTCTTCAAACAAATCCTCATGGGCGGCGGTTTTGACAGGGTCTTTGAAATCGGGCCCATCTTCAGGGCAGAGGAACACGATACCCGCAGGCACTTAAACGAAGCCACTTCTATCGATGTGGAAGTTAGCTTTGCCGACCACTTTGATGTAATGGAAATTCTGGAAAACCTGGTTGCTCATATCTATACCCGGGTAATTGAGAACTGCAAAGCTTCCCTTGAAATCCTCGGGGTTGAGTTGAAAGTTCCGAAGACTCCTTTCCTGAAACTTACATATGACGAGGTAATCGAGATAGTAAACAGCCGTTGTGAAGAGAAAATGCACTGGGGAGACGACCTTGGCACTCTCGGTGAACACACGGTCGGAAATTATGTATACGAAACAACAGGCGAATCCCACTACTTCATCATCGACTGGCCAACAGAGATCAAACCTTTTTATGCCATGCCTTATGAGGACAGGCCTGAGTTCAGCAAGTCCTTTGATATGATGCACCGCACAATGGAGCTTTCCTCGGGAGCTCAGCGGATTCACATTTCTGAGCTGCTCAAGAGCAGGATCGAGTCCCAGGGCCTGAACCCTGACGGTTTTGAGTTCTACCTTAAAGCCTTCGAATACGGAATGCCCCCTCATGCAGGCTGGGGAATGGGCTGTGAGCGTTTTGTCATGACAATGCTCGGAACTGAGAACATCAGAGACACGGTACTCTTCCCGAGGGACAGGAGAAGACTTTCTCCCTGATCCTCCCATTTTTTTCTTTTAAGCTTGAAAGGACATCATGTTTTTGAAAAATATTTTTCCTTTTTTAGAGATGAAAGGCGGAACATAACATGACGGAAAGAAATACTTCTACTGATTCTCCAGAAAAAAGGGCGGCAGGAATTGCTGCAGCAGGGCTTGTCAGCTCCGGGATGCTTGTAGGACTCGGGACAGGTTCAACCGTTGCATACACAATAAAAGAACTTGGGCGCAGGGTGAGGGAGGAGGGGCTCGATATCCTGGGAGTCGTTACCTCTTATCAGTCCGAGATGCTTGCAATAGAGGCCGGAATCAGGCTGACGACCCTTGCCCAGCATCCGGAACTGGACCTTGCCATTGACGGGGCTGACCAGATAGATTCCGAACTCCGTGCGATTAAGGGAGGAGGAGCGGCTCATACAAGGGAAAAGATCGTTTCCGTTTCTGCAAGACGGTTTGTGGTTGTAGCCGACGAGTCGAAAACGAGCAAGCAGCTTGATAAACTCGTACCTGTGGAAGTCCTGCCTTTTGCAAAAGAACCTGTGGTAAAAAAGATCCGGGAACTGGGCGGAAAACCCCAGCTCAGGTCTGCCGTAAAAAAAGACGGGCCCGTAATAACCGACAATGGAAATTTTGTCCTTGATGTCGAATTTGGAGTTATAAAAGACCCTGAAGCGCTCGCCCTTCAACTATCTTCAATCCCTGGTGTCGTTGAGCATGGGATTTTTTGCAATGTGAGCGAGCTTTACATAGGGAATAAAGACGGGGCTATAAAGATTATAACCCGACAGAAATAAACAGGATTCCAAATAAATTAAAGGCAGGAGTTTAAGGCAGAAGTTTTTCTTAGACGTTTTTCTTAGAAGTGCTTCCTGCAAACATTTTCCTTCAGGTTCCTGTGGCAAGCAGGACACAGGTTACTGCCTTTTTCATCTCAAGCATAACAGGAAGCGGAACCAGTGTTCTTTTTGCAAAGCTGCAGGTCTTACCGGTATATTTTTATAGAAGTATTATCAGTAATTTCCTGATCAATTACAATTTGCAAGATTAACAAATTGCTCAAAACAGGGTTCTCGGGTCCGATACCTGAGAGCAAGCAGCCGCAAGCCGGATAATAACTCAAATTATCGATCATTTATCCTTCAATCCGTACTATGTATTTTCAGGAGGTTTTGTTCAAATGGATAAAGGTGGCCAGCCAATCTTCATAATAGATCCGAATAAAGAACAAACAAAGGGAAGAGACGCACTCAGCATGAATATTGCAGCTGCAAAAGCAGTGGCAACCATAGTTAAGAGTACGCTTGGGCCCCGGGGTATGGACAAGATGCTTGTGAATCCTCTGGGAGATATCACCATCACAAATGATGGTGCCACTATCTTACATGACATGGACATCGAGCATCCTACAGCCAAGATGATTGTAGAAGTTGCCCAGTCTCTGGAAAATTCTGCCGGGGACGGGACAACAAGTGCGGTCGTGTTCACAGGTGCCCTGCTGGAAAAAGCCGAGGCTCTTATTGAAAAGGGAGTCCATCCTGCAGTTGTTGTCAAAGGGTACAGACTTGCAGCCGAGAAAGCTGTTGAGATGTTTGAGAACCTGGCAGTTTCCGCAGGCGAGGAAGACCGAGACCTGCTTGTAAAAACCGCAAGCACCTCTATCACTGGCAAGGCTTCTGAAAAATATAACCGTTTGGTCGCAGAGCTCTGCGTGAGTGCTGTGCTTGCGATTCACGAGGGAGGAAAAGCCGACCTTAAACACATCATCCTAACAAAAGATGTAGGCAGGCGTGTTGAGGACACGGAATTCGTGGAAGGAGTTGTAATCGATAAGGTTGCACTCGATAAGAATTCCCCTCTAAAAATTGTAAATCCCAATATCGCGCTTATTGATACTCCTATGGAAACCGGAAAGACCGCAAACAAGGCAAAGCTGCAAATCAGCACTGTAAGCGAGATTGAAAATTTCGTGAAGCAGGAGGATGCTGCCCTCTTTGAGATGGCGGATTACATTATCAGGGCAGGCGCAAATGCTGTCTTCTGCTCAAAAGGCATGGACGATAAGGTCGCAGCGTACCTCCAGAGCAGGGGAATCTACGCAACCCGCAGGGTGAAGACTGATGATATGCAGCACCTTGCTGACGCTACGGGAGGCAGACCTGTCCGGAATATCAAGGAACTTACGGAAAAAGAACTCGGGCATGCAGGGCTCCTTGAGCAGGACAGGGACGAAGACCAGGGCAAAACCTACCTCAGGGACTGCAAGGGTGCAAAGTCGGTCTCAATCGTGCTGCGCGGCGGGACCGAACATGTAGTGGACAACCTGGAACGTGCAATTGATGATGCCCTTAGAGTTGTGAAATGTGTGGTCGAAGACGGCAAAGTCGTTGCCGGAGGCGGGGCCTCGGAAATGGAAGTTGCACTCTCCATCCGTTCCTATGCTTCCAGCATAGGCGGGCGTGAACAGACGGCGATCACAGCTTTTGCCGAAGCTCTTGAAGAAATCCCAAGGACAATTGCAAGAAACGCAGGCCTGGATGCTATCGACTCCATCCTCAACCTCCGTGCAAAGCATGCAGAAAACAAAAACGCCGGCTTGAACATTCAGACCGGTGCTGCTGAAGATATGCTTGAAAAAGGCGTTGTTGACCCCCTCAGGGTAAAGGTCAACACTATCAAGGCAGGATCCGAAGCTGCAGCAATGGTGCTCCGTGTGGATAGTATGCTCCGTGCCCAGCGTGCCGATATGCAGGAAGTAAAGCCCGAACACATGGCAAGTACCTATGATGGCATGTCAGCCCCTGCCCTTAACATGCGCAGGTAAAACCTGAACTCTTTAAGTTTAACAATTGAAAGGGATGAAAATTAAAACGAAATAACCTGTTTATTGCAGGAAAAGTTGCAGATTCTTTTCTGCAGATTCTTTTTTTAAAAGAAGTGTTCTCACTTCTGGTTTATTTTTCTCTTTCAGGTTTCTTGACCCTGCTAATAAACTCTTCACTTCAAAATCATAGTCCTATGCCCCACAGGCAGATTCTACAATTTTTCTTTGAACTTCTGTCTTCTTTTTTCTTTACATATCGGGTCCCGAATAACAACACCCCTGTTTCTTTTCAAATATACCTCCTGTATTCCAACCATACAGCAGCTCAGTTTACACCGGAGCAGTTAACCGTGGAAAGAGCGGGTTAGCATCCATAATCAGATATGCATTATCAAGAACGGGGGCAAATACTTAAGCCGAAAATGCTAATTTTATAACAGGAGAGGGGACAAATGGTTTCACAAAGTGAAGAAAAGAAACCTTCAATAAAGGTCATAAAAAACGGTCCGTATCTTGTAAGGAATCTGAAAAATTTCAGGAACTCAAAAGGCGAATCCATTGAAACAAAACCTATAATGGCTCTTTGCAGATGTGGAAAGTCAGAAAACAAACCTTTTTGCGACGGAGCCCATGAAAAGATCGGTTTTTCGGGAGAAAAGGAAGAAAATAGGGTTCCTGATGACGTAAAAGATTACAAAGGCAAAAAGATCATCATTCATGACAACAGAGGAGTCTGCGCTCATGCCGAATTTTGCATTAAAGGAGCATCTTCCGTTTTTAAGAAGGGGAAAAAACCCTGGATCGACCCGGAAGCTGCAAACCCTGAGGAAATTGAGAAAATAATCAGGAGCTGCCCATCCGGAGCCCTGAGCTATTCCAGGGATGGGGTGCTGTACAGGGACTACCCGCGTCCTCCTGCAATTATCGTTTGCAAGGATAGTTTTTATAAAGTTGTCGGAAATATCGAGGGTTATGTTCCCCTGACGGTTCGGTTCCGCAATCAAAAGAGCATTACACACTCTGCCGCTGCGGAGCTTCAAAAAACAAGCAGTTTTGTGACGGGACCCACTGGAAGATTAAATTCAAAGACGAAAAGAATTGAGTATGTAGAAGGCAGATCAAGGCTTATTAAGGCTATTAAGGCATATTAAGCTTATTATGGATTAAGCAGCCATATATTTTGTGCCAAAAAGTAAAAAGTAACAAATAATAAGTAAAAAGTAACAAGTAAAACAGTTATAGGTATTTAAAGTTGTTTTACCGAATCCAAAACCCGGAAATCAGTTCTGGCTTGCAATATCAAACCAGACAGGGGTTTTGTCTTCAGGGTCGCAGTTATAGTTTATGGTGATTTCCTCATCTTTTCGGATGTCTTTTATACAAACATATTTCAAAAGACCGTTAATGAAATCTTTCTGGTATTCTGCGTTAGGGGTATATGAGTGGTTGTAAAGAGATCCGTAGCCAAGGGCAATTGCTGCTGCTCTTGAGTCTGTTCCCCATGCGAAATAGTAATTATAAAGCTGGGTAAGCTCAAGCGTATTTACTTCTTCGGGTGGAAGAACGATAACGGGACAGGTTTCTATTACTTCACCTTTTTTCAAATTTCTCTGTGCAAATACGCCTCTACCTTTTCCGGGTGCGTCTTTAACACTTATCAATGACATCTTGTCAGGCTCCTGTATTTATTATAATTTGCCTGGAAACTATTGGATTATTTTGATGAGGCAAGGAATTTAAAAGTTTCTCTCTAAAAGATTCTTCGGAAGATTCCGAAAAAACTCCAGCCCATTTCATACATGAAACTTTATTCCGGTATGGTTCAGCAACCTGTAAGCCTGGACTTTGATAAAATCTGTTATAACGAAGGCTGTCAACGCATATCCCCAGACGAAAAAGGCAAGTTTCCATCCCATTGCAGGAAGCAGGAACCCGTACACGGTTATGAGTGTGGCAATAATTTGTGTAATTATTACTGCTGCGAATAAGATTTTGGCCGGTTTTACTGACCAGAAGTAGCTTTTTGTCCTTGCCACAAATATTGTTAAATGACCTGCTACGGAAAGTTTCAGGTATATGAAAGACTGGAGGACTTCATGGGAAAGCTGGAAAATATGGAGGCCTATGTAAAGGATCCCGAATGAACTGATAACTCCTATAACTCCAAGAAGGGTTGCCATACTCAGCAAAATTCGCATGTCCCATTTTTCCGGCAGATCGGAGTATTTGACATTGTCATAAGCAATAGTCATTATTGGAGCATCATTCAGAAGCGCCAGCAAAACTATCATCAGAGAAGTAACGGGATAGAACTTAAACGCAAGGATTGAAGAGGTTATGAAAAGCAGGACTCGAATCGTTTCGGTAATACGGTACAGGGCATAATTATTCATCCGCTGGAATATCTTACGGCTCTCCTTGAGCGCATTGACAATTGTAGAAAGCCCGGGCTTCGTCAGCACGATGTCGGCAGCGGACTTGGCTGCGTCCGTAGCTCCGGCAACAGCAATACCTGCATCGGCCTTTTTCAGGGCTGGAGCGTCATTAACTCCATCTCCGGTCATGCCTATGATATGACCCCTGTGCTGTAGCAATTCCACGATATGGTACTTATGTTCCGGGAACACCTGGGCAAAACCATCCGCTGTTTCAACTATTTCTTCTGCATTTCGGTCAGGTGCATCCAGAAAGGACGTGGGAAGCATGATGTCCTGCTTTAAGTTTACCTGCCTGGAAATCTCCTTTGCAATAGCGAGATGGTCGCCTGTAATCATTTTTACGTCCACGCCCATATCCTGTGCAGTCCGGATGGTCTCTGCAGAATCGTCACGGGGAGGATCGTAGAGGGCAAGAAGCCCTGCAAAATGCCAGCTTCCCTGAGCATCGGTCCGGCCAACTCCCAGAGCCCGGTATCCCCTGGATGCAAACTCTTCAACGTATTCCTCAATCTGGGACCCTGCTGTATTCTCACTGTCATCTGTGGTAACTTTACTATCTGTGGTAACTTTACTGGTCACGGCAACTTCACTGTCCATGAGAGCCGAAACTGCCTGAGGCGCCCCTTTTGTTACCAGGAACCTGTTGCCAGCCGAGTCCTCTACTTCGGCTTCCGTCCGTTTTGAAACCGGGTCAAACGGCTTGAACGAAAGTACCCTGTAGCTTCCGGCGATTTCTGAAAAATCCTTAAGGGTTTTTGTTCTGGCGAGAACTGCGTCATCAATCGGGTCCCTGTCCTCTTCCCTCGAAGCCAGGCTGGCAAAGAGAAGCACATCGTTTTCGGAAAAATTCTGAAAAGGGTTTATTTCGGTCAGAACAAGTTCGTTTTTGGTAATGGTCCCGGTCTTATCCGAACACAGGATATCCATTCCTGCCATTTCTTCGACAGCCGCAAGCTTACTTACGATAGCCCCATCCCTGGCCAGGGTAACTGCGCCTACTGCCATGCTTACCGATAGAACTGCAGGCAGGGCGGCCGGAATTGCTGCTACGAGCAGGACAAGCGCAAACTGGAAAAATTCAAGCAGGCTTTCATGACGGAAGAGCACCACAAGGAAAGTAAAGGCAACAAGGACAAGGGCAAAAACAATAAGGTAGTCTCCGATTTTGATGACAGCCTTCTGGAAATGGCTTTGGGTTTTAGCCTCTTCTACCAGCCTCGCAGTTTTCCCAAAGAAGGTGTTCATGCCGGTTGCAACTACCAGCGCATCCATTTCCCCCTGCCGGATAACCGAACCCGAGTATGCAATATCGGACACATGCTTTTCCACAGGGAGAGATTCCCCTGTTAATGCGGATTCATCGACAAGCAGGTAATCTCCTGTAATAAGTTTGACATCTGCAGGGCAAATATCTCCCAGCCGGAGTCGAATTACATCTCCGGGTACCATTTCACCTGCGGATATTTCAAGCCATTTGTTGTCGCGGAGTACCCTTGCTTTCAAAGCCAGTTTCTGCTTCAATAATTCAATAGCATTATCGGCTTTGTGTTCCTGCCAGAAGCCCACAGTTACATTCAGCAGCAGCAGCGCAAGAATAATTGCAAAATCATCCCACCGATGCAGGATTCCCGACAGGACGACTGCAATTTCGATCATCCAGGGAATAGGTCCCCAAAAATAGCTCAAAAACTTGACAAGTGCACTGGCCTTCTTTTCCGTGATTTCATTGGGCCCGTATTTTTGAAGCCTCTCTTTTGCCTCCGAATCGGTAAGCCCTCTTTCACTTGAAGATAGTTTCTCCAGGAGTTCGGCTACAGATGCTTCTTTTGCTTCATCCGTACTAGTGATATTTTGATTCATCACAATGATCCCCACAAAACGTTTTGACCCTCTACTCCCTAAAATTACATTTTCTTAATTAACATAAGGTTATTTTTCTATCTATAACCTGCGATCCATAGCCTGTTATCTTTAGCCTGCAATCCAGTTAGTCACCCAAAAAAGCAAAAAATAAGAGAAGTAAATGAAAGGGCTGAGTTAGAGAAGAGGATTTTTCAGGGAAGGAGTTTATCACTCAAAAATAACCTTTCCAGCTTTGGATATACCTAAATTTACAGATTCAGGTTTGTATTGAGTTTAAAGTTAAAATTTAAAGGCCGTTTTAAAGATCGCTTTTAAAGGTGGGTTTAAAGGTTTGAAGTTAAAGATCTGAGTAAGCCTTATAGATCCGAGTAAGCCTTGTAAGCAGTTTTTTCCTCCTGACCTTTCTGCCTCGCAGTCTTCCTGACAAACCCATAATACCCGATTCCTGTAAGGGCAACTGAGTAGAGAATCCTCCAGCTAAACCCTGAAACCAGGAAGGAAAGAGACAGGAGGGAAAGTCCCGAATATATCCAGCGTCTCCGGCCTGTTTCGGTCTTCCAGTAAGAAATCAGGACAAAGCCGTAGAGAAAGAGAAAGTTCTGGTTGACGAGCATGAAAGAAACCGGAACTTTAAACACATAAGTCCCCAGGAGCACAAGCAGGAAAGCCGTATACATACTCAGGATGCTTGCCATTGGCTATCCGCGCTCCGAGAGTTTTCCCAGGTAAGCAGGGAGCACATTTTCTTTTCCTGATGCATAGATAAGCCGGCTTGAAGCAAAGTTCCAGCAGGGTACATTAGCAACGACAACTACTGCCATCAGCCAGATGAGCAGGTTTCCCGGAGGGGTGAACTTAACAAGCTCCACAAGCCCTGACGCTCCGGGGAGGGGAATTCCGGCCGCATCAGCTCCTATACTTGTGACTGCCAGCATCAGGTAAATGAAGATTGTAAGCCCGAAACTGAGCCAGAAAACCCTTTTGACGTTTTTTTCCGGGTTCTGGAGTTCGCCCAGGCCAAAGGACATATTCTCCCAGCCCAGAAAAGCCCAGAAGAGAAGAGCGGAAATTTTCCAGACATTGTAAGGATCGGGAGCTCCGGCACTGAAGCCTGCAAGGTCTGATGCCCCTTCAAAGAGAGCCTGTACCGAAAATCCTAGCCCTGAGGTAAAGAAATTGAAGTTATAGAAAGTGAGGGCAGCAATCAGGAAAAGCAGTATAGCTACGGCTGCATAATTGAAAAAAGAGACAAGTCTGACCCCGGCAACCGTGATAAGAGTCATAACCGTAATCAGGAGAAAAGCTAGTAAATGCACTCCGAAATCAGACAGCTTAAAGAGGTGCTGCAGGTATTCTCCGCCAATAAGAGCAACTGCGGGCTCTCCCAGGATAAAGGACCCACAGACGAGGGCTGTTACTGCATACTCTCCCCACTCTCCCACAGCCTCGCGGGCATAATGGAAAAGGCCCCCTGAGCAGGGGAATTTCTTTCCCAGTCCTGCGCAGATCTGAATAAGAGGCATTGCAGCCAGAATGATCAGGAGCCAGCCGAAAACCACTTCCTGCGCTGTCCCTGAGTCCGCCACCAGTCCTGGCAGGCCAAGGAGCCCTGAACCTATAACCATAAGAATTGCAAGGACCACACCTCGCCCTAAAGTAACTGTTTTTTCAAGTTCGGTCATGCTTTGCATCCTTTCTATCCCGGATTATTTACAGAAGTGAAGGGAAAGAAACTGAGGATACACTCTGAAACCCTATAATGTTTGCGTTTTTTATCTTTATCCCCTGGAATTAACCGGAAAAATTACACCCATATAATCCAGAATAGCAACAGCAAGCGCCACAAATCAAGAACCACATTTCAAACTTTTAAAAAAGCCTCATTAAAAACACGGGAAAATTCGACAGTATTTAAGCAAAAGTCCCATAAAATAAGAGGGATAATACAAATTTTCATTTTTTCATTTAAAATTAGGGAAAGGCCGGTCGTGGCTGCACGACCGGTGAGAGTCCGGGGTTCTGAAAACATTTATGCCCCGGTTTGACGGGTTTACTACTAAAAAATATCCTCAACCTTACTCCTTCTTCTCCACGCAGATCAGTTCTTCGGCATACGGGAGTTCCTTTTTCATCCAGTCACAGAAGTCCCGCCACTCGTCAAGTTTGTGGTGGCGGCGCTGGAAGTAGATGTTCCGGAGTTCGGCGTAGTTGGTGATGACTGTCCTTTTCTGCATGTAAGCGCTCGGGAGGTCCTGGACGAGTTCCCTGAAAACGGCTTTCCGGTATGCATTATCCTCTTCGCTGTCACCTTCTCGGGATTTGTAGGCTTTGATCAGGTCGTTGAGATGCCGGATCTGGGCATGCCTGTATTCCGTCATCGTATCAAAGGAAAAGTCATGGGGAGCAAGGTCCTTGCTGGTTAGCTTGTGCATTGTTGAGGTTGAGTTCTTTTCGGTAAATTTGTAGGTATCAAACTCTTTCCACCAGTAGAGGGGAGCTGAGAGGTCAAAGCAGACCGTGATGAACCGCAGAAACTTGCCGTGTTCGTTTCCTGCAAGGGTCAGGCGCTGGGCCAGGTTCAGGTCCTTTTCCCCAAGTTTGCAGTTCCCTGCCTGATCAGGCTCGCTGCTGTCCATCAGGTGCCAGGAATTCATGGGATTTCGCATTCCAAGAATCGCATAATAAAGGTTGTATGTGCCGTGTAACTCGATTTTGATCATAATAGCGCCTCATTAGCCCGGTTGTGGTAATAGTTTATAAATACGGTTCGGTAAATTGTTTGTAAACCTGCTTCTGGCTAATAACTTATAACTCATTTTAAATATTAGTTACGCAGGGAAAGGGTTAGAGGTAAGCAAAAGGTAAGCAAGAGGTGAGAAGGGTCGCTTGTAAATGTGCAGGTATGCAGACAGCAAGACAGGCTACTTCAGGGGCAAATTATTTAAGAAAAACAGTTACCTTTTTAAGCCATGATTTATCCTTTCAAGTACAACCTTTCTGCTAGTTCCGGATTTTTCCATATTACCATCAGTGGCAGCCCTGCATATTTTCAGTACGATACTGTTAACTTGAATAAACTCGCAGTTTTATGTAGTAAACAGCCGGAAAAGCCGGAAATATACGTTTAAACCAGGAAAAATCAGTAAAAAATCAGGAAATAAAAACAAAATACTAAAATGGAAATGACTCCTACAGACCCCCTTTATCTTGGCGTTCTCATTTTTACAGGTGCCTTTGCAGGCATTATCTCAGGGCTTCTGGGCATAGGGGGAGGCTTTATTATGTCTCCTGTCCAGTACTGGCTTTTGCAGGAAACCGGAATGGACCCGGACCTGGCTCTAAGGGCGGCTCTCGGGACAAGCCTCTTTGTGATCCTGATAAATGCCATAATTGTTACCCACAAATATCACAAAAAACAGGCAGTGCTCTGGAAACCGGCTCTGATTATGGGAGTTTCCGGCTTAATTTCCAGTTTCGGGGGAGCAGCAGTAGCTTCCTATCTGCCGGCCTCAACCTTGAGTACAATTTTCGGGGTAGTGATCATACTTGGAGCCCTGAAAACTTATACCACGTCGGCTGTAAAGGAAAAAGAGAAAATTCGAACCAATCCGGTATTTTATATCTTTGGCGGCATCCTCATAGGTTTTTTTTCAGGACTTCTTGGAATTGGGGGAGGAGTAGTCGGGATTCCGGTCATGCTGATTCTCCTGCATTTCGACATGAGAAAAGCTGTCGGGACCTCGGCGGCAATTATGCTTTTTACCTCTTTCGGAGGGTCAGTCGGATATATTATCAACGGCTGGGGGCAGGCCGGGCTTCCTCCTTATTCTCTTGGCTATATCAATCTCCTGAACTGGATTTTACTTGTAGTCCCCGGGCTTCTTGCAGCAAGAACAGGAGCAGAAATCGGTCATCTGGTAAACCCGGAATATTTAAAACACTTTTTTGTACTTCTGATGGTCTACGTAGGGCTGGAAATGATAGGAGTTATTTGAAAACAGAATTTTAAAACAGAATTTTAAAACGGAATCTTAAAACAGAATCTTAAAACAGAATCTTAAAACAGAATTTTAAAACAGAATCTTAAAACAGAATCTTAAAACAGAATAGACAGAAAAAACAAAAATGCTGAAAGGGATTTCAGAACTTGCTAAAAAGGACAACTGTCAAAAATAAGAACCTGTTATAAATGAGAACCCGGCTCTATTCAGGCGCTTTCAATAGCTTTTACAGGATCGAGTTTTGCAGCTTTCCTTGCAGGGTAGATACCTGAGATTATATTGACTATGAAAGCAAAAAATGCAGCATATACAAAATTAAGAGGCTTTACTTCAAGAGGCAGGGTCTGAAGCCCGAAATACATTTCCTGAGGGACTTCGATTTCATAATTCTGCAGTGCAATGGTCACAATGTACCCTAGAATGATGCCGAGCACCAGACCTATGGCTCCGAGAACCAGGGACTGGAAAAGAAAGACAACCATTATGCTTTTTTGAGAAGCTCCCATCGCTTTCAGGATGCCGATTTCCCTTGTCCTCTGGGCAACGATGGTAATAAGGGTATTTGCAATCCCAAAGCCTGCAATCCCGTAAATCAGGAGATAGAAAATATTTACAAAGACCATCTGCGTATCAAGGAGGTTGAGAATTTCAGCATTTGCTTCGCTCCAGCTTACGGCATCAAGCCCGGTTTCTTCTTCAATTGAGGCTGCAATAGCCTCAGCCTGGTAGGGGTCTGCAACCCGGACTCCGATGTTGCTCACAACGCCGGGCTCGTCAAAAAAGTCCTGTACCGAATCTAGCCTTGCATAGGCTGTCACCTCGTCTGCAGAAGTGCCGGTATGGATAAGCCCGATCACCTTGAACGAAGTTGTTTTCGAGCCCGGAAAAACGGCATCCACCCTGTCCCCCACATGGACCTCAAGGTTTTCCGCAAGCTTATCCCCGAGCAGAATCCCGTCCCTTGTGTGGACAAGGGTCATGAAATCCCCCTCTACAACATCCTCACTCACTCTCATCACATTCTCTTCAGCCACAGGGTCAACTCCCTGAAGAGAAACTCCCTCAGCATTGTCCCTGTATTCCAGTGCCACCTGGCCCAGATATTTAGGGGATACGGCTATAACTCCTTCCTTTTCGGCAATTAGGGCGGACGTATGCCTGTAGAGATGTATGAACTCTTCTTTCTCATCCTGAGGAGTGATGACAATATGGGGATTATTTTCTATGCTTGAGCTTACAAGTTCATCCTGAAAACCCGAAAGCATTGCCATCATCACCGTGATCACTGCAACCGCCAGAGCAACGGCAAGTATTGCAAAAAGGGTCTGCTTTTTTCTGGATAGTACCTGCCTCAAAGCGATTTTCAGTTCATACATCTGGATAAACTCCCGGATCCACCCAAATTTTAGGAATTTTAAGACGGCCCAAACCTTTTAAATTTTCAGGGAATTCCGATCGACATAGCATTTCAAATCTTTGAGAAATTTAACTTTTAAGTATGTTCGGGCTTTCAAGACTTTTAAGTCCATCTAAACCATTCTGACAGTTTAGATTTTCAGACTCTTATTCATTCTTGGAGGGCTGATTATAAAGCTGTTTCTGATACAGGAAAGAAAATTCCTCGAATCGAGCCTTATCCGAGTTACGTATTTCAAATTGTGATTCAGGATTCTGCTGCCCTATTATCAACAAAATAGGATAAGTCGAAAGGAAAAAAAGCTACAAATAAAAGCAATAACTGAAAAGACTCTTTTACAGCCGTTCTTCTATCTTTTTTCCTTCTATTTCTTTCTTCTTTTTTTCAGGGCCACCGAACAAGCTGGTGAGGGCGCTGATATGTATCTGTAAGCTTAAATGAGGTTTCAGGGATTAAAAGGAGTTATTAACTTGCAAGGGGCTATTTTTGTATTGGCTTTCATCAACAGGGAAGGCTCCGGCAAGTTTTCAAAGCGGGACCGGAAAGGCAGGTGTATATCATTCCGGTCGTCCGGGGAAAGATCAACTGGTTCCAACAAAATAGCAGAAATCAGAAAATGTAAAGAGACTCAAAAAACAAGGAGTAAATGAAAATCATGAGGTGATGAAATCAGGGGCCAATGAAAAATTAAACTAAAAGCTCAAATGAAACTAAAACGGCGGGACTAAGAAATAAAGGAACAAGAAACTAAAAAACAAAGGTTCAAAAAAGTACAGAAAAGAGGTAAAAAGTTAATCAAAAAAAGGGTTAGAGCTGCACGTAATGTGCAACTTCACCGAGATCTTCTTCAATTCTGAGAAGCTGGTTATATTTTGCAGTCCTCTCGCCACGGGCCGGGGCACCGGTCTTGATCATTTCTGCACCTATGGCAACTGCGAGATCTGAGATGGTGGTATCTTCGGTTTCGGCAGAGCGGTGGCTTACAATTACGGTGTAACCGTTTCTGGAAGCCATGCTTGCGGCATCGAAGGCTTCGGAGATTGAGCCTATCTGGTTGACTTTGAGGAGAAGGGCATTTGCAGCTCCCATGTCCACGCCTCTGGAGAGCCTTTCGATGTTTGTGACAAAGAGGTCGTCCCCCACAATGATCGTGTCCCAGAGTTCGTTGGTCAGGGCTTCAAAGTCCTCGAAGGCTTCTTCGTAGAAGGGATCCTCGATAGAAAGGATGGGGTAGGAGTTTACAAGCTCCACATAGTAGTCAAGCAGTTCCGGAGCAGCCAGTTTCTTTCCGTCAATATTATAGAACTCTTCTTCGTAGAACTCGGTTGCTGCGGCGTCAAGCCCTATTGTAACTTCGGATTCGGTATAGCCTGCTTCTTCAATTGCCTGTACGAGGGCGTCAAGAGCTTCTGTAGACTCGCTCATTTTGGGCGCATACCCGCCTTCATAGCCTACATTTGTAGAAGAGCGTCCGTATTTTTTCTCCAGGTACTTCCCAAGTACATGGTAGATCTCTGCCCCGATCTGAAGGGCTTCGTAGAAGGTTTCTGCACCTTTGGGCTGGATCATGAATTCCTGAATTGCAAGCTCGTTTCCTGCATGTTTGCCTCCATTCAGGACATTCATTGTAGGTACCGGAAGGGTAAAAGCGTTAGACCCGCCGAAGTAGCGGTAAAGGGGCATGTTAAGGGAATCAGCTGCGGCTTTTGCAACCGCCATGGAGACACCAAGAATGGAGTTGGCTCCAAGGTTTGATTTGTTTTCGGTTTCGTCGAGCTCGATCATCAGCTCATCGATTTCCCGCTGGTTTCGCACATCAAGTCCAAGCAATTCCTTCTGGATAATGGTATTTACGTTCTTGACCGCAGTCAGAACTCCTTTTCCACCGTATCTGTTGGGGTCCGCATCACGCAGTTCTAGGGCTTCATTCGTACCCGTCGAAGCTCCTGAAGGGACACTTGCTCTGCCAAATCCCTTTGGTGTAAACACATCTACTTCAATTGTGGGATTTCCCCTTGAGTCCAGGATCTCCCGAGCATGTATCTTTTGGATCTTATATTCTCCAGAATCCTGCTGTAAACCGATATACGACATCATTTCACCCTTTCTAATCTCTGATCTATGTATACATATATTCTGTTATTTGAACTTGACTTTTCCTTAACCTAAGCGTTACATGTCCGAATTGTATTTAATTCTTTATCCGGTTCAAACGAATAAATTTGCCTGAGTTATATCTGTGTTTCTGATAAAAGAGACTCCTCTCTACTTTACACTTCCAGTTCGCTCTTGATCTCAGGGCAGAAGTATTTAAGGAGTCCCGAGTTTAAAATTTGCCAATCTTCATTTAGAGTGAATCCTTCCCATTAAAGAATTGAAGGTATTCATGCGCTTAAAACCTGTTATTCCATCTATCAGAAATGCTTATTTCCGACCATCAGGGACATCCAGATTCTATAGGGCAAAATCTATCTCTTTATTTCTGGAAAACCTTTTTTCTACTTAAGAGATGTTTAATTCCTGTAAACACTTGCTTTAAAGGTTTTGGTTAGAGGACGACAAAGCCTATTTTTTTCTGGAGATTGATTCTATTACTTTTTTATATGAAAACTCCTCAAAGAAAGTCTTACTAGGGTTAGATACCTTTTTTATCTACTGACAATGCTCAATTTATTTAAAAAAATAATTTTATCTACATAAAATATATAAACCTGAAAGTATTATTCATTCACAATGACCGACGATTCTCCAGTTAATTTAACCGAAAAAGAGTATTCAATTATTGATATGCTCCAAAGCCTGGGACTCCCGAGGACAGAGGCTACCGCGATCGTTTGTTTAAAGGACTGCAAGGAACTCAGATCCCTTCATATAGAACTCGTTTCCGGACTCAGACAACCGGAAGTGAGTGTAGCTATGCGCCCTCTAAAGGATAGGGGCTGGGTGGATGAAAGGTCCGAAAAGAAGAACAAAGGAAAAGGCAGACCTGTGAAATACTACCAGTTAACAGTACCGTTCCCGCAGATAGTCCATATCCTTGAAGAAGAGTTCTTAAAAGATAATAACGAGAAAATTATCGCTCTTAAAAGGTTGAGGGAACTGGAAATTATAATGCAAAATTAAGTTTACTGCAAATCAAAGTCACTTGAATTAAGTTTAAAATATTCAAAATTCAAAATAATAATCACGCACCATCACTTTTCTACGCTTTGTTTTTAATATCATTCCAAAGTAGTCGAAAGATTTCCTTTTTCCTTTTTTCTGTCATATTATGCTTATAACGTGTAGTGTAGTTCACTTTTTACAGCTTAAGAAATATTGGAACATAGCCCACGCATTAGCTTTTTCCACTTTTTCTATTTCAAAATAATTACAAAGCATATTTTCAAAATCCAACGGCAGCATATCAAACTGGTCTGTCCTTCCTGCATGCTCTTCAAGTAATATCATACCCCGACACGCCGGGCTTACGATGTTAGGAATATCAAGAACAAGCTTTCCGCCAGGCTTTATTATTCGGTGAGCTTCAATGAGTGCCTTCTCGACAAAATCCTTTTTATAATATTCAAGAACCCCAATACATGCCCCGATGTCAAAATAGTTGGCATCAAAAGGAGTTTCATGGATGCTCCCGCAAATTAATGCTCCAATATGCAATTTGTTATTTGTTGAAAATTCATTTAACAGCTCAATGGTTTTGCTGCTTATATCAACCCCATGATATGTTGACGCCCATTGATCATACCCATTAAACATAAGGTTAAGGCAACACCCAAGGTCAATAAATTTCATGTTCGTTGTGGGCGATAAATATTCCCTGATTTCTTTGTATCCGCTATAAACTGAAGGCTCGATGCTTTCAGTTGTTTTTTTGTATATAATATAGTCGGGATTATTTGTGATATATTCCGGCAAATCATCGTATAAGCTAATACCCCGCCTTCCATAATCAATACCTTTGTCATAGGATTCTGCTATCAATTCCAACTGATTTTTCATATTGTTTAGTACCCTACTTTCTCTTCAATAACACACTTTGAGCTAATCCCAAAACTTGAAATTGGCTCTTTTAATCTCTAATTTGAGATCTTGATGCGGGAATAAAATTGGTTTTGGGATGAGTTCTTTATTTAAATAAAATTCACAGGAGAAAAGCCCTGTTCCGGGTCCATAATTCTTCTGGCAGAAATCCCTTCAAGCTCGAAAATGAATACCTCGACAACCATAAAAACTTCGCTTTCCCCTCTCAGGCATCCCAGTTTGATGCGGTTTTCCCTGGCTGTTCCTGCATGAAGGTGAATTTTTGGCTTCCCGTTTTCCTGGAAAATGTCGCCTATTCCGAGAATCTCATGTGCGTCATTAAAGCCAGTCCAGACCGGTTCAGGAGGCCTTCTGTTCTCTTTAGGGCCTGTAACAAGCTTTCCCTCCCTCAACGCGCCGAGCAGCATAAATACAGCCGATTCAATCTTCTCCAGTTCTGCAAGTTTAATAAGTTCCAGAATAAGGTCGTCCCCGTGGTCAACCCTGACGGTAAAGACCCTGCCGATCCTTCCTTTTGTGTATTCCATTTTTTTCCTCTTACTGATCCGTTATTTTTCCGTCTATGATTCTGACAATTCTATCGGCTTTTCCGGCCAGATCCTCGTTATGAGTTACCACAATAAAGGTCTGGTTATACTCCTTGTTCAGCCTGCGAAGCAGTTCATAGATCAAATCTCCGGTTTTGGTATCCAGGTTGCCTGTAGGCTCATCCCCGAGTACGATTGCCGGTGAACAGCTAAGGGCCCGGGCTACCGCAACCCTCTGGTTCTGCCCACCAGAGAGTTCGCCCGGCCTGTGATCCATTCTGTCTTCAAGCCCCACATCTTTTAAAATTTTTTCGGCAACACCCTTTGATTCGTCCCTGCTCTTTCCTGCAATCAGTAGCGGCATCATCACGTTTTCCAGAGCAGTGAAATCAGGCAACAGGTGATGATACTGGAAGACAAAACCAAGCATCCGGTTTCTCATCCCGGAACGCTCCTTGTCCGACATTTTTGTAACGTCATCGCCGTCTATCAGGAGAGTCCCGGAAGTGGGTGTGTCGAGTAGACCTATGAGATGCATAAGTGTACTTTTACCTGAGCCAGAAGGACCTACAATTGCAACAAACTCTCCTTTTTTAATTCTCAGGTTTGCATTGTCAAGTGCGCGAAATTCCACGCCGTCTTTGTAAACTTTGGTCAGGTTTTTAAGTTCTATAATCGGGCATTCATCTGTCATGCTTTTCCTGCGGGTTCAAAACTTTAATATTAAAAATAGAGGGGTTCTTAAGTAAAGAGCTTTTGGGCAGAGGGGCAACTTCTTCCTTAAAATTATCTGACTATTATCTCTCTGACTGTACCCTGCAGCCCTTTCAATCTCAACATATTACTCGAGAACATTCCCCCTGTGAAAAACCGGTCATGGTACTGGCTGAACATCGGCTGAAAGCCTTTTATCTGCTGGTTTTTTCCTGCTCACAAGGTAAGCTGCTGTGAGGATGAGCACACAGCCCAGAAAAGTCGAGATATAAAGCGGGTTTTTCAGGACTGCAGTATCAAAGAAAATTCCTGATACGGGTTCGAGCAGGGCAAGAATACTGCCTGTCTGCGCCCTGATGCCTGAAATTCCTTTGAGGTAAAGGATGGCCGCGAACGTAATGGTCAGGCCGAAGAGAAACAGAGTACTGAAATTTCCAATGTAGGTATACATGGGGGTTGTAAGGGCAGACGGCAGCATAAACAGAAGGCTTATTCCGGTCAGCCAGAAAGTCTGGGATATCCCTGTATAGTCGTGCCTCAGGTAGCGAATAGTGATTATGGTTGCGCCAAAGGAAAGCCCTGAAATCAGCCCGAAAGACAGGCCTTTCATAAAATCGGCCCCCTCATTCAGGCTTCCCAGAACTTCGCCTGGGCGGGCAATGAGTAAGACCCCTGCAAGTGAAAGGAAAAGGGGTAGAAGACTTTTGCTGCTGCTTTTTTCTCCCAGAATTGAAGGGGCGAGCAGGTTCACATATACAGGAGCCGTATAAAGAAGCAGGACAGCAACTGAAATCCCGCTATATCTTATGGCCGATAAATAACATACGCCTGTTACCGCATTCAGAAACCCCAGCAGCAGCAGATATTTTCTGTTCTTGCCGGGCCTGAGCTGTTCAAGGCTTCCGCTCAGCAGCAGGTAAAAGAAAATCATGCATAATCCGAAAAAGAGCCTGCAGAATAGAACGGACCCTACGGACATGTCCTGGACCCTGTCAAGAAAAACCCCCATTGTGCCATAGATTATGCTCCCTGTTATGACTTCGGAATAGGGCTTGAAAGAGTTTTTCTGCGCAGGCATATTCTGGAAATAAAAGACTGCAGATATATATTTTTTGGAAACGGAAGAAAGTAAGAGTTTGGAAAGCCCGAATCTTTTTTTCCTTCTTTTTTTCATGGTCGCCAGATAAGCTGGCGGAGGCATCTTATTATGAATGGATTCAAAACCGTTCTTCGGGATTAAGGGAAGTATTCTAAGCCGGAGGTTTTGTTCCCATATTAATTGCTAACTGATTGCAAAAATCGGTATCCTCCACCTGCTGTTTTTTGCCGACTGGGATGCTGGCTTGAATTCAGTACAGTGAGGAGGAAACCAGTAAGAAGGAAACAAGCAAAAAATTACAGCTTAAGAGATTAGAATTATGTCCATAATTATAGGGGACTACCGGATTTCTCAAAAACAGAATTTTTTAGGAATCGAATATATCAAAAAGAGGAAATCTAAAAAAGATTCTTACCGGGAAAGAAAATAAAAAAAGAAAGAGGAGGACTTATTTATCCAGTACCCTTAGAAGTCCTTTTTTCCATGATATCTTTTTGCTTGATACTATCTTTTCCCCTAGAACCAATTTCTTCAGGAAATCAAAGTTATCCAGGCTTACTACGATTGCTGCTGCAAGGATAAAGAAGGAACCTATAAGCATCCCACTGTGAATCGGGCTTCCCAGAATAGTGTAATCAAAGAAGATGCAGGAAACCGGTTCAAGAAGGGTGAGGATGCTGCCGGTAATGGCACTTACGCCCGCAACTCCTCTGATATAGAAGACTGCACCTACACCGGTGATAAGGATTCCAAAGAGTGTGAGGATGGGAAGATTTGCAGCGAGCACCTGTCCGGGAAGTGTGACTGCGAAAGGAGACAGGAAGACCAGGCTGATTGCACTCTGCCAGACAAGCTGGGTAAGGCCGTTATACTCATCTCTGAGGAAGCGGACAGATATTATGACTCCACTGCTGAAGAGACCTCCTATGAGTCCGAAGATTACGCCTTTAAGATAGGTGCTGCCAAATGCAAGCTGTTCAAAACCCCCTTCAGGTCTTGTTACGTAGAAAACACCTATAAGACCCAGGAAAAGGGCAAGAATAGTTCTTCCGGTATTTTTTTCTCCAAGAATTATCGGAGCAAGGAAAGTCAGGTATATGGGATCGGTATACAGAAGAAGAACAGCAGAAGAAGCTCCAAGGTAACGGATTGCAGAATAGTAGGAAAACATTTGTGAAACGTACAGAATTCCCAGAAGAAGAAGGTATTTTTTCTTTCGTTTCAACGAGAGTTGCCCTAGATTTCCGGTAATTGCAAGATAACATATTATGGCTGAAAGCCCGAAAAGAACTCTATAGAAAATAATAGATCCTACAGACATGTCCTTAAGCAATTCCATGAAAATTCCGACGGTACCATAAATAATACATGCAGTTAGTAATTCAATATGATGTTTGAGGGGAGTAGTCACGGAGGGAATCATATATATTCAGGGGGTATGAATGTATATATATTTTTAGTAAGATAATGGCAATTTTAGTGGTATAACACTTCATAAAAAAATATGAAAACTTCGCAAAAAGTTAAATTTTTCCGGCAGGGACTAGCCAGAATTTCAAAATGCCCCTTAAGAGAACAATTCAGTTTCCGGATTTTTTTAAGTTAAGAACCACATACTGTCTGCTTCCCGTCCTGTAGATCGTAATCCCCTTTAATCCCTGTTTCCAGGCATAAATCAGAGCTTGCTCGATATCTTCTTTTCCGGCATCTACAGGCATGTTGATGGTCTTTGAAATTCCTGCATGACAGTGGCGTTGAAAAGCTGCCTGTATATCAATATGAGTTTTCCACCCAATATCAAGGGCTGATCTGAAGAGCTTTTTTTCATTCTCGGGCACAATTTCAGGGTCGTCTATGTCCTGCAGGGTCCCATGTGCGTAGACATGCTCAAGGAGCTCATTATAATCAGATTCCGAGAGCCTGGGCTTGAAATGTGCTTCAAAGAGAGGGTGGACGAGCAGGAATTCTTTTCCCACTGTCCGGGTCCTCCTGTAGACCCAGCTGAAAACAGGTTCAATCCCTGCAGAACAACCGGCAAGAATGCTGATAGTGCCGGTCGGGGCAATTGCAGTCAATGTGGCATTTCTCATCGAGAGTTCCCATATGGATTTTTCATACTCCGGAAAAGGTCCCTTTTCTGCCGCAAGTTTTCTTGATTCCCGGACCGCAGCCCAGTTAATCTGTTCCATAAGCTTTTCTGCAAGTTCGACGGCTTCTGTTGAGTCATAGGACAGCCCCAGTTTCAAAAGCATATCATGAAATCCCATAACTCCGAGTCCGATTTTCCTTGTCTTTCGGGTAGCCTCCGCAATCTCCGGGACAGGGTACACATTGATATCAATTTCATTATCCAGAAAACGGACGGCTTTTCCGGCTGTTTCCCTTAAGAAGTCCCAGTTGATTTTTCCGTCCGCAACAAAAAGGGATAGGTTAAGGCTGCCCAGATTGCAGGACTCATAAGGCAGGAGAGGCTCTTCTCCACAGGGATTTGTGGCAGTGATGTCCCCAAGCCCCGGCGTGAAGTTATCCCTGTTAATACGGTCATAGAAGAGAACACCCGGTTCTCCATTTCTCCAGATCCCTTCAACGATTTCGGAGAATACGTCCCCAACCGTTGCCCCTGTCCGGGGGTTCCAGACCTCTTCGGTGCTGCCCGCTTCAACAAGCCTGAAAAAAGCATCACGAACCATTACGGAGAGGTTGAAATTTCTGAAGCTCCCTTCAACATGCTTTGCCCTGATGAAGGGAATAATATCATCATGCGAGACATCAAGAATTCCTATATTTGCGCCTCTCCGTCTGCCGAACTGTTTGATTACTTCGGTTGCCTCGTTAAAGAGTCTCATGAAAGATATTGGTCCGCTTGCAACTCCGTCAACACAGAGGGCATGAGACCCTTTTGGCCTTACCCTTGAGAAATTAAACCCGCTTCCCCCACCGGTTTTCTGTATAAGAGCTGCCGTTTTGAGGGCATCAAAAATCTCTTCGACACTGTCTTTCACAGGGACTACAAAACAGGCGGCAAGCTGGCCAAGTTCCGTGCCTGCATTCATAAGCGTGGGAGAACTCGGGACAAAGATTTTACGGACCATCAGGTCTTTGAATTCCAGATATTCGTCTTCATCTGTTGAAATTGCCCTTGCCACCCTTTCACAAATGTCTCCCCAGCCTTTTTCCCCTTCGCGCAGATACCTGGCTTTGAGGGCTTCGGCAACCAGAACATCCCATCCCTCGGCTGTTTCCCACACAGAAATCATTCCCCCGGAAAAGTAAGCAGACTCAGTCTTCGATAAAAGAAATTGTATTCAATATTGAACAGGATTTTTTATCTTTGTATCCGAACAAGCGTTCAGAACTTATGATCAGAGATTTTAGTCATAAGTTATGATTATGATTTGAAATCAGGGGTTATAATCAAAATCATATTTGCTTAAATTCAAAATAGGTTTTTGTTGTTAAAGAAAATTATTCTTTCGGCCTGGAGCTAATTTCTTCAACATTTTGTTGCTCTAAATTGCGAGATGGTCTTCCAGTCGTTTTTTCTGGCGGACAGGCGGACAAAATTTTTCGCGGCGCAGGAAGAAAAAACTGAAAGATTTCCTTCGTGATTCCGGAACAGATCAACGATTAATCAAGAATCACCGTAATTGGGATAAACAGGTTGAATCAGAAAAAGCAATCAGAAGAAATAGAATCAAAAAGGAATAGTCAGCAGAAATAGAATCAAAGGGGACAATCGGAAAAATAGGACCGAAAGAGAATATCCGGAAGATATGAACTTAATATTTTCCGTTAACTTATTCCTGTATTCGGGTTTCCTCGTCTCCTATTCTCAGAATGAGAGTACTTACCTTATCATCCATTTTTTCAATCAACCCGTTCATCTGGCAGTACCATTCGTCAACGTTCTTTTTTACCATCTGCTTCATTTCCCAGGGTTCGATAGCTACATATTCATGGTAGTATCCTCCGCTCTCCAGAGACCTTGTTTCCCTGTAAACAACTCCGCATGTTATGAGGTTCTGTAGAGAACGGTATGCAGTACTTCTTTCTCTGTTAAGAATTTCCCCCAGCCCGTCGGTTGTAAGAGGTCCATGCATGAGCAGGATCTTGTATGCCTCGATGTCAAGAGATTTCAAGCCGAGCACACATTTTACCATATCTTCACATCTGAAGCTTGCTCTGATCATCTCGTGAATTGAATCTACCATAAAATCACTATTTGAGTAATTTTTCTTTCATTAAAGTTAATCAGGGTTGATATTGCTTCTCTTCTCTCAATCCTGATCCTCTTTACCTTATTTGAGGAGCACAGGATCAAGCAAGTTTTTCGGACTACCTTGAAAATCGGGAGGTTTGCAGGTTTCCGTAAACTTGCTTTCAGCATTAGTCAGTATCCCCTTTCCAATTCAAAGTGCCTGGTTTTGTCGATGAATACCTGTGGAATCTCTACTCTTGAATAGGAAAAAGGTCATTATCCTGTGTACCATCCCAGCAGGATTTAAGTAAAAAAGGCAGTGTTGAATCCGGGACATGTCTTTTTTGAAGCAGAGCTCAACTTTCTCTCCGATCCGGATGTCCATCAGGAAATAACAATCTCTGGTATTCTCTTTTATTGTTCCTGGAGCAAGGATTTCAAAATAAAAGACTTTCTTTTCCCTGAGAAGAGATATGTATTCGGAAAGAAGAGTTACTTTTCTCTGGCAAGTTTTGGGGACTGACAGCTTGTTTTCGAACACCGTTTTTCGCTCCTGTGATCCTCAATTTGCCATTAATGCACACATAGTATAAATAACGTTATGTTCATTCATACATAACGGATGAAGAATTGGTAGAAATCCAGAAAAAGGAAATGGAACAATTAAAATGAATTAGAGAACCTTAAAAAACAATAACAGCTTAATGAAAACTGCTTAGAAGGTGCTTTTCCAGAACCAGTTAAAAAGCCTGAAAAGGGGCAATTTAAGAAATAATAAACTTAAGAAAATGAAAAAATGATTGGGATTTTTGGGAAAACGCCCGGATCTCGATCTTTTTTGCAAATCTTTCTTAGCAGATCTTTCTTGGCAGATCTTTCTTGGCAGATCTTTCTTGGCAGATCTTTCTTGGCAGATCTTTCTTGGCAGATCTTTCTTACAAATCTTAGTAGATCTTTGATGATATTAGCGATCATAGCTGATATTATGATCTTATATGACCTTGTTCCGGACACCGAAAACTGATATTCTCTTCCCGAATCCTTTTAATAGTCCCTTACTTTCGTTTTATTCAGACCAGTTCAGCCTTCACGATTTTTACTTCAGTCTTCGGGCGGTCCTGACGGTCGGTTTTTACCTTCCCCATGGCATCGACAACGTCCATGCCTTCTACAACCTTTCCGAAAACAGGGTGCATTTTGTCCAGATAATTGTTGTTTACGAGGTTAATGAAGAACTGGCTTCCGCCTGTGTTCGGGCCTGCATTTGCCATAGAGATAGTGCCCCTGTCGTTCCGGTTGTGCTTTGTAAACTCGTCCGGAATCTCATAGCCAGGTCCTCCCATACCCGTTCCTGTCGGGTCTCCGCCCTGAATCATGAATTTATCGATTATCCTGTGGAAAATTACGCCGTCATAGAATCCCTTATCTACTAGTTTTGCAAAGTTTCCTGCAGTAATCGGCATGTCCTCAAACAGTTCAATAGTGATATCGCCCATAGTGGTGTTTAAAACCACTTTCTTTCCCTTCCATACAGCCATTTATTTTCCTCTACCGGTCTTTTAACCTTATTTTTATGTGTGCCTGGCTTTTTGCCGGCTTTTTGTGCATTGTATGCTCGCCTTACATGTAAATGCTTCGACACCCTAATTGCGATTCTGGATCACAGGAAATCGGAGGTTTTCTGGAAGTTGCACTGCAAGTGCAACAGCCCACCGTCCTTTTCGGCAGATTTGCGGCTCTGCAGTACGCTGTCTGTTTCGCTAGTATATAAGGTAGTTGCAGCATTTTTTTATTGCTGCAATTTCATAAAAACGATACGTAAGCTGGGAAGGTAGTTTGCTCGTATAACCTTTTAGCTATCTCATATCGCTTTTATCATGCTCAACGCAGGAGAGCGGCCTTTTCAAAAAAGAGAGAAAAGAAACTTCAAAATCCTCAAATGAATCGGCTTTTAACACCTTTAAGGAATTAACATGTAAAAATGACCGTATAAACTGCTAACTTTCTGCTTTTTTTGCCTTTTCTACTTTTTTGCTTTTTACTTCTACTTCATTTTGTGAAAGACCACCAGACAGGCTCGCAGAGGAGCTAATATTTATCAGCGAATTAAAATGCGGTTCAAAAAGTCAAGATATGAATTCGTCTATTCTTTTTTTTGCTTTACAGAAAAGACAGGTTCAGCCTGCAAGGAGTAGAATTGAAAATCAAAGAATCTCGGTTTTTGATATCCGGTAATATCTACATTTATAAGGGAGCGCCAAAATCAGTACATTTGCCGGTTCCAGCCTCGATGAAGCTGGTAGCAAGATAAATACAGATAATACTCTAGTTTTATCAGTATATAAAACAGTATCAACCTTGCCAAATCTTACACAAAAATTTCAAAAATGAGGATTTTGATCTCTGTTATCCAGAGTAAAATCCCCATCAATTTTTACTGTGAGTTCGGGTATTTAATTTATTAACAGACACCCAAAAACTGCTCTACTGGTCGGGTAAAGTGTTGAGTCCATACTCACCACAAAGAATCTGAATCCAGTAGCGTTTTCCGGAACCTCTACTTCCAGGAGAAGTATAATCTCTTCCCCTTCCAACAAATTCACATCTTTTTCAGTCCATGAGTACCAAGACGGGTCTATGCTACTCGAAGTCGGAACCATATCGTTCTTGATCTGGATTTTTAATGTGTCATCAACATTTTGGTCATTTCGAATTGTAATCTCGAAAGGTACAGTAGTTCCTTTCGCTGCAAAGGTCATTATCGGATTCATACTGAAAGACACATTTCCTTCACGTGTGAGGACATTGCAGGGCAGTGAACTTTCAGCCTTATTGCCAGCTGCATCCAGGGCAACTACCGGAATAGAATATTCCCCTACATCAGATGGAGCCTGTATGCTTCCTTCCCATAAGTTCCCGTTTTTAGTAAGCTGCACATCGTCTACAGTTACATTTACAACTCCGATATTATCCGTTACATTAACTGTAACATTAATAACAGAATCGCCGGTCGTATTGACAGGATACGAACTGACTGACTGAATCACCGGTGGTTCAGTATCCGGTGTTATTTCAGTTGCAGTATAACTTGTCGAGTTGTTCCATGCAACGTTTCCTGCCTCATCCCTTGCTGACACATTCACGAAATGAGTTCCTGACAGTGCACTAATTGTTCCTTCCCAGATATTTCCGCTGATGTTATTCAGATTATTTCCGTCAGCTTCAACAGAAGTTACTGCAACATTATCCGTAGCGTTTACACTTATCAGGATAAAGTCACCAGCATTTGGATTGCTGTTATTCAGACTGACTGAGTTGATCACAGGGTCCTGAGTATCCGGTATTATTTCCGTTGCAGTATAACTTGTCGAGTTGTTCCATGCAATATTTCCTGCCTCATCCCTTGCTGACACATTCACGAAATGAGTTCCTGACAGTGCACTGATTGTTCCTTCCCAGATATTTCCGCTGATGTTATTCAGATTATTTCCGTCAGCTTCAACAGAAGTTACTGCAACATTATCCGTAGCGTTTACACTTATCAGGATAAAGTCACCAGCATTTGGATTGCTGTTATTCAGACTGACTGAGTTGATTACGGGATCAATGTCATCAGAAGTAGTGGTGTATGCTTTTATGCAGCAATTATACTTAGATTCGCCTGAAGCCAAATCTGACCAGTTTATTCCATCGCTGCTAATGTAACTTTCTCCGGTGTTAGCGCTCGCTTTGCTCGAATAATTTTCAATTACACCTTCAATTGGAAATACTATAGGAGACCCGGAACTAAGTTTCACAACAATCGAGAAATTATCTCCTGTACTCAGAGATACACTCTGTTCGAGAGGGATTGTGTGATATCCTGGCAGTTCAAAACTACCTGAACTATTACATACTAATGTGCCGCCATTCGGAATGTTTGCCGGATTAATATATACATAGACTTCATAGTTGACGTCAGGTTGAGGCGTATAAAGCCCTATAGCCTGAAGTTCTTCATTTGATTCGGCAGTAAAGACATTGGCAGCCCAGATAGAATTTATATCATATCTGTAATCGTGTGTCCATCCCAGAGGGTCATATTGATAAACTTTTTCATAATTGTTTGGACTTTCGGCGGTGTAGAAAAATAAGTCTTTAAAACCATCTTCCATACCAAGATTTGCATCGTAATATGAAATATAAAAATATCCGGTTCCATTAATTCCATTATCGGTACCCCAGCTGTTTTTGCAGATAAAGGCTCCATCACCTGGGGGAGTGGAATTGAATTCATTCCTGCTAAAGCTATTATCCCAGCCTACAATACATATTGAATGACCATTGTTCGTACCAATTGTGGGATTATAGTATGTTACGTAAGATTTTCCGTCTTTTTCCTTAAAGCAATCCAACTTTACATTAAAAGATGCAAGAACTCCTCCCTCTTCTTTGACCATTTTTTTAATCAGCCCATTATCTGTGGAGTTATTGCGCGGCGGTAAAATAATTATTTCCTGAACATGTTTTTGTACATCTTTATCTGTAGGAGACATTCCTGAGTTTTCGTTGAAAGGATCATCGGATTCGAGTATAGGCCCGCTCCACCTTGTAAGGTATGCCGCTGACATATACGCGTTTCCTGCATCGTTGTAAGTCCGGTCAAATCCTTCAGAATAACCGTCAGAAAGGAGATTTTTCATGTTATTTTCTGAAAAGTCCCACTGGTACGAATCAACTGGTATCAAATATGATTCAAGTGAAGCAAGTGTAGCAAAAGCCCAGCAAGTACCTGTAGAACCTTGATCTTTTACGGGAGTTACCCTTCCTTCGTCCACAAGGCTAAAGTATGACTCTGTCGGATATCCGGAGAGCTGCGCACCTGTAATCAACTGGTGAGATTCTGAAATGAGTTCGGTATCCGGAATATAAACATAGTCGTCAGGCCAGTAAACAGAAGTGGGAGAAGGAATAATTCCCAGGGTTATAAGCTCCCCGTTTTCGTCGTAATGTTGAGATGTCCAATTCTCTGGACATTCGATGTAGTCCTGAAAATCAGGATTTAATGGGTCCACCTGAAGGTCCAGATTCAGAGCATCCGAAAACTCATCTTCAATGTAACAATAAGAGGTCAAATTATCTGGATTTTCAGAAAGATCTGAAAGTTCAGGACTTAATGAATCTATTTTTGGTACTGAATCTAAATCACCTGCACATGCATAGAATGACATCATGGTTAAGAGTGCAAATAACATGCATCTCCTGGCAATAAAACAAAATGATTTTTTGTATGATTTTTTGTTTTTGAATCTTTGAAAGTTCATATTTTCTATAGCCCCCATTCAACTAAAAACTGGAATAAGTCAATATGTTTGCCCAGCCTGTTTCTATTCACATCTGGAAAACAACCTCTACTTGAGACCAGGTTGTAAAAATCTATTATTTTCTTCAGTGGGCCCTTTTATGAGTGTAGACTTGTCCAAAAAGATCTTCTAGTTCTCCTGGAAGTAGAGAATTTGGGCATTGAGATGACTCGGTTCCACAAAAAAAGCCACATACCCACTTATGTCCTCCGTCGCATGAATCGAACAGTACTATTCCATCCCCACAAATGGCAGAAAATATATGTTCTGCTTAATTGACAGTAATCTGATTTTTCCAAAAAGATGGATTTATCATCGAGCTCATCCCAAAACATATTTTATCCCTGCATCGGTCAAAATTTCAGAATTATTTTCATTATCTGTGACGTGATTGACGATTTCAGATTCAAGATCCTGAGAGCCGATTTTGAGTTTTGGGATAAGCTCATCCATAAACTTCACTTTTCATTCTAAACACCCCCCACAGATTAAAAATAATTATGAATACTCAAACTATGAGATATATGTCGTAAAGTTAATACGTAAGAACCTATATAAAGTTATTTATCGACGAATATAAATATCTACTCAAAAATAGGTTAATAAAAACACAAAATTGGGATCAATTTTAGGGACCTTCAACAACTTATTTTTCTATAACGCCAGCTAAAAAATAGAAAGAGATAATTCAAAAGAAGAAAATTAAGAAGAAATTTTAAAAGTAGAATTGGAAAATGTGAAAGGAAAGAAAATTATATGAGAATTTTCACATGAACCGTTCGAATCTTTCCTTCCTTGCCTTGCAGATGGGGCAGACTCCCGGAGCCTCGTCCATGGCGCAGAGATATCCGCAAACCTTACATCTCCATACCGGCTTTGAAAGTTTTCCTGTAAATTCCATAGTTTCCATCATCTCCGCTCTTGAGGCTTCCTCAGCTCTTATGGCTTCCCTTTTCTCGCGGGGAGGGCGCCTTTCCGGGATAGACTCAACTTCTTTTTCTCCTCGGATGACTTCATCCGAAACATAGAGGGCACAGTAACAGGCCCCGTAATCGTTCAGGTCAGGGTCTCTGTAATAGCAGGGACAGATTATGTCAAGATCCTCTTCCTTGTTGTCAGCGGAGAGCCTGCACGGACAGGACCAGTAACCATAACGTCTTTCGTTAGCCAGCAGTCCCCGCACAAGTTCTTTTGTGAATTCAACGTCAGGGTTGAGGTGGTAGCCCGACTTTTCAACCTCCTGGTTCAAGCGCCTGTAGACTTTATCTACTTCTTCTTCGGATATGCCTTCTTCAGAAACTTCCTCTTCTTTCAACCTGAATTCCCCCCTTAAAAGCCAAGAGCTTCACGGATTTGTTTTTCCTTAAAACCCACAATTGCCTTTTCGTCGTTTAGAATCGTTGTTGGAAAAGAAACTGAAGGATTAAAACGGCTGACCTGCTTAATGGCGTTGCTTTTTTCCTCTTCCTCCAGCAAGTCCACAAAAACGTACTCAAAATCCACTCCCAGATCGGTGAGCAGTTTCTTTGTTTTTTTACACCATACACAGGTGCTCAGCCCGTACATTACGATCTTACCCCTGTCAATTCCGGAAACATGCTTTCCTTTATCTGTGTCCTTACTAAATATATTCATTATATAAACCCCCTGGCAAAATTAAATCGGCTGCACACGTGAGCATTTCGTTCAGGACAGCCTGCCGCTAGGATCTGGCAAAAAGAAAAAAACACCAGATAACAATAGATTCTATAAACTCCTTATCAGAAAATGTCAGAGAAAGTATATAAAATTGAGATATACTTCTGGTTGCAAGTCCTCCGGATACGCCGGATTACTCCAAACGGAACCCCATGAAGGTTATTTCTCAAAGCCCTGTTTTTTACCTGCTTCAGGTATGCCGGTAACAGCCGCAGAGCTGGTTTTTCCTCTCGCCAGAGATGCAAATATCCCAAGAGTACAGAAGACCGTAAACAGGATAAACGCATAGTGCAGGCTTAAAACGAACCGGGAGTAATATTCAGGCGTAATCTCCACAGGGCCGATGACAACCGCAAAAATCATCATTGCAATGCCCATTGAGAGCATCTGGCCAAGAAGCCGCATCGTGCCATTCATCCCTGATGCAACGCCGTAGAACCTTTTATCAACCGAACTCATAATTGCATTCGTGTTCGGGGAAGAGAAGAGCCCGAAGCCTGCCCCGAGTATGAGAAGGGTGAGAACCATATGCCAGAGAGGAGTTGTTTCCGTAAGGAAAATGAGGAGGAAAAGCCCTATTGCTGTGAGCGCCATTCCCGCCGAGGCAACGATCCGCGGCTCAATCCTGTCAGAAAGCCTCCCGGCAACAGGGGAAACCATAGCCTGGACAACAGGTTGCGCTATCAGAATAAAACCTGCATGCTCGGGAGTGAAGCCTTTTGTGTACTGCAGATCCAGGCTTAAGAGAAAAGTCACTGCAAAGGTTGCACTGTAATTGATAAGCGCGGCAAGGTTCGAAAGGGCAAAGATCCTGTTTTTTGTAAGGAGCCTGATGTCAAGAACAGGAGACGGGATTTTCAGCTCGTATAACGCAAAACCGAGAACTCCGAGAATTCCCGCGGCTATAAGTGCAGCTCCTTTAAAGTCCGGGAGATATGAAAACCCGTACATGACGGCAATGACCGCCGCCCCATAGAGAACAGATCCCGCCAGGTCGAATTTCTCCCCCCTGAACCCGGTCCATTCCCCTTTCAGTTTCCAGAGGACGATAACAACCGTGGTGATACCTATAGGCACATTTACGAAGAAGATGCTCCTCCAGCCCAGATACTGCGTCATCAAGCCTCCAAGGAAAGGCCCAAGGGAGAGCCCGAGGTAAACTGCAGTGATATAGATCCCGAGAGCTTTTCCCCGTTCCCCCGGAGGAAAAACGGAGGTAACGATGGCAACTCCGGTCCCGAAGATCATAGCACTTCCCAAACCCTGGAAAACCCGTATTATGATAAGCAGTTCGGTTGAAGGAACCATGGTCATCAGCAGGGATGCAAAACTGAAGATAACAATGCCGTAGAGGAAAATCTTTTTCCTTCCGTAAATATCTGCGATTTTTCCGAACGGGACAAGAAACACGGCTGAAGACAGAAGGTACGCGGTCGCAACCCAGGAAAGGGCAATCGCTGTCATATGAAATTCCGCTCCAATTGTGGGTAGGGCAATATTTACTGCCGAACCGTCAAAAGGCGTGATAAATCCGGCAAGTACCGCAATAGTGAGTACGATTCGTTTTTCTATGGCAGCGTCACGGGTGTCACCATCAGAGGGGGGTACAGGACGGCTAATCCCCGCAACTTCAGCAGCCGATCCGGTGTTTTTCGTTTCTTTTACCATGTTTATCACGATCAGAAAGGGCGTTATCTTCTATCTGGGAGTCATCTGGGAGTCCGAAAGATTGCAGGGTTTATACACGGGCTGCAGTATTAAGCATTAGTGCTCTCCTTACAATATTTTCCTTTGTATGGTTGACCGATAAGGATACTTACTAAATCGAGACTTACTAAATCAAGAAACTTACAAATGACCAGTCAAATAATCGTCAAAATGAGATGGCTGTTGTATCCTGAAATGATTTCGCAGATCCAAAACCATTTGAATGTTCAATATACGATACAATAGCAGGCGGCTCAAAAGGTTAAACGTTGAGTAAATTCAAATTCCGTTTAAGTACTGTGAGATGATCATAAAATGAAACAAATTCGAAGTTGAAGTAAGTGGGTCACCTGTCTACGATATATATCTGTAATAAAAGAAATTAAAAAAGTGAACTGATTTTGGGATAAAACAAAATGAGATGAAGCAAATTAAATTATATCAGGGTAAACGTAACTTAATAGCAGGTAAAATGTTTATCCGGCAGGGAAATGGTAAATCAGGCATGAAGCGATGAAATCAAGCCTGAAGTGAGGAGATTAAATTTATAATAGATTAACTGATTAAGGATTCGATTAGGTTTATACAGATTTTATAGAGGTTATAGACTTACAATGAATGAAATCATTACCTGGATCCTAATTGCACTTTGCCTGACACAGTCTGCTATATTTTCAGGGCTGACTATAGGGATTTTCGGCCTTGGGAGGCTGAGGCTTGAGATTGAAGCCGAAGCAAATAATAAAGATGCAATTAAAATCCTGCAGCTTCGAAAGGATTCCAATTTCCTGCTCACTACCATGCTCTGGGGGAACGTGGGCATAAATGTCCTTATTGCTCTGCTTACGGATTCCGTAATGGCAGGAACCTCAGCTTTTCTCTTCTCGACCTTTGGGATTACCTGTTTCGGAGAGATTGCCCCTCAGGCTTATTTTTCCAGGAATGCGCTTTCAGTTGGGGCAAAGCTGACTCCTCTTATTCGTTTTTACCAGATGCTGCTCTATCCGGTGGCAAAGCCGACAGCCCTTATCCTTGACTGGTGGCTGGGCAGAGAAAAACTGGAGCTGTTCAGGGAGCAGGCAATGAGGATTATGCTTGAAAAACATATCGAGTCCGGGAAGACCGATATCGGCCTCTTTGAAGGGATAGGTGCCCTGAACTTTCTTTCAATAGACGACGTCAACATTTCTGATGAAGGATCCATTATTGACCCGAGGAGCGTCATCTCTCTTCCTGTTGAAAACAACCGCCCTGTTTTTCCTGCATTCAACCGGGATCCGGCTGACCCTTTCCTCCAGAAAATAGAAGCCTCCGGAAGAAAATGGGTAATCATCACCAACCCGACAGACGAGCCTGTAATGGTGCTGGATGCTGACGGCTTCCTGAGAGATGCTGTCTATAAGAAGGGGCCTTTCATTCCGCTTTCTTACTGCCATTTTCCCGTAGTGGTAAAGTCTCCGAAAACCAGGCTAGAGAAGGTAATCCGGCAGTTCAAGGTATATCCTCAGTACCCGGAAGATGATGTAATTGACCAGGACCTTATTCTTTACTGGGGCGAGGAAAAGCGCATAGTTACAGGGTCGGATATTCTGGGCCGCCTGCTCCGCGGAATTGTGGTTGAATGTGATGTGGGCTCAGGATGTGAGATGCCTCCTGCAAAGCAGCCGGGACTCGTAAGAAGGGCAGCTTTCAGGAAGGACAAAAGAAAAGAAAAAACAGAACAAAGAAAAAAGTAAAGAAAAAAGAATCAAAGACAAAAAACCGGGGGCAAAAAGAATTAATGAAATAAACGAAGGGAGGACGGAAGCAAACTTTTCTCCCGAGTTACTTCCTGTACGCAGGGAAGGTCAAAACCCCGATATCCTGAAGAGGCGAGCCCATTGCAAAGTGGTAGAGATCCTGATACTCAAGCCCTTCAAGCCCCAGAGCTTCGTGCAGAGGGTCGTCGAAAAAACACCCTATCCCGCAACCCCTGAAACCTCGAGCTTCGGCTTCCAAGTAAAGAAGCTGCCCGAGGACTCCGCATTCCCAGAAAAGGCGAGGGTACATCCATGAGCCGCTTGTTTTCAGAGGCTCTTCGAACTCCGAAAGCATGCAGGCAGTAAAACATGAGTCTTCTGCTTTTCGCTGCGCACATGAAAGCTGGGCTGCAAAATGATGCAATTCCTCTTCCATAAGCAGGTAAAATTCAAGGTCATAAGGGCAGTTTTCAGGCTTTTCCCAGAGAAAATCCGGTCTGAAGGCGGCTTTAAACTCTTCCGCTTCTCCGGCTTTTCGCAGAAAGATATAAAGTCCTTCACGAAGCCCCTTCACCCTGTTTACAAAGAGAAGCAGGTGTGCAAAAGGTCCGGAAGCAAGCGTCTCGAAAATGGGATTTTTCTCGGGAAGAGTTCTGCGTAGGATACCATAGAAACTGTTTTCGTCCATGTAAGCACTGTTATTCATTTCAAGGGCACTTCTTCTCCTGTGAATAACGCTACGCAGAGAAACCGTCTCCAGGCTGGAATGGACTCCAGCGCCGGAAATTACCGAGGACAAGCCTGCAGCTCTCCTTTCAGGCTTTGGTTCAGGCTTTTTTTCGTCTTCATAAGAAGTTTCTTTCTTCTGGGTTGCTGAAGCAGCCTTTTCAATCCCGGCCCATTCCACATGTGCAGGGCTTAAACGATTAGGAACCCCTTTCCAGGTAAGCTTTTCAAAATCTGCAAGTGCAGAGGAAGAGATCTTTCCCAAAGGGTACTCCTTTCCTGCCGGATAAACTGCGAGCAGACAGGCAGGTTCCTCTTTTTCAGGTCCCTGCCTTCCCGAAATGCCCAGAAGTTTTCCTGTTTCCTCCGAACCCATATCCTTGAGGAGGCACGTCCTCCAGCCAAGTCCTGCTGCAGCAAAGGTAAGAGCAGCAATAGCATGCCCGAGGTCATGGTTTGCATACCGAAAAGCCCTGATGCCGTATTTCCAGGCAACCCGCCAGTAAATTGAATTCAGCCCTATGAAAAATGTGCCTTCCGGAAAGCCGGAACTCAGTTTTTTCCAGGTCTCCGGGGAAAATTCCACTCTTAGCTCAAGGGCGTGCTGCAAAGGTGCGTAATGACAGACAGCCGGTTTTTCCAGAAGCTCCGGAACCGGTCCGGTAATAAGGTATACCTCAGTTGGGTGAAGGTTTCCGCTTGAAGGGTTGATGCGGAGTGCCCAGCGAGTATTTCCTACTTTTTTCCAGACTGAAAGGGCAAAGCTGTCAAAAAAAAGCTGAGAAATGCTGTTCCGGTTCAGTCCCGAAGGCCCCAGTTTCTCCGGAGAAAATGCCTGTTCATATGTCGGTAAAAGTTCGGACTCAATATCTTCTTCACTCCAGGTATCGAGCTTTAAAAGTGGAGTTCCTTTGTAATTTAGAAAAGGGTCCGGTTTAATTGACATCTCAAGGAACCGGGGACCGGGAGCATAGGCTTTAAAGTTATGCTTGCTATCCTGATGATAGGACAGTATGGCTTCGAGTTCTGAATTCATAACAGGGCACCAGCTTTGCTATCGAATAGTTTCCAATCCGTAGGCTACGGCTTCCAAATCGTAGCCTTCAACTGTTGGGATTCGATTGTTATAGTTCAATAGTTAGTGTTCAATTGTTAACGTTAATTTTTAGGGTTTGATTGTTAGCATGATTGTTAGCATGATTGTTAGGGTTCGATTTTTGGGGATCAGGCTTTTTTCAGGGCTTTAAGGACGGCTTTTCCAAAGGCTTCCGCACTTCTCGGGTCTCGTCCTGTCACTATCCTTCCCGAAACTACAACTTCCCTGTCCAGATAGACAGCTCCATGCTCCTTAAGTTCGCGCACGGTATCCGGGCTACTGAAAACAGTGCTTTCCTTTCCCTTCAGGATTCCTGCTCTTGCCAGAATCACAGGCGAGATGCAGATTGCAGAAACCACCTTTTTAAGGGAATCGGCTTCTTTTACGAGTCCACTCAGGTACTGATTATCCCAGAGGTACTTTCTCGAACCCGGGCCCCCGGAAATTACGATCGCATCATAATCCTCAATTCTGGCATCGGAGATCCTTATGTCAGGTTTAATCGTACCTCCCAGTGCCCCTTTTGCAGTCTCCCTAAACTCGGCTGCAACCGTAACATTTGCTCCTGCAGCTTCGAATAGCTGCTTCGGAACAAAGCATTCTTCATCCCTGAACTGCTCCTGAGCAACAACAAGTAAAATCTTTTCGCCTTTGTGTTCTGCGGTCATCTGGCTACCTCCCTGTAATTTGAAAAGCAAGAGTTCCGTTTATTCTTCATCGAAAACCGGTAGAGTCGGAAGAAAGATAGATTACCGGGAGACAGGCTTTCTGCCTCGCATCGTATCCTGCAACGTATCTGAAAAGACCGGAACCGAATTGATATTAGTTTTCAGCTGATACCAGTTCCCTCACATGAAAGTCTAATATACAACAATCTCACCCAGATATGGTATAAGGACACTGCAGTAACCCAACCCGAGTAAGAATATATTCTTGAAGATATAAATGGGTGTCTTTTGGCAGAGTTGGATTGCCTTAGTTGTGCTTCCCGAATTGCGCCTCGGGAGTAAGCTGTCTGTTTCGGCAGAGTTGCGGCTCTGCAGTGCGTCCTCTGTTTCGGCAGAGTTACGGCTCTGCAGTGCGCCCTCTGTTTCGCTCCGCTCAAGCAGACTAGTACATCGATTCCAAATTATGGGAAGAATTGGACTTTGAAATCAGCACTGGTCAATGTTTTTTCTATGAGAAAACCACAAGCGGACAAGAATAAACACGAATTGAAAATATTTGTGTTCACTTGTTTTTATTCATGGTTTATTGAGGATATATGGAATCGATGTACTAGTTTGCAGATAAAAATCGGGAGCTCTGCTCAAGCAGACTAATTTGCAGATAAAAATCGGGAGCTCCGCTCAAGCAGACTATTATTGGAAAAGTGAGTTTCGCTCAAGCAGACTAATTTGCAGATAAAAATCGGGAGCTCCGCTCAAGCAGACTATTATTGGAAAAGTGAGTTTCGCTCAAGCAGACTATTATGGGAAGAAGTGAGCTCAACTCAAGCAGACTAAATTGTAATATCTCTGACCCGTACAATGTCATTAGCTGTATTGTGTCATTCTTTTCACGCTCGACGAGGAGAGCGGTCTCCCCCCAAGAAGGCAAAGAAAAAAGAAGAAGATGAAAGAAGAAAAAAGAAGATAAAAGCCAAAAACTAAATTTGAGGCCATAAAAGATTGAAAACCAGGAGAAAAACCAGATTTCAATGGAATTTCCAAATTAATGCAGAAAAAATTTCTAAACTTAAAAACTAGATACGAGAAGATATATAATGGCTGAAATCCCTGCGCCTGCAAAGGTTGCAGCAAAGTTTACTCCACTGTTTGAGAGCAGGCCTCTTTTCTGAAGGGTAGCCCCGAGCAGGCTATCAATGTTTGTCCCGAAAAAGCCTCCTGCTGTTGTAATAAGGACTGAAAGCAAGAGATTGTCAGATATTCCGAGGACATAGCCAAGCACGCCTATGATTGCAGAACCGAAAATTGCAGCAAGTTCGCCAAGGGAGGAGACAGCTCCGTCAGCTCCGGGTTCAGAAAGTTTGAGGGTTGTGATCATTCGGGGTCTTCCTTTTGCCGTGGTTCCTATCTCACTTGCAAGAGTGTCGCCTGTCGCGGTTGCAACAGTGCCCATGTAGGCATATATTATAGGGAGACTCTGTTCCGGAAAGACTCCATATGCTACTGCAAGGACGAGGGCTGCGGTACTGTTTGAGAAGACGTTTTCATAACTCCGGATTCCGTCTTTTGCCTGGGCAATCCCGATTGATTCCTTATATGCGTACTTGTACCTGGTAAACCCGCCTCCCAGAATGAAAAAAGTCAGCAGGAGCAAAAACCAGGGAAGCCCGCTGAATACGATTATCAGGACTCCGAGAAGGGCAGCGCTGAGGAGGGCGGAAACATCAGCAATTTTCGCTCTGTAAGCCATCGCCCCGAGGAAAAGGGAGAAGGCAAGGGCTACGAGCATCTTCTCTGGAGGCACCCAGTACCTGAAATCCTCAAAAATCCACATCGTCATCCCTGCTCCCAGAGGTACCGGGATATTGCTGTCGATCTTGGTGGGAATGGACTCAAAAAGAGAACCTGTAACTGCTCCGATGACGGATATGAAAAAGATAAAGCTGTATGGGATCGGAAGGTCCTGCCAGTAGACGATCCAGCTGGCTGCAAGAAAAGCCGCAATAATCCTGAGAGAGAGAAAAATAGAACTCCAGAGCAATGAGAACCTTCTCTGCCTTTTCCTGTTCTTTTCAGACTCTAAATCAGCCATGAAACCTCTTTCGGTAAAAAAGGAAATGTGATTTCCGACTGCTGCAATGGCAAAGGCAGCAAGGACTATATAATACGGGTATGTGTACTGAAGGTCTTTAGTAACTGCAGAAACAAAGAGCATCAGCGTAAGGGAAAAAGAAAGACTGGCTGCGTCTCTTCTGCAGGGCAGAAACTTTCCGGAAAACCTCAGTCCCAGGAAAAGGCCAAAAGATAGGAAGAGAAGGAGATCTACCCCTGCAAAAGGAGCTATCAGAATAAGCAGGAAATATAATACATGCATCACGGGAATTCCATGATAAGAACTCCCATTTTCAAGGAGGGGGGTAGCTCTGTTCATTCTAAGACATCTTTTGTTTTTTATTCTTCCTGAAAAGCTACATAGAATAGGCTTTTCTTTATAAATAGATAGTTGTTTTCCCTTCCGACAAATGCTTAAAAATTAAACAAGATTAGGAAATATTTATGTATTTTATTACTTGCGCTCCGAGATATTTTCATGTCAGCTCTGGCGGTTATTCAAAGAGCAAAGGAACTTTTTTGTCTGCGACTTCATTCCACAGACACCTGCTACTAATTTTTTATCTCATAAAGTATCTTTAACTGCAATCCGGGATGGCTTCTTTCTGATGTTTTTTGAATAGATTTCAGGTCCTTTTTTATTTATTTTTACAATCCTTTTTATGATTTTTTACGATATTTATCACGATATTTATCACGATCTTTTTTACGATCTTTTTTACGATCTTTTTTATTTATTTTTACGATCTATTTTTTCTATCTTTTTTGCTATCCTTGTCTATTTTTCGGTCTTCTTCTGCTATAAGAATCATTTATTTAAGGATAAGGGTAATTAGCAAACAGACAGATAATTATTGCAGTTAACAAATCCAGTTATTGGCTAATATTTTGCTTTAAGTTTGCTGTGAGGGGAAGAGGATGAAAAATTACGATCTGATTGTGATAGGTACGGGTTCAGGGATGAACTACGTGAACTCTATCATCGATTCGAAACCGGAGATGAAAATAGCTGTTATAGATAAAGATGAACCCGGGGGGATCTGCCTTACCAGAGGGTGCATCCCTTCAAAGCTTCTGCTCTATCCTGCGGAGCTTGTCAGGGAAATCTGGACAGCTCCACTTTTCGGCATTAGGCTTGAGATAAAAGATATCGATTTCCGCATGATAATGGAACGGATGCGCAGAAGGATAGGGAAGGATATCGATACGATCAGGGACGGCCTAAACGAAGACACCTACCTTGACTATTATCACGAAGCCGCCGAATTCATATCCCCGTATACCCTCAGGGTTGGAGAAGAAACCCTTCACTCCGAGATGATTTTCCTGTGCACGGGCTCAAAACCTTCAATCCCGCCGGTTAAAGGGCTTGAAGAAACCGGCTACCTTACAAGCGATACCGTGCTTGAACTCGAGGAACGCCCTAAAAGCCTTGCCATTCTCGGAGGAAGTTATATAGGAGCTGAGTACGGGCACTTTTTTTCAGCCATGGGAGCTGAAGTCACGGTCATAGGGAGAAATTCGCATTTTCTCCCCCAGGAAGAACCCGAAATCTCCGAACTTGCCAGGATAAAGATGTCGGAATATATGAAGATCATTACAAACCACGAGGCAATAGAAGTCAGAAAAGAAAGCAACGGGCAGAAAACCGTTGTTGCAAAGGACAGAAAGTCGGGGGAGGAGATAAAAATTACCGCGGACGAAATCCTGGTTGCAACAGGCCGAACTCCGAATACTGATATTCTACACCCCGAAAAGGCAGGAATCAAGATCGACAGCCAGGGCTGGATTATGGTTGATAAATATCTTGAAACCTCCCAGCCAAATATCTGGGCTTTCGGGGACGCAAACGGAAAATACCTGCTCAAGCATGTGGGAAACTATGAGTCCGGAATAGTTTATCTCAATGCGATCATGAAGGAAAAAGTAAGGGCAGACTACCATGCCGTACCACACGCCGTTTTCTCCTATCCTGAAATTGCAGGGGTCGGGATGTCAGAAAAGGAAGCTCTTGAGGAGTACGGGGAAAACAGGGTGGTTATCGGCTTTAAGCTCTTTGAAGATACGGCAAAGGGATCTGCTATGGAAGCCAGGGGTTACTTCGTAAAAGTGATCCTGGACAGCCTGGAAGAGACAATTCTGGGTGCTCACATCATTGGACCCCATGCCTCGATCCTGATCCACCAGATTATTCCTCTCATGTACGCGCCCTCAAGAAGTGCAAAGCCAATTATCCGCAGTATGGACATCCACCCGTCCCTCAGCGAAGTTGTCACCAGAGCCTTTTATTCCAGGTTTTCCCCTGAACAATACCACCATATTATGAAACATCTCGGGCTTGAGGACTGAAAAGGTCTGTTTGAAGGTTGAAAAAACCGCTGAAAAGCGATAAAAAATGAGAATTTTACTCACAGGGGCAAAATTGTAGATCAATCTGACCCATACAACCATATTCACTGTATCGTACCGTTCTTGTTCCGCTCGACGAAGGAGAGCGGCCTTTCCCAAAAACCAAAAAGTGTAAAAACCCAGAAAATGAAAGCTGCTGAGGGCGCTTACGAGTAAGAACGAGAACTGAACAGATCAAACCTGCATAATCTATGGTATTTTCTCTCTTTTAAGCCTCTTTTTCTGCTCTTTGGGAAGGGCCGCCAAGCAAGCTGGCGGGGGCATTTTATAATAATTGAACTAAAAACGGTTTCTGGACTAAGGGAATTACTTCTTTTACCATAACGAACGGCAGGCAAGCAGACAAGCTACAGTCTTACACGACTATTTTTTGAGCAGGTCAAAAACCCATCTGCTGACACCCGGAGCAACGTTTCCGCAACGCCTGTAAAATTCAACCTCGAACCCCATGTTCCCGTATTCTTCAATTAAGCCCAGGATCTGGGAATCTGTTTTGAAAGTGTAAAAATGGATCTTTCCTTCTTTTCGGACATTTCCTGAAACCTCCCCTAGGAAATGGTCCATGTCATAGGGTGTCGGCACAATTGCCCTGTCAAAACCATTTTCCGGAACCTCAAATCCTTCATTTGTCAAAGAATCCGGATGGCTAAGAATATATTCGGCATCTCCCTGGATTACGGTCACCTGTCCTTCAAGCCTGTTCAGCCGGACGTTTTCTTTCAGGCAGGCACAGGCGTCAGGATTTATTTCGATTGCACAGACAGCTGCCCCTTTTCCTGCGGAAGGGAGCACAAAAGGGCCTACGCCTGCAAAAGGGATCAGAACGGACTCGCCGGGAAGGACTTTTGAGGCTACACGTGCCCTTTCCCAGTAGAGCCTGGGATTGAAAAAAACCTTTCTTATATCCATTCTGTATGTATAGCCGTTTTCCCTGTGAAGGGTTTCTGCGGAGTCCCCGGAGAGAAGTTCAAATCGGGCTACCCTGTGTTCGCCTTCAAGCTTACTGACCTTATTCAGGACAGCCCGGGTATTGCCCCTCATCGAGAGAATCTTTGAAACAATAGAGTCCCTGTAAGCCTCAAGTTCCTCCGGAATGGAAATTACTGCAACGTCTCCTACATAATCGAAGCATTTTGGGACTAAGGGAAGCAGGGGGGCTTCAACTATTCCTCTCATTGCATCTCGGAGAGTCACCCTGTCTCGAAAACTCATATCAGCATACCTCTGCTTACAATATATAAGCCTTTCAGACTTGCAAGCCTTTCATAATTGCCTGTAAGCTTTTCACAACTGGATATGGAAATTTAATACATGTTTGTAGGCCTTTACATGTTTGTAGGCCTTTTATACCTGCTTCTAAAAATTTCATGCCTGCTTTTTCAAGTGCTACTAAAATATCTGCGGTATTGGTAGTTAATTATAGCTACATATTATGAAAACCTATATTTCTGCATGAACTGCCCAAGATGCAAAAGTTCCAATCACACAAAAAACGGTATAGTTTGTGGACGTCAACGCTACAAATGCCACGATTGTGGATATAACTATTCAGTTGAGCTAAAATCAACTGCTAGTTCTCCTTTAGTTAAGAGACAGGCTTTGCAACTTTATCTTGAAGGATTAGGATTTCGCTCAATAGGACGATTTTTAGGGGTAAGTCATGTTTCTGTCCAAAAATGGATAAAGAAATTTGGTCAGGAGATAGAGGAGCTAAAAAGCGAAAATGAGATATCTATTGTTGAACTGGATGAGATGCACACTTACATCGGTAACAAAAAAAATATTGCTGGATCTGGATTGCTGTTGATAGAGTTGGGAAAAAGTTCATCAACTGCTCTTTTGGTAGCAGAGGAACGAAAACTGGACAACTACTCTGGGAAAAATTAAAGAAGAAAGAGATTGAAGAAGTGATGACTGATCACTGGAGGGCATATGCAGAGTTTATTCCTGAAACCATTCATACTCAATCCAAAGCAGAAACGTATACAGTTGAAGGATATAACGGCATATTAAGGCACTTTCTGGCAAGGTTGAGACGAAAGACAAAGTGTTATTCGAAGAGTCTTGAAATGCTAAAGTACTCTGTTCTTCTATTGATGAAACACAGAAATAAAAAGTTATCTATATTTAATTAACAATACCCAGCATTTATGATCTATTGGGTATTAACAGAGCCTTATAAAACAAAACTTAAATCTGTGATCATTTATAATGCATTGTTACAAAACTTCGCTGTTTATCAACTATATCAATAGATAGCTAATCGAGGATATAGTGTACGATTGTATATTTTTAGCGATTCTGCGACTCAGTTCCAAAATCTAGTGATTTTTACATTTTTGGATTAAAATCTTGAATTCCCAAGCAAAATTCAATTTTCGATCAAACTCAATATTCGAACTCTTCTGGCACAGGTCAATATTTCATGTTCAAAGGATTGTAGCCATATTTAAAATCCAGTGATTTTGCCAGTGAGATTATTATATAATAGGGAGAGCAGCTTATGGGTCGATTGATAAGAAATTCTGCAAAAGCTTTGATAATTAAAAACGGTAAGATGCTTGCAATAAAATTGCAGGAGAATGGTGAAGTTTGGTATATCATGCCTGGCGGGGGGCAGGAAACAGAGGAACTGCTCCCTGATGCCGCTTGTCGTGAGGTTTCCGAAGAATTGGGAATCAGTGTTACTCCGAAAGAACTGGTTTTTGCTGTTGAAGGTGTTCATGGTGAGAGGTTTCATCGAGTGGATTTAGTTTTCCTGTGTGAATATGTCGCCGAGATTCCCAACACAGCCTTACACGGTGACACAAATCAAATTGGATATGATTGGTTGGATATAAAAACGCTCAATACTCAGCCTCTGTATCCTTCAAAGCTGCGTAGGCAGATTATGAACCTTTACGAGGGAAAACCGCACAAAGTATATTTGGGAAATGAAGAAGCGGGGGATCCGGAATGCTTAGAATAGATACTTATTTTAAAGAGCTGATCGACTTATTAAAGCAAAATTACAGTTCACGGTTATTATATGTCGGATTGCAGGGAAGTTATTTTAGAGGAGAGGCCGACGAAATCAGTGATATTGACGTAATGGTTATTCTTGATAGATTATCAATTAATGATATGGAGACTTATCGGGAAATAATTGCCGAATGTGGAAATGGCGATAAATCGTGCGGTTTCATATGCGGAGAATCGGATATCAAAAATTGGAACCCATGTGAAATATGCCAGCTTGTTCATACCACAAAGGATTATTATGGGAGGTTGTCAGAGTTTGTCCCCACATATACGGTGGAAGATGAAAGAACTTATATAAAAATGAGTCTTAATAATTTGTACCACGAATTATGTCACCGATATATTCATGATTCAAGAGAAAAAAATATAATGAAGCTTCCAAGTACATATAAATCCGTCTTTTTTATTTTGCAGAACATTCACTTTCAGAACACAGGAAATTTTATACTGACAAAACGAGAGCTGCTTTCTCAATTACCAGACGAAGATAAAAAAGTTCTGCTTAAAGCTATGGAATTGAAAAATCAAAAGGAGTATCATTTTGACGAGTATTTTAGTGCATTATTTGAATGGTGCCAAAATTCAATATTCAAATCTTAAAAAAAGGCATACTCTGTGTGTTGCTAAATTTCATTTTTATAGATATAACTATGCCCCTGCTACGTAAATCTTTTTTGCCTCATAACTCCAAATTTTTGTACTCATTTTCCTGTGGTTTAAAGTTAACTTGAGCCAGATTTATCATTTTCTATCACTGAAAATCCCATAGTGAACTCTGTGCCATTGTTCCTTTTCAGTTCAAACTCCCCACCCAACTGGTCTACAAGAGAAGTTACAAGCTGAAATCCAAGACTATTAAGATCTTTGACATTCAGATTTTCAGGAATGCCTGTGCCGTCATCTGAAACTGTCAGAACGAAGTCGGCATACTTACAGCCATTGATTTTGCATTTTCCTTTTTCTTCTCTGCGAAGTTTGATTCGGATTTCTCCTTTATCCCTTTCAGGAAATGCATATTTGAAGGAGTTTGAAACCAGTTCATTGATAATCATCCCTAATGGAATAGCAGTATCCATATCTAAGAAAAAGTTCTCTTCCAGATCGAAATTCAAACTAACATCGGTCTTGAGGCTGTATGTTAGGAGTAGATTATTAGCTAATTCCTTTATATACTGCGAAAAGTTAAGCAAATCAATATTTTTACCTTTGTACAATTCCTCGTGTACAAGAGCAATAGAAAGAACTCTGTCAATGCTTTCGTTGAAAGCTTTCAACACTTCTGAATCCGTGATAGTCTTTTTGCCTTTAAACAAATCAGCCTGAAGATCCAGAAGAGAGGAGATTACCTGAAGATTGTTCTTGATCCTGTGATGTAATTCCTTCTTACTGGCAAGCTCAAAATTCCTTAGAGCTTCTTCAGCTTTTTTGCGTTCGGTTATATCTCTGGAAATGAATGAGACAGCTGACAGTTTTCCATTAGTATCAAAAACCGGAGAAAGAGTTATTGAGACATATATTTTCTTTCCGTCCTTTCCTAATCGTGAAGTCTCATATTGACGGATACTTGCTCCCTGTTTAATCAGTTCGATTAATTTCAGTGTTTCTTCATCTAAATGGGATGGAGCCAGAGTGGATACATGCTTTCCTAGAATTTCTTCCGCGGAATAACCATAAACCTGCTCTGCTCCTTTATTCCAGCTGAGAATTATGTCATCAAGGGATAAAGTTCCTACAGCGTCCAATGATGATTCAACAATATTCGCCAGTGTCTTAATTTTCTCTTCAACGATTCTAAGGTCTGTTATATCTTGTGTTGTCCCTCTAATCCGAACAGGATTATCTTCCTCATCGAAAACAGTTTCACCTTTAGAATGGGCTATACGCTCTTCTCCATTGGCTAGAATTATTCTATAATCAATACTAAAGGAGTTCCCGCTTAAAGCTCCTTTAACGGCATTATTAACATAATCTTGATCATCTGGGTGTAAGTAACTTAAAAATAAGCCATAATTTACTTCAAACTCTTGAGGCTTAAGTCCAAAAATCCGATACACTTCATCAGACCAATGTAATTTACCAGTTACAAAGTTCCGCTCCCAATTTCCAATATGAGCCATTTCTTGAGCGTTAGAAAGAAGTTCTTCTTTTTCTTTCAATGTACTGTAAGCTTTTTCAAGCTCTACGGTACGTTCTTTAACTTTTTCTTCCAGTGTTTCATTTGCTATTTTAAGGGCATCTTCTGTATTCTTGAGTTGTGTAATGTCTGTAAAAGTACAAACTATAATGTTAATACTACCATCGGGATTTAACAGAGGCTCGGAGTTAGCAAGCGTCCACACCCAATCTTCGTGCGAATACCGACGTATACCGATTACCTGATTCTTTAGCGGCTTGCGATTAATCCTGGCGTACTGTATGGGGTGAGACTCAAACTGTAGGGAATTCCCATCCTTATCGACGACATCCCACATATCCCAGCTAAGGTCCTGAATCCTCATATGCTCGAGTTCCTGTTCAGAGATATTGAATATTTGCAGAAATGCAGGATTATATATTGCAAATTTACCTTCGCCATCAATGAGAAATACACCGGATTCCAGATCCTGCACCAGTGCCTTAAACCGCAACTCGCTCGCCTTTAATTCTTGTTCAGCAAGTTTGCTCTCCTGTTCAACCTTTCTCCTCTGCAGGACTTGCGCCACTGCCGGCGCGATAGCTTCGAGATCCTCCCGTTGTTCGTAGCTATAACCACCTTTACGGTTTGCTACAGCAATTGAACCTATCGTTTTTCCGTCCTGGACAAGGGGAACGCCAAGAAACGATTTGATTGGCGGATGTCCTTCCGGCAAGCCTCTGCTGTCCGGGTGTGACTGTGGATCGTTGGTAAAGAAGCTTTTCTCGTTGATTATGACACTGCCATATAAACCATGGACAACATAATCTCTCGGGAGATTAAGATGCCCTGTCCTGTCGTACATACGACACTGTTCCCACGCCAGCTCGCTTTTTGCAACATCGTGCAGTAGCCCGTCAGCGCCAATTTCAACAATGAAACCAAACTCGCTGCCGGTCACTTCAAGGGCTACAGACAGACATGCTTCCCCCAGTTCTTCTTCTGTTTTTGCCTGCACCACATTGCTGAAGATCCAGTTGATACCCTCAAGAATACGGTTGTATCTGCAAACCCGGTGCTCTTCTTGCTTGCGCTCGGTGATATCGCGATTGCTGCCCCGGCTTCCAGCGTAGCATCCTTTACCGTCGTAGATAGGCTGGCACAGGTGGTGAAGCCATCTTATTTCGCCATCTTTTGTTATAATGCGAAACTCGATATCACTATGACAACTTGGTGACGCACCATGCTTATACTGGAGAAATACCTGCCGATCGTCCGAATGTATTATTTCCTGGAGCAGATCAGGGTTGTCCATGAATTCCCGGACAGTATATCCTGTGACCCGCTCGCAAGAAGGTGATATATACAGGAAACGGCCATCAGGGCCCAGCCAAAATTCCCAGTCGAAGGTGTTATCTGCTACGATACGATATTTCTTCTCACTCTCCCGAAGTTTTTCCTCAAGCACTTTCTGGTCGCTTATGTCGAATCCATAAATGTTCACACATTCTTCTTCGGGTAAGGGCTGAAACGTGATCAGGTATACTTTTTTTCCCACTTTAATATCCATCTTTTCGGATCTTTTCTGGCAAAGTACCCTTTCCACAATATCTCCGATATAGGAAGGCAGTTTTTCTCCGATTTCCACGCCCCATTCGATTAATAAAGGCTTAGCTGCCTCATTTGAGTAAAGAACAGTATCATCCTTTTCAACACTAAGTACAGGATTGGGGTTTTTCGCAGGAAAGTGTTTCATTCTCGCTTTCATTTTCCCATATAGCTCCATCTCTTTAGTTGCAATATGCCTTATCGCTACTAATTGTTGACCCGCTCACAGCAAAAGACATTTTTAATAAAAGACATTTTTAATTCAAGAGAATTATATAATTAAACTAAATTTAAAACTTTCCATTATAATAGATATCGTCAAAGGCGAAAAATAGTTGAACTAAGTAATTTTCTAAAAGAGTCAGAGCATGAGAATAAATAGATTTCCTATAAAAAGTCTTAAAGTGAATATTAAGATTATTAAGATTAGAACTTGATTATATATTAAAGTATTATAATAAAAATTTAATTATATGTTTTAAAAAAACCCGATATAAATATAAAAAAGCAAATTTATGTTCATTTTAATTATGCTTCACATAAATAAAAGGATATTAATTAATCTTTATTTGCGCTTCATTTCACTAGCTTATCAGCTAAAGTCAAAAGAGCTAAGGTAGATGCGAATCCATGTGGACTTCAGAGTTTGGTTTCGCAGGAATTCGTGTGTTCGAATCGCACCTCTCACACTAATTTTATCCATTTTCTTGTGATTTTAAGCCTACTCGAGCCAGATTATCTTTTTCCGTCACTGTAAATTTCATAGTAAATTCTGTGCCATTGTTCCTTTTCAGTTCGAGCTCACCATTCATTTGATCGATAAGGGAAACTACCAGTTGCATACCAAGACTACCGAGATCTTCAATATCAAGATTGTCAGGAATGCCTACGCCGTTGTCTGAAACGGTTAGAATGAAGTTGGTGCTCTTACGGTTTTCGCTTTCAAATTCTGCGGATTCTTCCCTGTAAAGTTCGATTCGAATTTCTCCTTTGTCTCTCCCTATAAATGCATGTTTGAAGGAATTGGAAACAAGCTCATTAACAATCATTCCTAAAGGGACAGCGGTATCCATATCAAAGAAAACATTCTCTTCAAGATCAATGTTTAAGCTGATGTCAATATCTCCAAGCCTGTATGTCTGGAAAAGGTTCTCAACAAGTTCCTTAATATACGGCGAAAAGTTTAGTGTCTCAAACCCTCCACCTTTGTATAATTCTTCATGGATAAGAGCCATGGATATCACTCTATCCTGGCTTTCCCTGAAAGCTTCCAGAACTTCCGAATCCTTAATGTTCTCCCGGTTTTTGAATTGTTCAGCCTGGAGGTCCAGAAGGGAAGAAATTACCTGAAGGTTATTCTTAATTCTGTGATGGATTTCCTTTTTACGGGCAATTTCGATAATATTGAGAGCTTCTTCAGCTTTTTTGCGCTCGGTGATGTCTGTTAGCATACTCATAGCGCCTATATACTTACCTTCCTTATCAAAAAGAGGTTTAGCATTTAGAAATGTCCAGAGGGATGAGCCATCTTTACGTATTAATTTTAATTCATAGCTCTCACTTATTCCCTGCACCCTCTTTTCCAAGTTCATTTTGACAACAGGTTTACATTCTTCACTGATGAAGCTCCATATCGGTCTGCCAACAAATTCTTCCAAAGTATACCCGAGCATGTCTACCATTTTTTTGTTAACGTAAGTGATTATGGATTCTTTGTCAGTTATGAGTATAATTTCATTTGCTGTCTCAACGATATTTCGGTACTTTTCCTCACTATCCCGCAGTTTCTCTTCTGCTTGTTTTCTCTCGGTAACGTCAATGTCCATCTTGAGGATCATGGGAGAACCATCAACATCGGTAAAGGGGAAACTGTAGACATCAATCACGCTTCCTTCCGGGATGGTAACTTCCCAATGATGGGACTGACCGGTTTCAAGTACTTTGTATGATTCACAGAACTTACAAGGCTGTGTACTCCCAAAACAATGTTCATAACAGTGCCGACCTCCGGACTCGCCGAACTTTTCACGGAAACTGCGGTTGGCAAAGGCAATGTGATGGTCAAGTGTTAACAGGCATATCATTACCGGCAGTGTCTCCAGAACATCAAAGAGCCGCTGCCGTTCAGACTCGACAGCTTCGGCAATCTTACAACTCAATTCAGTCTCGCGCAGCATCTCCTCAGCCCGTTTAAGCTCAGTGATGTCAGTTTGCACGCCATCCCATACCGTTCGGCCATCAGGTAGCCGGCGAGGACGGGAGTGCAATCGCATCCACTTCACCTGGCCATCAGGTAGCTGGGTAGGTATTTCCATGTCAAAGTCAGACAGCTCGCGGGCACTGCGCGCCTCGGCTTCGACGAGCTGTTCGAAATACGTTTGCGGGATTTGCCGGTGTAGCGTGCCCGGATCGCTAAGCACATCTGATACTTTAATGCCGTTGAGCCGCTCTATGCCTGCGCTGATGTACAGGAAGCGAACACTGCCATCGGGCTCATGGGCATACTGATATACCGCACTGTCCGGCAGGTTATCGCCCAAAAGGCGTAGTTTTTCCTCGCTCTCACGCAATGTGTTTTCAGCCTTCTTTCGCTCAGAGATGTCCCTGATGACCATGACAACTTTTGTAAGGCCGTTCTTATCTTCGAACAATGCACTCGATATCTCACTTGGGAAGACAGTACCATCTTTCCGCCTGTGATTGAGTTCTCCCCTGAACCTGCCAGCTCTGGCTCTTTCATCCAGTACAGACTTAAGCCTTGGATCAGACGTATCCACAGTACCGTTTCTTCCAGCCCGGATAAGCTCCTCTTCTGTCATCCCAAACATCTGGCAAGCGGCTGGATTGGCTGCAAGAATAGTTCCGTCTGGAACTGTAACAAAAATGCCATCAAGACTATTATCAAATATTGCCTTATATCGGTTCTCACTCTCCAGCAACGCCTCTACAGCCTGCTTGCGATCAGTGATATCTCGGATGATGGCGACTGTTCGAGGCTCTCCGTTGCTATCTATAAAAAATGTCGTGCTTACCTCTCCAGGAAATGTAGTTCCATCCTTGCGCCTGTAAGTAAGCTGCGCTCTTGCTGATCCAGAGTGAGTACGTTCATCTAATAAAGCTGATAGCGTCGGTTCTTGCAGGTCTGAAATTGCATCGCATTCTTTGCCAACAAGCTCTTCTTCCGTCCATCCGAGCATACGGCAAGCTGCTGGATTAGCTGATAGGATTTTCCCATCATCCCTTGGATCGGTCAGGATAATACCATCCATTCTATGATCGAATATCATCCTATAGAGCTTTTCACTCCCCTGCGATTTCTGATCTATACTACCATTTCTCATATTCTTCTCTGGCATGGATAAAGAATCAAAATCTACCCCAATATTTTCGCTTTATCTGAGCATTCAAACTTTATCAGTTTTAATCTATGCACAAAAGCAAATATTATAATTTGATACTTATATACAGTCTTTTTTATATAGAAACGATGTGATAAATATCTTGCCTGTTAGATTTACTGGAATAAGTCCGTATTTCATTTTTTTATGCCTGAGAAACTTCTTCAAAGAAAGTTCAAAAAATAAAACAATTTTTTTTGGAGGAATTAATATGCAAAAGGTGGAATCGACTGTTTTTCATTTTTTATGCATTATATACATCTTTTCCATATCTTCAATTTTAAAACAAAAAGGCTTGGATGAGATAGGTCCATATGTTTTTCAGAGTTTGGTTTCGTAGGAATTCGTGCGTTCGAATCACACCTTTCGCATTAAACTTAAGGGATGTAGCTAACAAGAAAAAATAGAACTCTTTGAAAAAATGAATAAACTAGGCATAAAATAGCAAATATTAAAAGTTTTTACATTACATTAAAAACTGCGCTTTATATCCGAAAAGCAGGTATTAAGCAAATAAAGATTGCGCATGATACGTTTTAAGTGGAATAAATCTAGAGCCCTTACGGAAAGTTTATAGAAACGCAATATATTATAAGAATTGTGACAACTGATAAATTGTTCGAATCATTAGAAAAAATTGTAGAAAAATCTCAAGATTATCTTGTGATAGGCTCCCTGTCTTTTCTTCCATTATTAAAAAACTACCGAGAACCAGGTATTGATTTGGATATTTCAATTGAAAAAGGGTTATTTTATCGTAGAAAGAATATTGTGGAAGCAATAGGAAATATTCAAGTATTAAGATTAAATGAAATTGCTGTTGCAAACAAATCATTCGTTTCAAAATTGATCTCTCCAAAAACTGATTTTATCCACCTTGAGACAAAAGAGGGGTTATTGGATATACAATTATATGAACATAAAAAGGAATCAATAGAGATTAAGTTAGGAATGGGCTTCAGTTTATCTCTTCCAAACTCAATCATTAAAAGAAGTAAAATACTCAAATGGAAAGGACACTCTTACAGGGCAGCACCTTTAGAATGGATGTTTGCTACAAAATCAGTAGAATACTTGCAAGCCAAAGAAGAAAACAGGCTTAATGATTTCATGAAAACAAAACATTATAATGATTTGAAGATGATGGCAACTATTGTTGATTGGGACTTCCTAAAAGACTTTTTAAAAGATTTGGAATTGAAATGGAATGGTTTTAAAGTTCCAAGATTTATTGACAAAAAAATAAATCCACTATATTCCATAAATATAAAATTATTAAAAAGAGATTTACTACAATAACGGATTCCCGATTTAGAGCCTATCCGAAAAATCCTGCTGCTCTGAAAGTTATCCATACGCATGCGAAATATAGCATTGCTAGGTAATTCTCAATCTTCTTTTCCCATCTAATAAGCAGTCTTCTGAATCTGTTCAGCCATGAATGTGTCCTCTCCACAACCCACCTTCTTGCCCTGTAACCTGGTATATCTATTCTTATGTTTTCTTCTCCACGTCTCCTGATATGGGCAGTATAACCATACTCTTCAACCAGTTCTCTGATATCAGGAAAAGCATATCCTTTACCCATGAAGATATTCTGAATTCTTCTATGTGCAAGCCTTTCAATTATTATGGCATCAAGCTTCCCTTTTACAAGCATTTTATCGTGGCTATTTGCTCCATCCACGACAACAGAAAGTGGTATGCCCTTACCATCAATCAGTTAACAGGCTTCTTTTTGTACCTTTTTTGCCATGATCAGTAGGATTCGTTCCGGTCCCACCTCCACCCAATGGTGCTTTTGTCATAGTTGCCACATTTTCTCAAATAAGCCTGCTCTTTGCCATTCCTGAAATCTATCATATACGGTGCTTGGTGTTCCGTAACATCGTGGCAACGCTTTCCGTTGACAGCTTGTGCGAAGGAGATAGAAAATGGTTCATTATTTTCCGATCATTCTCTCGCGGTCTTCCAGCCTTCTTTTTAGGTTTGGGCAATGGGAGTAAAGCTTTTATTTTAGTCCAGAATTCATCAGATATCTCGTAGTCGTATCCTGTTTTTCGTTTTCTCACTATCAAACATTACCATGAATCGTAAGCCAAATACTTTTCGGATAGGCTCTAAGTTCTTATTAACTCTATTTTTGTTAGTCCATCTTTATCAGATGATATTTTGAAAAATCTGAATATCAGCAGTCCTTTAAATTTCACTATAATCGGAGAGTTTATTTTTTAATTTAAACCTTATTCCTTCTTTTCTTGGAGAGTATTAATGTCCTTCAGAAAGAGATGTTTAACGCTTGATTGGTTGAAATTATTTTTGAACTTTTAACAATTTATTGCCAACATTTTAGTTTAAATGTATAAATCTGTCCCAATTACGGAACTAAATTTATTTATTAAGACCTGTTCTTAGCAGGCTTATTTTTGGCTTGTATGATTGCCCCATTGTAGGATTGTACCTTCTAAAAAAACATTAGCATCCAACATTAGACAATAATAAAAAAATGAATAAATACATTAAGAAGTACGTAATAAAGAAACAAAGTCATTTTATTATTTTTGTTGTCTTATGCTACCTAAGAAGATTGTTAGAGAACTAGAATTAAAAAATAGAGGCGATTATCATGGATTTATTTGATTTTGCACCGATCTCAAGAGAGGGTGTATAATGGTATATGAAACATCAAAACAACTTGAAATAGATTCTGAACCATTATTGGAAAAAGTCTATGGAGAAGACAAAGTAGTTGAGATGTTTGCAAATACTCTGGAAATTGTTGAAAGAGCCGGACCAGAATGTACAACCTCTTTAAAACAACTTGAAATAGATATTAAACCAGCATTGGAAAAGGTCTATGGAGAAGACAGAGTAGATGAGATGTTTGCAAATATTCTGGAAATTATTGAAAGAGCCAGATCGGAACGTGCAGCTTCTTTAAAAATGGATGATCTCACAAGAGATTGCAGCTGGTATAAAGATGAAATAATGTACACGTTCTATGCAGATCAATTTGGTGTAAAAAATAAAAATACTACTAATACATTTAAAGATTTAATAGAAATGCTCCCTTATCTTAAAGGTTTAGGAGTGACAACACTATATATTTTGCCTTTTATGGATTCTCCGATGGGTGACGCAGGTTTTGATGTCCGAGACCCTCAAAAAGTTAGAGAAGACCTGGGTGGGATTGCTGAGTTTGATCAGTTTATGGCAGAGGCGAAAAAATACGGATTTAAAATACAGGCAGATCTAGTATTGAATCATTTTTCGGATCAGCATGAGTGGTTTCAAGACGCTTTAAACGGTGACGTCAGTAAACTGGATTATTTCATATTTCGCAAAGAACCACCGAAGTATGAACGCTCGCAAAAAGGAACAATAATTAAATATTTTGAAGAAGACGGAGTCCCTCCATCAGAAAGAAGGATAGTTTTTGCTGATGCCAGTGAAGAAACTCACTACAGGAAGGTCGATATCGGCGGAAAGGATTATTATCTTTATCACACATTCTATCCTTTCCAGCTTGATATAAACTGGGAAAATCCCGAAGTTCTTTACTATGTGCTGGAGAAAATAATAGCTTTTTGGAGCAATAAAGGTATAGACATATTTAGATTAGATGCTATTCCTTTTCTTATAAAAGAAAAAGGTACAAATGCTGAAAATCAGCCAGGGACCCACTGTATAATCAAGATTTTAAGTTCATTTAATCAGGCGATAGGTCCCAGATCGATTTTTCACGCTGAAGCCTGTGAGCCCCCAAAAGAAGTTCTTAAATATTTTAGCAAAGAACGCGTCTTTAATATTTACGGAGGCGAAAATTTAACCCGGACAGATGGGGTTCAAGTTGCTTATAATTTTCCGTATATGCCTGCAATCTGGGCAAGCTTAATTACAGGAAGTAATGAATATTTTTGGAATGTGCATGAAGAAACTCCTTCTATTCCTGAATCCGCTGCATGGGCTCAATTTTTAAGAGTACATGACGAATTGACTGTTGAGATGGCTGATACCGGTACCCGAAAAATTATTTATGATGCATTACTTTCGAAGGGTAAAGATTTTAAGGGTCTTGGAATTAGTGGCAGAATGGCTAATTTCCTGGACAAAAATCCAGCGAAAATCGGTCTCGCTTTTGCTATACTTCTTTCTCTTCCCGGGATACCTGTAATTTATTATGGAGATGAAATTGGAGCCGAAAATAACACAAATTATGGAGAAGAAGCTGGAAATAAGCGTAAGGAAGTTCTAAATAAAATAAATACAAACTTTTGTTCTTTTGATAGTCGAGATATTAACCGCGGCCCTATCTTAAAGAGTGACTTCTATAGTTCAGAGAAAGACAATGTAATCCATAAAACAGTCAAGAACTTAATAGAAGTGCGAAAAGGGATGTCTGTTTTAGGAAGAGGAAAATTATCCAGGTTAGAATCAGACAATAAAGAGATTTTTTCCTATCTAATAGATAGTGACGATCAATATGTGATTGTTGTAAATAATTTATCTGGAGAAAAATTAGAGACTTCTCTTACATTATCAAATGATTTAGTTGAAAAGATAGATAAAACGACAGGTATGGTAAATCTTATTGATCGTGGAAAAATAAATGTTTGTTTAAAATGTAAAAAATTAATTGTTTCTCTTGAGCCATATCAAACCTTGTGGTTGAATTAGTCCCAAAACCTTTAATCCTAAATTAAAATGAAGAAGATGGTAGATGCAGATGTTAGATGCTATGGTTTCTTTTTAAGGAAACTGAAAGTTCCGGATAAACAGACAAAGTAAGAATACTAACAGACAAAGCAAAAATACTTTCCTGGATACGATTAATTGTATTTCCCCCTGTGTCGAATTCAAGCATATCGGCTGTAATCATCGTCTGGTGGGTTATCACGACCGGCAAGGAGTATCCAGTACTTGCCGATAATGAGTTGCCAGTTGAAGATATCAACATCACTTATTAGCCAGGCAAGTGCACAAAATAGGTGAGAATGAATACTTACTCCAAAATCTGTACAACTTTTGGATCTTATGAAAAACAAGCGTTTATTGAGATTGATTTCATATGGAAAAAGCTCTGCTTACGCCAATGACAGTGGATGACAGTTGAAAGCATATGCTTTGGATGTGTGACCAGTCTGACCATTCGGTTTTTGTGAGAAGCGACCTGAAGGCAGAGAATGTCCTGAAGGCTGCCACCATTATATAAAAATTATTATCATGTTGAGAGGAATTTGCATGCTAGAGTTTTCTGAACGAGAGAAAATCCCCGAAGCATGGGACATATACAAGAGGCATACCCTATCCAATAGCATTATCAACAGTATGGTCATACGGGACGACGAGCTGACGCTCGTAATGCAAAAGAATGGCGAGATACCTATTACAGAAAATTACGGATATGGTCTCTATTACCATGACTGCAGGTACCTGAGCGGTTTTCTCATGCGACTCATGGACATGCCTCCTACGCGGGTTCTGTCCAGTGACGTGAAAGGTTTCAGATCGACGCTTATGGTCACCAACCCGGAACTGAAGGATTGCACGGGCACCACTGTCGCCAAAGAAACGCTCCTCGGCACCATTGACACTGTCATAACCGGCTGCATCCGGCATAGCCAGACCATCCGGAACTTCAATACGTTCCCTGTGACCTTGAACCTTACTTTTGAATTCGACGCAGATTTCGCAGACATGTTCACCGTTAGGGGCATCGCCCCTCCGACCTCTGGAGAAGTGTTGCCGACCAGGTTTGATGGTAAAAACCTTTACTTATCCTACGAGGGAGAGGACAAGCATCGACGCAACACGATCATCGCATTTGATCCATTGCCCGTAAGGGTCGAAGGGAAAAAATGCACATTCGAGCTGAAGATAAACCCCCGCGGATCACAGACGGTAAATCTGGAAATCTCCGTCGAGGATATTGAGCCCGGCCAGGAACCGGGGCGACCAGTGAGAAATCCAGATCAGCAAATGAACCAGATTATGAGCTCCTACATTGCTGCCCTCGAATACTGCGACAACATACCGACCAGCAACAACATTTTCAACAGCATCCTGGTGCGCTCTCTTGCCGACCTGAACATGATGCGCATGAGCTTCAACGGAGAAGTATTTCTTTCGGCAGGGGTACCCTGGTACGATACGCTATTCGGGAGGGATAGCATCATCTCGGCGCTCCAGCTATTACCGTTCGAGGCAGAACTGGCAAAAAGCACACTGCTGGTGAATGCAAAATTCCAAAGCGACAGATCAGATGACTGGAGGGACCAGGATCCCGGTAAAATGCTTCACGAGCTGAGGCAGGGCGAGCTGGCCAACCTGAACCTTATCCCGCATACGCCATACTATGGCACCGTCGACTCCACGCCCCTGTTCCTGATTCTCCTGATCGAATATGTGAACTGGACGGGGAACATCGAATTGGTCAGGCAGCTGGAAGGCAACGTGGACCGGGCCCTGGAATGGATCGATGTCTATGCCAATATGGAAGGAAATGGCTTTGCTTACTACGCGGTGAAATCCCCATTGGGCATTTACAACCAGGGATGGAAAGACTCTCCCGACTCTATCAGCCGTTCAGATGGCACGCTGGCAAAACAACCGATCGCCGTTGCCGAAGTACAGGGATACGTGTACATGGCAAAAAGACGCCTTGCGCCACTGTTCAGGCAGCTGGGCCGGGAAAGCGACGCGGCCAGGCTCGAAAAGGAGGCCGTGGAACTTAAAGAGAGATTCAACCGGGAGTTCTGGATAAAGGACAGGCAATTTTTTGCCCAGGCTCTTGATGCAGAAGGCGTATGCGATGTAATATCGTCGAACCCTGCGCAGTGCCTGTGGACAGGAATCATCGATCAAAAATATGTAAAATACCTGGTCGACAGGATCTTCAGAGACGACATGTTCACCGAATGGGGCATCCGCACGCTATCTTCAAAGGAGCAACGGTACAATCCGCTAGGATACCATAACGGCACGGTCTGGCCACACGACAACGCGATCATTGCCATGGGCTTGAAAAAATATGGGTTCATCAATGAGATGTCCTTATTGTTCACGGGAATATATGAGGTGGCCAGGATGTTCGAGGACTACCGGCTGCCGGAATGCTTCAGTGGGCTGACTCGCTCGGAGTATGGCATCCCCGTGAAATACCCGATAGCCTGTAGCCCGCAGGCGTGGGCGTCTGGAACCATCCCATTTATGCTAACTGCCAGCCTGGGAATAACTCCCGACGCCCTGAATAACCGGCTAATCATCAACAAGCCCCATCTTCCTCCGTGGCTGGATAACGTGCAGTTCAACAACGTGAAGGTCGGCAACACACTGACAGATCTGAATTTCAGGAAGGTCGAGTGCGAGACGCTGGTCAACGTATCAAAGAAGAGCGGGGACATCAATGTGCTCATCGAGTATTAAGCGTCCGGGAACTAAGAGCATGTCTTAATTATTCTTTTCCCATTAGCTCGATGTTTTTATATTACCCAGCCTTCTAACCATTAAACGGACCATGCTTCAGATATCAATTTTTGACCTGATTATGTCAAGAATTCGTAATCCTTACTTAAATGTCAATATCTATCTAATCATCCAAATGTACGCTCTACTACCCATCTATGAGGAAGTACCTGGAAAAACTCGTATTATCGCTGCGCTTTACTATCTCCAATATCCACCCACAGACTGAATTTACCCAATCAATCAGCTGTCCTGAATAACCAGCATCAGCCCAAATAAGCTGTGTATTCGGAGGAATGTCCCCTTGACTTGCTCCAGAACAAGTTTAGCACCATCTCGATCCTGAATATCTGCTGTATGAACCACAATCATCAACAATAGCCCGATTGTATTCACCAGAATGTGGCGCTTTCCCCCTTTAATTTTCTTGCCAGCATCATAACCGCGTACTCCTGGTGTTTCTGTAGTTTTAACTGATTGGCTGTCTAGAATTGCTGCACTTGATTCTGGTTCCTACTTTCCGCACTATTTTTTCACATATAATATTTTTCGTACTTTTCTCCCATCAGTTTCAGCACCTTAATGGTTTCCTCATCTAGATTCAATACCTTCTTTATCCTTTTTCCATCAATTTCGATCACTAATTCTGTTATTCTTCTGAACAGGAAGAATACCCATTTCATTGTTGGAGTCTGTGTTTTCTTCTTAACCTGGTTTCTAATAGCTTCTTTTGCTTCTTCCAATCTTGTTCTCAGTTTCCACTCAGCTATTGAATACAACAATAAGCACAGAACCATCACCATTGCAAGTGCTTCTATTCTGGACTCTTTTTTCAGGTATACCTCAGACACTCTGAAACTCTTATCTTTAAGGAACCTGAACCCTCTTTCAACTGTTCCCTGTTCCTTGTAGTATTCCAGGAGTTGATCTGGAGTCAACTCCAGATCATTGGTTGCAAGAATGAACCTTCCTAACTTTGCTCGTCTTTCCTGTACTTTCTCCCGATCATGTTTAATCTCTGCTTCTATCATGTAGAAAGTCTGTACCTCTTCATCTTTTCTTGGTCTTCCTTTCTTGTTTTCAAGCCTGTGAGACTTAGTTTTTATATCAAGTTTTGTGAATTCATACGATTCATTCTCTTTCAACCATTGTTCAGCAGCCATTCTTGCGTCAGCTTCACAGGCAAATTCACGATTAGAAAGCTTTTTAAGGGATTTTTCTGCTGCTTCAAGCTCCTTAATAATCTTTTCTTCAAAAGTCTTCTCTTCCTTCTTTTTCATTTCCTCTGAACAGAATACAACCCATAACTGTTCAACTCCGCCATAACAGGACTTTGTAGAATAGCAAGAATAACGTTCATCAGAGCATGTTTTCAGAATTAAGTCGGCTATTAAGAGTTCCTTTGCTTCATTGATGGTTGCAGGAGCTCTCGATATAAAAAAAGCGTTAGTTCCTATTTCTTTCACATTATCTTCAGTATAAAATGCACTGTCTGCAACATGGTAGACTCTTTCATCAAGATTCAGGTTCTGTGTTAGTTCCTTTATGGTTTTGATGAGAGCTTTCTTGTCGGAACTGTTGCCATCTAATGCTCTTACGAAAAGAGGAATTCCTTTCTGGTCAGTAACCATGGAAATGGAAAAACGAAGCAAGTCGACTCTTTTGTCTTTTGGATGACCATAAGTAATGTTGATAGTTTTGCCATCATCGTTTTCATAGTCACCATAAACACTGAAATTAGTAGTATCTGTATGACAGAAACGGGGATTAATGGGAACATGTTTCATAGCTTGCAGAATTATATAGTTGAAGAGTTCGGTTGCTCCGTGTTCATAGATTTTATCCAAAGTTCTGCCAAAAACATCGTCATTAAGGTGTTATGGGAGAACACCTTCTCCCAGTAACCTCTCAGTGGGTAAATTTTCAAAAAAGTTTGGAAACAGGTAAAGACGGCGCTCAGTGAATCCTAAACCGTTAATGCACATTGCCTTGATAACAGTAGAATGAGGAATGTTATGGCCACTTTTCTTGGGAAGGAGAGTGTCAATCAAATCTGAAATATCAAGCTCGTCAAATACGCCAGCAATAAGACCATAATGACCAAGATGAGTTGTAGATTCAGAGCTAGGGGAAAGAGTCATCAAGGTAAATGAGAAAAGATTTTATAAAAAATAATTGGAAGATTAAAAAATATAAAATCCTGAAATTTTACTGCGGAAAGTGCGCTGGTTCTCTACCATATGCAGTTCTCAGTTCAGTCCTGAGTGCAGCATTTACACGCTCCCCATAATCCATTAAGTCTCCAAACACGGAAATAATGGTAAACAGTTTTCCAATGCGGAAATTCGTGGGGTAACATTCGCCATGAACAAACGGAACGTAATAAATAGAAGATGGCATTCAATATTTCTCGATAAGAATGAATGCGTTTTCGACCTTGATTAGTATTATGAATAGGAAAATGAGGTTTAATTATTTCCCATTCTCTAAAACTGATTTTGTCATCTGTTGGCATGTTATTAAGATATAATAGGCCTTTTTCCTAACACTTTTATGAAAAACAGGAAATTAATAAACAGACACACTATTGGTTAATCTGCATCAATATTCTAGATCAAAATTTTTAGCTTATGATTTATTCCTTTTCGTGAAAAATCATTTTCATCACATCCAGCATATATTTATCAATTCAGAACTTTACTTTTCATATCTGCACCCTATCTGTTTTATAAAGAATATCTCTTAACCAGTGGTCCAATTGGTATGCAGTCCTGGAAAAATTTTAAAACTTCATCAGGATTGGAATAAAAACAAAAAGTTTTAATAAGATGTATTATGACCGGGAGAAATCTTGTTCAGATTTTTTAAGAATGTGTAGGATGACTATCTTTTCAGGCAGGAACATTTACATATAATTGAATAAGTAAGGTCGTTTTTGGGAGAAAAGTTATATCTATGCCTTGCGTTTACGAAACCATGAAAAAAAAGTTTTCCAATAAAATCCTCGTTATTGGTTATGGATCTGTTTCGCAATGCACCCTCCCCCTTTTGCTGGATAAACTCGATGTTCCGCTGGAAAACATTACCCTAATTGATTTTGAAGACAAATCAAAAGCTCTGAAAAAGTATACTAATCAGGGATTAAGATTTGTCTGTGAAAAGATTAACCCTAAAAATTTGGATCAAGTTTTGTCACAATACATGGAAGATGAAGGTTTGATCATTGATCTTTCATGGAATATCGATGCCAATGACATCCTTACGTGGTGCCATAATCATAGTGTACTGTACGTTAACACTTCGGTTGAAGTATGGGATCCTACAGAGGATTTTTTGACCAGGAGTCTATTGGAAAAATCACTTTATTTAAGGCAAATGAAATTGCGTGAACTTTCCCGTGATTGGAAAGATTCACCGACTGCTGTTGTTGACCATGGCGCAAATCCTGGCCTGATAACTCATTTTGTGAAGCAGGGCTTGCTGGATATTGCTGCCCGGACCTGTGCCGATAAGAAAGTCTCTCCCGAGGATGAACAGGAAATTGCCCTCCTTGCAAAGAACAGGGATTTTGCCCGCCTGGCTCAGAAACTGGGAGTCAGGGTGATCCATTGCAGCGAGCGGGATACTCAGGTCGCAAACCGGGCAAAGGAAGTAAATGAATTTGTAGGGACATGGAGCATTGAAGGCTTGAGGGAAGAAGGAACCGCTCCTGTCGAAATAGCTTGGGGAACACATGAGAACAAATTGCCTCCCCTCACGCATATGCCGCCTTACGAACCGAAAAATGTGATCTTCTTACCCCAGATGGGCATGAATACATGGGTCAGATCGTGGATACCGGATGAAGAAATCGTAGGTATGGTGATCCGTCACGGCGAATCATACGGCCTTTCAAAACTGTTAACTGTCCGGGACAATGACGAGGCGGTCTATAGACCCACCGTACATTATGCTTATATGCCCTGTCATGATACCCTTTCCTCTCTTTGCGAATTGCGGGGCCGGAACTATGAGCTCCAGCCCAGACTCAGGATAATGACAAACGAGATCGTTTCCGGCGAAGATATAATGGGGGCACTCTTGATGGGCCATTCTTACAATTCCTGGTGGACCGGAAGCGCATTGGGCATTGAAGAGACTAGGTCCCTTGCTCCAGGTCAGAATGCTACCACTCTTCAGGTAGCTGCAGGCGTTGTTGCCGCCATACTCTGGATGCTTGAGAATCCGCGAGAAGGCATTAAAACCCCTGAAGACCTGCCTCATGATTTTGTCCTGGATATTGCCAAGCCGTACCTTGGAAAATTTATTTCCACACCGTCGGACTGGACCCCGCTTAAAAATCGCAAAATACATTTCAAAGAAAATCCAGCCGTGAAACACGATCCCGATCCGTGGCAATTCGAAAATTTCCAATTTGTAGGTTAATCCTTGGGAAAACACTCCTCCAGGCAGACTGATGCCTGTCTGGAGGAGGTATAAAAGTAATTTACCTGTGTTCTCAAAGAACAGGATACGAAAGGATCCAAAAAGTACACAACTACATTCTAAAAAATTTAATCTTGAATACATGCCGAAGAGAAGAGAAAAATAAACTTCTGGATACCTGTAAGCCTCTATGAGAAGGTTCAGACTCCGGTTTCGCGGGAATTAGTGCGTTCGAATCGCACCTCTCGCATTAATTCTTTTTCAAGTCTTTTTCAAAAACAGCTTTTAAGCCTGATTCTTTCATGCATTTTCTTTTAGAATTCGTGAACTTTAGCCTTAATGTTAGCGAAAAACAAATTATCTTGAAGCCTGTTGTCGCCTTTCTACCACATTTATGCTATCAGCTCCTTACTCGCTTTTTAATTTAGTATTAACATAATAACTGCTATTTGGCATGAAAGTCCTTTCAATTACTTTCATTCTTTGGGCTTGTTATTTGAAGAATATCATGTGCATTTTATTGATCATGATGCCAGGCGGTGCTTCCATGCATACCATACGATTAATGCCGAAGCTACGACTGCTGAAAACGTCATTAGTGCTCCGCCCCAGTATGCAGACTGTGTAGCTTCAATTACACTAATGAACCATAGGATAGCAAAGACCGCGCCCACGATGATATTTAACCAATGATTCAGCGAATCTTTCAGGGTCAGGGATAGGAAAGCCATCATCATTGGAACCAACATTAAGCTTGCAAAGAATAGTATCATACCAGGGCTTATTTTCTGACCTTCTGCTTCTCCTGCCATTAGTTGTGCTATAACACCCGGTTCCATAAGCACTATTATCTGATGAGCCAAAAAGGCAATTGATGCAAAGAGCCAAAGCACTGAAATTTTTATCTTCCAATCTTCCAAGACTTCTGCCTCCTTATAGACATATAAAATTAACTATATCTGTTTGCCATTTTCCCTACCATAACTCTTCTACTTTCCACCCACAGTTTTAATGATATAACCTCTTTGTTATTCAAAGGTTATTTCTTTTAATTAATTTGACCGTCAGCGCTTTTTTAGGGATAAAATAGAAGTTTGTCGGCTAAAAGAAGAAGATAAGGAAAGAGGCTGAAGGAGAACAGAAAACGATCCTCATGTGCCGAAAATACCATAATTAAAATCAGCGCCTTTTAGACAACGCAGAAATGACATAATGTGATCCGACTATAGCTTTAATTTCTATCGTTTTTAGTTCCTGTATGACAAAATACGGTGAGAGAAGATCCCTTATTTCGGATTCCGAAGAGAAATACAGAGTTGTCCCAAGCTTCGTTTTTTGGAATTTACCTGCTTCGCCAAATTGCGGATCCTTCTCAGAAAAACAAACTGAAAAGTATAATGCTCCCGGTTTCAGAACATTACATACATTTTTTATATATTTCTCCCGATCTTCCGGAAAGATATGGTGCAAAAGTTCCCAGTCATAGCCAAAGTCAAAAGTCTCTTTTACTTCATGCAGGTCACCCAGGAAATCAGCGACAATAAACCTGCACCTAACTCCCTTTTTTTGTGCGTTTTCAGTAGCAATCTTTATCGCGGTAGGGGAACTATCGACGCCGGTTACCTCAAACCCCTGGCCTGCAAGGTATATCGCATCGTTGCCGGCGCCACAGCCGAGATCAATGGTCTTGCAGGGCCGGACTTTTTCACTTTGTACCAGCTCGACAAGCGCATCCGGAGGCATCTCACTATTCCAGGGAATTTTTTCAAGCGGTACCTTCTGGTAAATTTTGTCGATGTCGGCGTATTTCATGCGTGCTACTTCCGTGTTGATACTTCCGTAAAATGATTTATTTCTTATCTTTTACCAGACATTGCCGGTACATCGTCTCAAGCTCGGCAAGGTCATTTATCGGCGTAGGGATAACACGCGAATCGTTTTCTATGATCGCTTTCGCAAGATTCCGGAAAATTTCCGCCTCCTGAGAGTCGGGAGCATACTCTACTACAGGCCTCCCTCCCAGTTCACATGCCTGGATCACCGGACTCCGGGGGACGAACTGGACAAACGGGGTCCCCAGTCTTTTTGCAAATGCAGGAATGAACGCATGCTCGAAAGCCTCATCTCCGTTGCTATTGCAGATTATTCCGGCAAGACCGGCATCCCCACGTTTTGCGAGGCGCTGCACGGCCCGAGCAATATTGTTTGCTGCATAGATGCTCATGAACCCTCCGGAACAGATGAGATAGATCTCTTCTGCGAAACCTTCGCGGATCGGCATTGAGAAACCTCCGCAGACGACATCGCCAAGCACGTCGTAGATTGCCACGTCGATGTTGTAGGTAGAAAATGCCTTGAGGTCTTTTAGGATTTGCAGGGCTGTCAGGACTCCCCGGCCTGCACACCCTATACCCGGTTCCGGTCCCCCCGCTTCAACAAGGTAGATCCCGCCGGGTGACTTGAAGACGATATTCTTCAGATTGATCGCATACTCATCTTTTCCTATCCTTAACTGTTCCCGATGTTCTTCCAGCACCGCAGGAATAAACTTTCCTTCTGCAAGGATCCGCGTCGAATCCCTTTTGGGATCACAGCCAACCTGCATGACCGTATGTCCCATCTCATGCAATGCGGCAGATAGGTTCGAGGAGATAGTGCTCTTCCCTATTCCGCCTTTACCGTAGATCGCAATCTGTCTCATACTTCCTCACCATTTAGCTTCGTATCTCCTTTCTTTCGAACGCCAGCCCATCACCCACTCGTTCTGGACACACTCGAGAAGGTTCAGGATGCCGGTATACCCAAAGTATTCCCTGTTGATCATTCGGAACTGACGCATCATCCTGACCACTTCAACAACGTAGGCCACGGGAAGTCCTTCACTGGCATGTCGTTCGATCGTGCTACCGAATACGACCCTTGGCCTGACCTCCTGAAGACTTTTCCGGGTCTTATACACATCAGTTCCGTACACGACCTTCGGATTGAGCCCGAGACTCTTAAGTTCACCCTCAAGCAGTTCCCACACTGACCGGTGAGACGTGTATAGAGCAACAAGTTCAGGAGTCATCTCCATTTCCTCAGTGACAAAACGAACCAGCGGAATCCCTACCGTGGCATCGGCAACAATTGCTGCCGGGGTCCGGTACATGAACCGTGCCATTGGCCATTTGCGCCGGCAAGTTGCCATAACCATCCGTTCGCCTTCCGCAACTATCTCCTCCGCTGTTTTCAGTATATCAAACCGATCTCCCAGCGCGGTCAGCCAGCGCTGCGTGTTGGTCATACCTATGGGCAGAGGTATCCCTTTGCAGACCTGCTCGATGCCAAATGTTGCGGAAAGGTAATCTGCTGCTTTCTGCCCGGCATCATGACTCAGCAGGAGGGACGTCTCAGCAGATGCGATATTCTCGATTTCAGCAATAGGTGTACGATGTGTGAGTGTAGCTACAACCTTTATGCCCATCCTGAAAAGAACCTGTTTCACCCACGCAAGGTCTGCCGGCCAGGTCGGGTTGGCATTGGCATGGGGGGCAACAAGGCAAACCGAACCCGGTATCTTCTCAACATCATCTTTTACCAGTTTTTTCAGGATCGTATCCATTGCGATGTCGATTCCATCGTACTGCGATCCCCGAAACCCGGCACTTTCGATCGGGACAAGCCTGAATTTAACTTCCGGCTGCAGAGCCTCGCATACCCCTACAATATCATCACCCACGATCTCGGGTCCGCAAGCACTTAGCACGAACAGGGCGGAAATCGGGAGATCTTTTACCTCCCTGATAGTGCGGGCAAGTATATCTTCTCCTCCGTGCACGATCTCGTCAACGCAGAGTTTCGTACAGAGAGTCATTGTCTCCATGTAGTCGCACTCCTGCGAGGCGAAAGCGTTGTTGACAAGGTACTCGCATCCCTGTGGGGAATGGGCTAGAAGAGCGGAATGAGAGATTCCCAGCGCTGTCAGAGCAGCGCCGTTGAAAGCACAGCGGAGATAGGGGTCAGTGCACGCCTCCGAGGACGAGGTTGACGATCCGGCCATCTCTTTAATTGGTTCTTGTCCCATAGAGCATCCCTCTAAATAAGCGTGAACGTGGCAGGTCTTTGTTCTCAAGGGCCTGCCTGACTAGAGCAGAAATGTTCTTTATCCCCCGGAAGCCATACTGGGGTTGGAACGCAGGATTCATGAGTGTTAAGTTCACCACCGGACAGGGAGGAAAACGGCCGGAGTTCCCGAAGAAAATAGCATTATCATATTTCTTCACAATAGTCTCCAGCTCATCCTCGGTCTCTTTCGATGAACGGAAACTTCCCAGCCGGAAGAGTCCTTTTGTCAGGATAATCTCCGGGTTGACTCCCTCTTCCAGGAGGAATTTGATGCTTGGCATACGTTCCTTGATCGTATACGGGTGGACGTTGATCACGACAGGATGGGAGCCAAATTCTGCTACCATTCGTGCAAGGGAAAGCGCTCTTATAGGCCCTGGAAATTCCGAAATCTCTATAATAGCCGTTTTCCCGGAGAGAGCCTGCCTCAGGGATTCAATTTCTGGTTCTACTTCCTCCATCTCTCGTTCGATAACCTTAAGGGCCTCTGCCTCCATTCCAAGAGGTTTTGCCACACCGAGAATCCATTCTTTTGTGGCCTCAGGCCCATAGGGCTGGCCGGTCCTGCTGTACGGGATACCGAACCGTTCCTGCATCAGGTCACCCAGCTTCTGCCCCCAGTCAAAACACCATGATGCATTCAGTTCGACTTCCCTTGCGTGCCTGAGCTGTTCGACGGTGCATCCTCCCGCGATAATGGCGTTTATTTTTATTCCGACTTCACCGAGAAGACGTTCAATCTCATCCATATCCCAGTTGAATTCCGTAGGGGTAGGGCCCCAACGAGCCCCGAGGATATTGATCGTCCCTTTCATCTTGGTTTTTGGAGGTTCCATCAGCTCCATAATGAGTTTGAAAGCATCCTCATAGCCGCTTCGGAAATCCCCGCCGAAACCTTCGCTGCGGAGAGCAAGCACCCGGCAGCCTATCAGCTTTTCTGCCTCACGAGCAATGCTTTCGACATCATCACCGATGATCCCGGAACAGCAGCAAGAAAGAATGACTATAAGGTCAGGGTGATACTTAGCGTATGCTTCCTTTACCGCTTCCAGGAGTTTTCCTTCACCCCCGTAGATGACATGGCTTTCGTTGAGGGCGGTACAGGCTGTGGGCTCGAGCGGAATTCCACGGATCTCGCAGCACTCACGTGTCCTGACAAAATCCGACATGTACAGCGGACATCCGGTAGGACCGTGGACCAGGGGAACAACATGACGAATTCCACTAATAACATAGTACGAAGTAAAAAATTTGCACATCGGAGCGTGCGAAGCCTGTAGCTTGGGAATCATCTCGCCTGATTCCACTTTATCCAGTAACTGCTGCAAGTTACCGTGAAAAACTATGAAATCATTTTCAAGAGTCATAAAATATCTCATGTTGCATGGAGATAAATGTTTTTCTTATTATTATCGAGATCAACAGTGGAAGTGATATTCGGAATTCTGGTTTTCAAAGTCCGGTCTTGCAGGAGTTCGTGCGTTCTAATCGCACTCCCCGCATCCAGGTTATTTTTTATTCATTTTCCTGTGATTTTAAGCCGACTTGAGCCGGGTTATCTTTTTCCACTACTTTAAACCTTATAGTGAATTCCGTACCCTGCGCCCGTTTAAGTTCAAGTTCGCCATCAAGCTGGTCAACAAGGATATTTACTAACTGCAGGCCGAGCGACTCTGCACTTTCTAGTTCCAGATCTTCAGGCATTCCTTTTCCGTTATCAGAAATTGTCAGGCTGAAAAGGGATTCATTAGTATCATAATTCCTTTCTTCCCTGCAGAGATTGATTCGGACTTTCCCTTCTTCGATAAATGCATGCTTGAGGGAATTGGAAACTAACTCATTAACAATTATTCCTAACGGGACAGCAGTATCCATATCAAGGAAAGTGTCTTTTTCCAGGTCCATGCTCAGATTGATATTTTTGCTGCTAAGGTTGTAAGTCTGGAAAAGGTTTTCAGCTAACTTTTTAAGGTATACCGAAAAATCCAGGGTATCGGTCCCTTCTCCTTTATATAGTTCCTCATGGATGAGGGACATTGAGATTACCCTGTTCTGACCTTCCCTGAAAGCCTCTGTAACGTTTTTGTCCTCGAATTTCTCAGCCTGGAGGTCAAGAAGGGAAGAGATTATCTGCAAATTGTTCTTGATTCTGTGATGAATCTCTTTTATCCGGGCCTTATCCATCTTTTCCAGAGCTTCTTCAGCCTTTTTACTTTCAGTTATATCCTGAACTGTCCCTTTAATTCGAACAGGATTATTTTTCTCATCAAAAAGAACTTCTCTTTCTGAATGGACTATGCGCTCTTCTCCATCAGGTCTAACTATTCTATAATTAGTCGCATAGATTTTTCCGTCAAAAGCCTCCTTGGTGGAGTTATACACGTAGTCCCTATCGTCCGGATGTACATAACTTAAAAATTTATCATAATTTATGTCTTCTTGAGGGTTAAACCCAAAAATGCGGTACATTTCCTCAGACCAGTATGCTTTATCAGTTACAAGGTCATTATACCAGTTTCCAACGTGGGCCATTTTTTGGGCTTCAGCAAGGCCTCTTTCACTTTCTTTCAAAGAATTATAAGCCTCTTCAAGTTCAGCTGTACGTTCTTTAACTTTTTCTTCTAAAGTTTCATGTGCCTTTTTAAGGGCTTCTTCTACCTTCTTGTTCTCAGTGATATCGATTTGCACGCCGTCCCAGATTGTTCGGCCATCGGGTAACCGGCGAGGACGGGAGTGCAGTCGCATCCACTTCACCTGGCCATCGGGAAGCTGCATGGGTAATTCCATATCTACATCCGACAACTCTCTGGCACTGCGTGCCTTTGCTTCGAAGAGGCGTTCTAAATACTCCGGAGGAACCTGCCTGTACAGCGTGTCGGGATCGTGCAACACGTCCCGGACGTTGACACCATTTAGCCGCTCGATTCCTGAGCTGATGTACAGGAACCGGACATCCCCGTCGGGCTCATGGACATACTGATAGATTGCACTGTCCGGTAAGTTGTCGCCCAGGAGGCGCAGCCGCTCTTCGCTCTCACGAAGTGCCTCCTCGACCTTTTTGTATTTTGTAGTCTCACGTAGTGAGAAGACCAGACCCTCAACGTCTCCGCTGGAATTTTTGACTGGGGTCAGGCTCCAGTCCCAATAGGTCACTCCGCGCTCCGGCTGATCCGGGAAGACAAACGGCTTGTCCTTGTAGAAAACTTCTTTGCCGGTGTCTCGAACCGTCCGAAAGATCGCCTCGTTTTCTGCGTCAGGATACAGGACAAAATGATTCTTGCCGACCATCTCCTCCGGCTTCAACTTGCACGTCTCGGCATAGGCCGGGTTGACCCACACAAAGTTGAATTGCGGATCGAGAAGAACCAGCATAACGTCGGTGGTCTGCATGACACTTTCCAGCATGCTTCTTTCTCGGCTAAGCGCCTCTTCTGCCTTCATTCTCTCCTGTTCTTCCCGTTTTCTCTGCAGTACCTGTGCCACTGCCGGTGCGATAGCTTCGAGATCCTCCAGTTGCTCGCAGTTATAGCCGTTTTCACGGTTTGCGACCGCAATCAAGCCCACAGTTTTCCCTTTCTGGACAAGGGGCACTCCAAGAAATGACGTTAGAGGTGGATGACCAGGTGGCACGCCGATACTGTCGGGGTGTGACTGCGGATCGTTGGTAAAGAAGCTTTTCTCGTTGATAATGACACTGCCGTATAAGCCATGGACAATAAAATCACTTGGGGAACGGCGATGCCCGGTCTTGTCGTCCATAAGACACTGTTCCCAGGCCAGCTGGCTTTTTGCAACATCATGTAGTAGCCCATCAACGCCCATTTCATTAATGAAACCAAACTGACTGCCGGTAATTTCCAGAGCCACAGATAGACACTCATTTCCCAGTTCTTCTTCCGTTTTTGCCTGCACTACATTGCTGAAGATCCGATTTATTCCCTCTAGAATACGGTTATATCTGTATATCCTGCGTTCTTCTTGCTTGCGTTCGGTGATATCGTCAAACAGGGTATATACCTGGAAGGGCTTATCCTCTCCAGTCCGGAAAATGGGCACAGCATTAATGTTGATCCAGCGATAGCAGTTCTCCCGGAGATTGTAAACTCCCATCACCACATCCTGCACTTTCTCCCCTGTTCGCAGGGATACCATAGCCGGATGCTCGAGTCCGGGGAACGGCGAGCCGTCTTCCCGGATAGTAAGGTGCTCTTCGCCCACAGAAGAGCTGCCCAGGAACTCAACCGGAGTTTTGCCAAGAATTCTCTCAGCTGCGGGATTCATGGAGATTATCTTACCGCTGGCATCATGGTAGACCACACCTTGAAGCATGGTCTCATGTAAAAGTCGATGATGTTGCTCTGACTTGAAAAGAGCTTCACCTGCCTGCTTACGCTCTGTAATGTCGTTAAAGACCACAGCGAATAGATTACCTCCCATCGGACTTGCAAATACTTCAAACCACCTGTTAAGAGAAGAATTGTATTCTTCAAAGCGCATTCCCTTACCTGTGCGAACAACCTCTCTGTAGCGATCCAGCCATACCTGCTCCACGACAGGAAGCACTTCCTTGAGGTGCTTGCCAACAACGTGCTCGCGCCTGAGTCCCGAATATTTCTCATACGCGGGGTTGACATCGAGAAGAATAAAGTCGACAGGATGACCCTTGTCATCCAGGACGAGCTCACAAATCTGTACTGCTTCTCTCGTCAAACTGAAGGCATCCAGGTATATCTCATTCTCCCGAAGTTTTCCTTCAAGTTCTTTTTGGTCACTGATATCGAATCCAGAAATGGTTACGCATTCTTGTTGAAGTAAAGGGTGAAAAACAACCAGGTATACATTTTTTTCCACTTTGATTTCGATTTTTTCCGGGCTATTCCGGGAAATTACACTTTGCACGATATCTCCGATGCTCGGAGGCAGTTTTTCTCCTGTTTTGACACCCCATTTATGTAATAAGAGCTCACCCACCTTATTGGAATAAAGAACAGTACCGTCTTTTTTAACACTGAGGACAGGATTAGGGTTATTTGTCGGAAATTGCTCCATTTTTGTGTTCATGTTACCCTCAGACCCCTCTTTTAATGACAACATGCCTACTTTCAATGAGCATATATTGCGAAGAAGTTATTTTTAACTGCTAAGCGTTACTCTTTATGATTTCTGTTATATAACCTAGATTCGGCAGGTAAACAAATATCTTAATATTATAACTTTTATATCTCTTTCCTGGTCTTCCCATGGCAGAAAAAAACAGCAGTAGAAGAGTTGAATCCTCCCTAAAACGTACAAGGTTCTTAGGTCACCTTGGTCTTATGGCTGGAGTTTTCCGAGAACTTGAGGTTGACAAACTGATCGATGAAAAACTTCCCAAAGAAAGGGATCATACTGTCCCTCACTCAGTCTGCATCCTTGCCATGTTGCTCAATGGTCTTGGTTTCGTAGGGCAACGTCTATACCTGTTTCCTGATTTTTTTAAAAACATTTCTACGGAAAGGCTTTTCGGAGACGGTATAACAAGAGAGGATCTGAATCAATACGTTATCGGAGAGACTCTTGACAGAATCGTAAAATATGGCCCTACAAAACTGTTTACGGAAATTGCTCTTCACATTATGACTCGTCTCCCTATTCCTGTTCATTGTTTACACGCTGACACTACAAGTGTCAGCGTTTATGGGGATTATGATGACGAAGAAACTGAGTCTATTGACATTACTTTTGGAATTCCCAAAAACGGAAGATGGGACCTCAAACAATTTGTACTTAGTTTGATTGTTAATCAGCATGGGATACCTCTTTTCATGAACACACATTCAGGAAATTCTTCCGACAAAAACACAATTCTGGAAGCGATCCAGTCTCTCAAATCAGTTTTAAGACCTGAAAGCGAAGTTTACTACGTCGCTGATAGTTCCTTTTACACAGACAATAATATCAAGAACATGGGAAAGTCATTCTGGATCAGTCGTGTTCCTGCAACAATTACCGAGGCAAAGGAACTGCTAACTGCAAATCTGAACCTGAAAACGCTAAAAAGCGACGAAAGATACTCATTTTATCAAACCTTTGTGGAATATGGTGGAATCAAACAAAAGTGGGTTTTGCTGCTTTCTCACAAGATGAAAGAGAAGAAAGAGCAAACTCTCAGGACGAAGCTTGAAAAAGAGGTTGAAAAAGCAGAGAAGTCTTTTAAAAAACTGAAAGGAGAGGACTTTTTTTGCGAAGAGGATGCATTAAAAGCTGCAGAAAAATGGATTCAAGATTTCCCTTCTGTCTCATTTGAAAAAGTAGATGTGAAATCCATTAAAAAACGTGAGTTGGGGAAAAGAGGCAGACCTTCAAAAGATGAGCAATTAAAGACTTATTACAGGATTAATGGAATCATAAAGGTTAATGATGCTTTTGTTTTAAATGAAATGGATAAAATGGGACTTTTTATTCTTGCAAGTAATGATATCAATCTTTCTCCTGAGGATATGCTGAAGTATTACAAAGGTCAGGATAACGTGGAAAAAGGATTCAGATTCTTGAAAAGTAACACCTTTAGCATATCGAAGGTTTACCTCAAGAACAAAAAGAGAATTGAAGCGCTGACTATGATAATGGTTCTCTGCTTGATGATTTATTCAATTGCAGAATGGAAATTAAGGACAAAATTAGAAGAAGAAAATGAAACGATTCCAGATCAAAAAGGGAAACAAACAAAAAGACCTACAATGAGATGGATATTTTTCAATTTTCAGGGAATTACAGAACTTATTTATCAGAACGAAGGACAAATGAAGTCAGAAATATTGAATATGGAGGAGATTCACTGGAAGATACTGGGTCTAATGGGAGAGAAATATGAAAATATCTATCTCTAATTACGTTAACCTGCCGAATCTAGGATATAATAGAACTTTATTGAATTATAATAGAACTTTATTGAATTATAACGGAATTTTATTGAATTCATTTCAGTAATTTGTTAACGTTAGAATACCCTCAATATGCCATATTATATTTGAGTTTTCAAATATGGGACTCCTTCCTTTATACTGCTGGATGCGACGCCTGATTATTTTTTTCTGTTACTGCAAACTTGATAGTAAATTCAGTCCCATTGCCCCTTTTAAGTTTAAGTTCCCCGTCTAGCTGGTCAACAAGAGAAATTACAAGCTGAAGCCCCAGGCTGTCGAGGTCTTTAATATCAAGGTTTTCAGGAATGCCTATGCCGTCATCTGAAACTGTCAGAACAAAATCAGCACTTTTACAGCCGTTGATTTTGCATTCTCCTTTTTCTTCTCTACGGAGTTTGATTCGGATTTCTCCTTTATCCCTGTCAGGAAATGCATATTTGAGGGAGTTTGAAACCAGTTCGTTGATGATTATCCCTAACGGAATAGCAGCATCCATATTTAAAAAAAGGTTCTCTTCCAGATCGAGATTTAAGTTAACATCGGTTTCAAGTCTGTATGTTATGAGTAGATTATCAGCTAATTTCTTGATGTACTCAGAAAAGTTAAGCACATCGATATTTTTACCTTTGTACAATTCCTCATGTATAAGAGCAATAGAAAGAACCCTGTCCATGCTTACAGCGAAAGCTTTCAACACTTCTGAATCTCTGATATTACTTCTGCCTTTAAACATTTCAGCCTGCAGATCCAGAAGAGAAGAGATTATCTGAAGGTTATTCTTAATCCTATGATGGATTTCCTTTTTACGGGCAATTTCAAGCTTCCTGAGAGCTTCTTCAGCTTCTTTTCGCTTGGTGATGTCAGTGTGAAGGCTCAGAGTTCCAAAAAACTTTCCATCCTTATCAAAAAGAGATTTGGAATTTGTATGCGTCCAGATAGAGTAGCCGTCTTTATGTATAAATTTAATTTCAAAGCTCTCATTGACGTTTTTCTGACCTTTTTCTAACATCTTCTTGATAATAGCCTTACTTTCATCACCGATAAAATCCCACATCGGTCTGCCAATAAGTTCTTCTGAACCGTAACCAAACATATCTTCAATCTTCTTATTGACGAAAGTAATTCTTTCTTCAGCATCAATTATGCTTATACCTTCGTTTGCTGTCTCTACGATGTTTCGGTACTTTTCTTCACTTTCCAGAAGTTTTTCTTCTATTTTTTTTCTTTCTGTTATATCTCTGGAAATGAAAGAGATGGCAGTCAGCTTTCCATAGGAATCAAAAACCGGAGAAAGAGTTATCGAAACGTATATCGTCGTACCGTCCTTTCTTAACCGTAAAGTCTCATAATGCTGTATCTTTTTCCCATGCTTGACCTCTTCGATAAGTTTTATAGTTTCTTTATCTAAATGAGGGGAAGCTAAGACAGATACAGGCTTTCCCAAAACCTCTTCCGCCGAATAACCATAAACATGCTCAGCTTCTTGATTCCAGCCTGTAATGTTGCCATTCAGGGACATAGTTCCAATAGCATCGTTTGATGATTCCACAATATTTGCCAGGATCCTTATTTGTTCTTCTACCCTTTTTATCTCAGTGATGTCCTGAACTGTTCCTTTCACTTGAATAGGGTTATTTTCCTTAGAAAAAAGAACCTCAGATTCCGTATGGACTATGCGTTCTTCTCCATTAGCTAAAATTATTCTATAGTCACCTGCAATAGGTTCTCCGTTTAAACCCTTTTTTATGGCATTATTCACACGGCTCCGGTCATCGGGATGGACATAACTTAGAAATTCGCCGTAAGTTGCGCCTGATTCTTGAGGGGAACGTCCAAAAATGCGATAAAGCTCGGCAGACCAGTATACTTCACCAGTCATAAGATTCCAGTCCCAGTTTCCGACATGAGCCAGTCTTTGAGCTTCAGTAAGGCTACTTTCACTTTCCTTTAACGAAATGTAAGATTTCTCAAGCTCTGCGGTACGTTCTTTAACTGTTTCTTCTAAACTATCGTATGCCTCTTTCAGGGCTTCTTCTGCTTTTTTGCGTTCGATTACCTGTGCAATTAAAAAAGCTACTGAACTGAGAAAGTAGGTGTCATCTGATGTAAACTTCCTTTTTTTCCTGGAATGGACACCAAGCACTCCAAATATTTTTCCAGTACTTCCGATTATAACACTTACTCCGCTATTAACTTCGTGCATTCTCAGTATTTCTGGTTTCCCAAAGCGGCTTTCCTCTTCAAAGTCTTCCACGACCACAGGCGCCCTCGAAAGCAAGGTGTACCCTGCCTGTGACTCCTTTTCCCCTTCAACAATAGCTTTTCCTACAAGTCCATGTTTCCATCCGAACCCAGCCCTTAACAGGAAGTTTCCGTCGGGCATAAGTTCCAAAATTTTACAGAATTCCACTTCAAGTATACTTGCAATCAGCCTTCCGCTCTCATCCAGAAAGTTTTGCAGGCTTTCGTATTCAAGAGCGACTTTTCCTATCTTGTAGAGAACGTCGTTCTGCTTTTCCTTGACACGGAGCCTTTCTTCAAGCTCTTTCTGGTCAGTTATTTCGAACCCGTAAATGTTTACGTTTTTTTCATCAGATGAAGGATGAAACGTAACCAGGTATACTTTTTTCTCTGTTTTTACTTCCGTTTTTTCAGGTCTGTTTAGGGAAATTACCCTTTGCACAAGATCTCCGAAAGTTGAAGGTAGTTTTCCTCCTATTTCCACGCCCCACTCATGCAATAAGGGCTCACCGGCCTCATTTGAGTAAAGAACAGTACCATCCTTTCCAACACTGAGAACAGGATTAGGGTTATTTGTCGGAAATTGCTCCACTTTTGTGTTCATGTTCCCCTCAGGCTCTCTCTTAAGCGGCAATATGCCTAACCTTTATTTTTTCATATTGCTGGATGTGACGCCTGATTATTTTTTTCTGCTACTGCAAACTTGATAGTAAATTCAGTCCCATTGCCCCTTTTAAGTTCGAGTTTGCCGTCTAACTGATCCACAAGAGTGTTTATCAGTTGCATGCCAAGACTATCAACATCTTGAATATTGAGATTTTCAGGAATGCCTATACCATTGTCTGAAACAATCAAAATAAAACTGGTAGCCTTATCGCCTTCCTTTTTGCGTGATCCATTTCCTTTTCTACGGAGTTTAATTCGGATTTCTCCTCCTTCTTTACCGGAAAATGCGTGTTTGAGAGAGTTGGAAACTAACTCATTAACAATTATTCCTAACGGGACAGCGGTATCCATATTAAGAAGGACGTTCTTTTCCATATCCATACACAGGCAGATGTTTTTGCTAGTAAGGCTGTAAGTCTGGAAAAGATTTCCAGCTAACTCTTTGATATACGTTGAAAAGTTCAGCGTATCGTTTCCTTCTCCTTTATAAAGTTCTTCGTGGATGAGAGCCATAGATATAACCCGGTTCTGGCTTTCTCTAAAAGCCTCAATAACTTTCGGATTATCGAACTTATCAGCCTGGAGGTCAAGAAGGGAAGAGATTACCTGCAAATTATTCTTAATCCGATGGTGAATTTCCTTTTTACGGGCAATCTCGATATTTGCTAAGGCTTCTTCTACTTCCTTACGCTCTGTAATATCCTGAATTATTCCCTTCGCTCGGATAGGAATCTTATCTGGATCAAGAGTAACTTCGCTCTCTGCGTGGACTGTGCGCTCTTCTCCCCTGGCTGTAATAATCCTATAATCAATGCCAAAGGGTTTTTCGTCTAAAGCTTTCTTGATAGCATTATCCACATAATCTCGATCATCGGGATGTACATAATCTAAAAAGTCATTATGAATTGCGCCTGATTCTTGAGGATTAAGCCCTAAAATATAATAGATTTCCTGAGACCAGTATGTTTTATCAGTTACAAAGTCCCACACCCAATTTCCAATGTGAGCCATTTTTTGGGCTTCAGCTAAACCTTCTTCGCTTTCTTTCAACGACTTATAAGCATTTTCAAGCTCAGCTGTGCGTTCTTCAACTAATTTTTCCAAATTACCATGTACTTTTTTTAGATCTTCTTCTGCTTTTTTTCGTTCAGTAATATCACGTGCAGCAGCAAAGACCCCAACAACCTTGCCGTTTTCGTCTCTATAAACCGAAGCATTGTACAGGACAGGAGTTATATGTCCATCTTTATGCTGGATTTCAAGAGGATAATCCCGGATCTCACCATGCTTGAATGACTGCTGATAGCCCTTACGGGCTTTTTCAGGCCCGGTGAAGTAATCTGAAAAATCAGTCCCAATCAACTCATTTCTGGAATATCCAGTAACCTGTTCTGTAGAGCCATTCACATCCGTGATCTTACCATTACGCCCAATAGTTACTAAAGGATCAAGACTGGCTTCAATAAGGCTGCGATTATAAAGATTTGATAATCTGAGAGCCTTTTCCATTTTCTTGCGCTCTGTAATGTCGATGAATGCAGAAACAGATCCTTGTGGGTTTCCCTGCTTGTCAAGCAGAGGTCGGGCATTGCCCAGCACGTGTCGAATCTCACCATCAGCAGATACGATGTCCAGCTCGCAGTCTTTAATCTCTCTACCTGCAGCCGCCATCTGCGATGGCATATTTTCAGGCGGAATCTCCTTTCCGTCCTTGAATAGCTCAAACATTTCTGGCTTCTCTCCTTCAGGAGCGGATTTGGAAAAGTTTGTACCCACGGGAACCCGTAACCATTCATAGGAGAGGCGATTACCGGTTAGCTGACCCACCTGGGGATCGTGTGTTAAAAACACAGCTACAGGCACGGCATCTAATACTGCTTCCAGTTCATCCGAACGAGCTTGCTCACGCTTTTCGCTCTCCTGCAACGCGTCCACCAGCTCGTCACGTTCAGCCAGCGATTGAGATAGCTTGATATTGCTGTAGCTTAGCTGTGAGATCATATTAGCAAAGGTCATTAAGAAACCCATGCTTGTATCCACAGCTTCCCTGCTCATCCGCGGAACTTTATCAAGCGCCTTTAGATATTCTTCCTCATTGAAGCCGTACTTTCTAGCCTGGGATCGAAAGAGCTCGTAGTCCAGAGGCTCATCATCGAGAAGGAACTGTCCTGAGAAGATATTACCTATATGCTGCCCTTCTGCCATAATCGGAGTCACTACATCCCACATATTGTTCTTGCATTTGTACAGCCTATATCTTCCCGGAGCAACACCCTTAGACAGATGTATGTCACTATCTTCGCAATACTTGCAGGATTCAGGATTAACCCTGTGGAATTTGGTACAAATCTCCTGCCATCCAGCACTTACCAGAATATTGCCCTTAAGATCGAGTAGGGCCATGGGGGTATGAGCAAGCCTATAAAAATCATTCATAAGGGATTGGACCGTTTTAACATCAATAATATTGGCAAGTTCCAGTTTCTCCTTTTCTTGAGTTTCACTTTCCCGAAGTTTTTCCTCAAGATTTTTACAATCACTTATGTCAAATCCGTAAATGTTTACGCATTCTTGTTCGGGTAAGGGATGAAAAACAAAAAAGTATACTCTTTTTCCCATTTTGACTTCAATTTTTTCAATACCTTCCCGAAAAATTGCCCTCTGGACAAAAATTTTGATATTTGTAGGCAATTTTTCTCTTACTCTCACGCCCCACTTACGTAATAAGAGCTCCCCTGCCTTATTTGAGTAAAGAATGACTCCATCCTCTGCCACACTGAGCACGGGATTTGAGTTTATTGCCTGGAATTGATCCATTTTGACTGTCATTATCCCCTTAGTCTCCCTTTTTAGACGGCAAAAATGCCTAACCTTCAATAATCGTCGAGTAGATTATTATTATAATTATTTGAGTAGGTTATTATTGTAATTATTATATTTTCTGGATAATAAGAGATCATTCACGTTTGGCTGCATTCGATAACTTTAAGGTACATGCTATAATGGCTGCTGCCTCGATTTGCATTATCGTATTTGAATCTTTCTTTTAGAATATTACGACAACTCATAATTTAAATATAATTCCAAATTTATAAAATACTCTGTTGGGCTCATCGAATATAAGCTTTATACATAAAACGTAGTCAAATTTGATAATTAAAAATGGAAGAATGAGTTAAATGGACAGATGTGATTTTCAGGGTCCATGTTAGTAGGAATTCAGGCGTTTGAATCGCACCTCTCGAATTAATGCTTTTTCTATCTTCTCTCGATTTGAGGTAATGGTTGAACTTATGAGCTTTTCATGGGAATTTCTTCGGCTCTGGTGTATATTAGAATATTTTGTTTAATAATGGATTTTCTTTGAAGGCTTCCTGTATTTACATTTCCCATAAAGACCTTCGGCAGGTATCCTCATTTACCAGGGTTATTTTCGGACACGAAGAACACTTATTTATTTTGATGGTGATGAGTTTCTATCCCGATATTATTCACGGGTTACCCAAAAAAAAGAGACTTAATCATAATTTAGAAAGAGGATAACAAACGCTTAAACTTCCTATATTTTTGGACTGCTTTCAGTATGTATCTACCCAAAAATGTTTCATTTTCGATTTTCTTTGTAATTTCTTCTTCGATCTCATCTTCAATGTAAGTTCTGTTTTTTTCTCCAAATACAACAGGACCATCGTCTAACCATGGGATATACTCCCATTTCCAGAGATTATGATTCGAATCATATTCTGCCATTGCATGATTGGAAGTGTTTATAAAAAGCACCGGATGTTCTTCTGTGTTAAAATAGTACTTAATATCATGTTCAGGAACCGGATCTCCAGAATCTCCATGAATTGAATCGTATTCAAGGCCATATTTTTCGCTGTATATATTATGAAATACGAATTTATTGCCTTTAACATCGTCTCCTAATCTGATCCTGAAAGTTTCTATATCAAGAATCCGACCGTAACGGTAATATCGAAACGCTTGGTAAACATTATTTAAAAAAGAATGCTGGCGAAGTTGCTCATTGTTGAAAATTAGCGAAACCTCAATTTCAAGGTACCCATCAACAGTTTTGTAAGAGGCGCAATCCACTATCCGGACAAAATTTTTCATGCTATCTATAGCAGGTTGATAAACAACAGGAATAATTTTTAAGGCATTTTCATTCTCTTTCTTAGGTATTATGGCCTTTACATCTTCTACGTCAAATATATTATCACTTTTTACTGAAGGATTGGAAATTTCTTCAAATATTGATCTGTAGAGATCATACACATTGGAGGACTCTAGAGTTTCCCCTTCTTTTACCCACTCCCAGACCCAACAGTTGTCATTGAACTGAAAAACAAATCTTTCCTTTGGACCCCCGAGGATTTCTCTTCCCCCTTCGTTTTTCCTGGCAGTATAAACATCCTCCCACGGCTCATAAATTTTTTCAAGGTCAAACCCTATCATCAATCTGATCTCAACTTCTTTTCCCCGAAAAGTACTGAAATGCCGCTTTTTCCTTCGGACAATGATTTTTAATTTGTTGTCAGAAGCTCTTACCAGACTGATATTGCACGCAGGATAGTCCCAGATCTCAACTTCTCCGGTCCAAAAAAACCTGGATTTCTTATGTCCCCAGCTTTCATAGCTTTGTTTTACCTTCCATCTTTTTTCCCGATAGGAAAAAAAGAGTTCCGAGGTGGATTCGGGGTCGTTTTTATTTAAGAGCTGATCCTGAACGGAAGTCGGATTAAATAGTTCGAAAAATTCTGTCAATTTACTCCAACCTCCATTGAATTTTGATTATAGGACCCTCTTATTCCTATTAAGCAGGAAAAAAGGCGTACCGGGTCTCAAAAATACCCAGACCCAGCAAGCGATGGGAGTATCCTTCCTTTTCCTGTCGTTTACCTGCTGCAAACAGGGAATATAGATATTGAGCCTGAACATCTGAGGGCACATTAAAAAATGCATTTTCCTGTATTGGCTTTTGACAGAATCTATCAACGAAGTATTCCAGGTTGAATGTTACTATGCATAATTTACTCATATTATTACCCCCCAAGAAAGATTCAATTTTTGAACTGCAACGTTAATCTATCTTCAAGATCAGTTCTCTGATATTCAGTAATAAATTAAGATAACTAACTCGATTAGCATTACTACAATAGGGAAGAATTCTTGCGTTGCTTTAGGCGCATCATCCAATTTTTTCTAAGAAACATGATACAATCCTTTCTTCAATGACTTCCTAAATTTTCTAGAAATTAGAGTTTAAAACCCTGTATCCTAATGCTAATCTGGTTCCATTGATGTGGAATCTTTTTCTATTTATTCCAGGAATTAATGAAATATTTAAAAAGTTTTATTTAATCGTTAAATTAGCAAATTATTTTAAATTGGAAGTGAAAATTACCCATTACTTATATAACACATGGCATATAATAATCGTTTTGAAATATTGATTCGTAGCAGCATTCTGAAAGAGAGCTGACAACAGAAATTAGAAAAAAATTGATTTCAGGAAAAACTCCTGACCTGTACAACCATATTCGACATACAAGGTCGGATTTTAAGTTTTTTTTGAGGCAGTAAAGGTATAACCTAAAATTTTACAACTTGTTACTTAGACAACTTTTATACTAACATCAATTAAATAATAAAAGATAAGTCCCGTTGTTTAGCCAAAACACACTCATCTTCGAAGTAATTTTAATTTTTTTCAGACTTCATAGTCCATTTTCATAGGAATTCGTGCATTTGGCTCGCACTCCTCGCATCCGGAATCTTTTTTCATCCATATTTTTTCACATTTCATGTTCTGTGTAAACTTAGTAATTTTTGTGTAAGCTTCGGAATCTATGTACCTGTTACGGGCTATTATACCGAATAGGCCCGTCCTGGCAGATCCAGGCCTGCCGGATCCTGACTCACAAAAATTGAGCAGATGCCGTATTAGTGTATTGATCAGGCAGCGGCATTAACCTTCTTAAAAACGGGCTCCTCAATAGAAATTCAGGAGTGTTATCAGCAACAGGCATCCCAGGATGACAGGCCAGTACAGCAACTTAACATACAGGTTGTCCTTTGCATTAATAAAGCGGATATCCATATTGGATCCAAAAACTATTGAATTCAAGGACACAGCCAGGATTGCCATATACATTATGAAGTAGAAATATTCAAGGTAGATGATACCGTGCATGGCGGTTCTGGTCCTGAGGGAAGCATGGGCAACGATAAGAACAAAAAAGAGGGAGGAACAGTAACTCAGGACTCCAGAAGAACTGAAACTGAAAAGTGTTTTCTTCTCATCCCGGGTCGTGATCGTAAGCACTGCAAACAAAAGGATGGATATCACTATAACGGACAGAAGGTTGGAAACAAAGGGGTCCTTAAAGTTCCCTTTGATTTCGATATTAAAGTAAAGTTCGGGTACATTGGAATGTGTAAAATCCCCTACTCCGAAATCTGTGTTATAGGAATTTACCCTGTAACTGAAAAAAGTTTTTTGCGGCTCCCAGCCTTCCATCACGAAAGAATGTTCCAGACCCGGAAGACTTTCCGGAACCAGGCTGTCATAGGAATCGAAGTCCGGGACCAGGACGTTTCCTTCAGAAGCATTGTTCCAGAATCTGATCCATACATATTCCCTGTTAAACGGGTATCTGGAATAGTCGAACGGCTGGCGCAGTGCGGTCTTAAAACGCCAGCCTACAACACTTTCATTCTCATTCACATAGGCCCTTTCGATCGTAGTCTCTTTTGATTCAGGAAAACTAAAGCCCGGAGAAGCTACATCAACGTCCAACCCGGAGAAATTTTGCCAGACATATCCGGTCAAAATGATTTCATTGGAACCCGAAAACTCCATAGTCTCGAGAAAAACCCCTGTCGGAATCCTGGAAGTTTTTGAGTCGGTACTGAAGTGTTGCAGCACAGTTTCAACTTCAGCCATATCAAAAACAACAAAGTCCTCGTTCCCACCGTCAAGAGAGGAATAATTTAAAGCAAGATGCCAGATAAAACCCATTCCCAGAATGCAGAGAAATGAAAAAATAAATACGAGGATCCAGAGCCCTCCATGGTCATGCCTGTAAAGAGAGATAAAAAGCAGGAATAGGGAAAATAAAAAAGCAAATGCTGCGAACATTATCCGGATAACGGCGCGTTTCTGCTCCGTCTTTTTTTCCAGCAGAGTCTCTTCCAGAGGAAGAACAATTCCCAGAGTCCAGTCTGTAGAAGGTATACCTTCGTGAAATACCCAGAAAGATTGTCCTGTACGGGAATTTGTTACTCTGTACCCTCCAACTGCCATATTCTGACTTATGAGGTCAAAATCGTAGTATTCTTTTGCCAGTTCACTAATATTTCCGCACAGATACCCCTGAAAAGGACAGGAAATGATCAATCCTTCCCCGGAGAGAATGAAACCATAACCCGTTTTTCCCAGATCAAGACCCCCTACCGCCCCTCTTATCCCTTCAAGGGAATGGCTCACAGCTACCACTCCTGCAGCTTCATCCCTGTTTCCGGATTCCGTAAGATAAAAAGGAACCGAATACTCGATCAGATAAGTCTCGGCTGCGACCCCGAAATAAGGAGAATTCCATACACCAGATCCTTTTTTCAGGGGATTATTGTACCATGCCGCTTTTTCAATGTTATCCGTATAGTTGTACTGGATTGCAGAGTAGTTGACATAAGAGCCGTTCCTTTTGAAATAAAGGGAATGAAGCTTCCCGGCATTGACAGCAGGAGAATATGCAATGCCGATACTGAAGATATCGGAATTGTTCTCCATTTCAGCAAGAAGGCGTTCCCTGAGAGTGAAATCATCTTTCAGTTTTCCGGAACTCAGATCCTTTGAAATCTCTTCGGCAAGGAAACGTGTAGAATCAAGATCTTCCACGATCGTTTTCAGGGCAAAATGGGCCTGATTATGCGCATCTTCCTTTGCTTCTTCCAGTATAATTTCATCCGTCTTACTACTTTTGTATTCGTATACGGCCTGTACCAGCAGCAAAAAACTGAGCAGGCAAAGTATTAAAGCAATACAAACTGCTTTTCTTCCACACCCATTAAATGAAGCCATTTAACCCTCAAACTACCATAAAAATGTCCACCATCAGGTAAATGTAAAAAACTTGACCAGAAAATTCAGGATAATTCTGGTAAAACAATATAATTAAATTTCATATGTAAAAAGGTTTTTGTCAAAAATGGATAATATCGGAATAAAATCAAGCAAATGGAATAAGCGACTTAAAAATCATTATTGGAACCATTTTATTTCATATATCCCTTTCATTTGAATTCAGAAAAACAAACATAACCCCGGGGAGAAACAATCCTGCAACAACAGCAATATCAAATCGAATTTAATGTACTGAAACCAATGTACCCAATGTGCTGAAACCAATGTACCCAATGTACTGAAACCAATGTATCTAATGTGCTGAAACCAATGTACCGACACTAATCCAACTGTAATTTGTGTTCAAGAACTCAAACTCCCGGATATTTCCCTTTTGATGGGGTAATGTAACTGCTTTCAATGTATTTCTCTAATCTGATGCTTGTTTACAGGTCTCTTTTTCAGAATTTGGGATGGTCATAATCTGATGTTATGCGTAAACATTTGTCTGGATGATTTCAGCAAATTATGAAAAATTATTTATAGTATTAAATAGGAAATAGGTTACCGTATTCCTATAGGAATAAAAGAGAGTATAAATCGGGATAGGAGAAGTAAAAGATGGAAAACATAAATGAGGAAAAGTCCTCAAAACTATTTTTACATGGTTTTCTGGCAATGTTATGATTCGGACCCGTATGAAGTGAAATATTCTGTTCAACTGCGAAAGCACTATGAAAGAATTTCAAACATCATAACTTTAAACGGAGGGATTAAATGGAATACGAACTTGAAGAAGTCGAGAGAGATTACATCGAATTCAGAAAAGAAATAGGTGAGGAATAACACAGGCAAATGAAAAACAGCACAGTTAAAGATAGAAAATCAAAAATCGCTTACTTAAAAACAGAATGGAAAAAATGGCATACTTAAAACGGATACTTAAAAACAGATTATTAAAAATGGCATCCAAAAAAAATAGAATATAGATCTTGTCCGTGAGTTATTGAGCAAATCTAAAAACGGTCACATAATCTATGTTCTAACAACTCACAAACTAGCCTTTACTTACTATTCTCAGTTACTGATCCCCTTGACAAGGAAACCGCGCCTTTGATGAAATATACTCATTTTGCAGTGGCTGTCCAGCACCTTGTTCATCGTCTTTCTATTGTACGAATAGTTTTAGTCACTAAAACGATTTTTTTACCCGTTACCACAGAAGAGGCTCTTTCAGAAAAAATTTGGGTCATTCATGGTGTAGAGATGTGGTAACGGGATGATGTTTTTAGTACAAACATACTAAGACTGCCTCCTATATATACTTGATCCAAATATCTATATATTGCCATCATATGTAAATATACGTACAAATAAAACATGAAGTCTAATGAGAAATGTATTTTTAGAGATTCACAGTTGAAGCTTTGAAATGTAATGCAAAATAGAGGAGTCATCCCCAGGAACTGCAAAGAACTGCCAGAAAGCAAAAGAAAAAATATGACAACAACCCTTTCTGGAAAAACGTGATCATTATATGCGATACTATGTAAAAGACAATAATCTCATCATTGAAGGCTATTTTGAAGCCGTGAGCACGGGCTTAAACGGAGGTCGCGCCCAGGTAAACTATCTTTTCAACAAACAGGTTCCAAGAACCTTCAACCCTCCTGACCCGCAGGGGTTCGTAAAAGAAGAAGCTCTCAAACTAAGCTTTGATGCAGCCTACTTCGGCCTTCTGACAGCTGTCAAAATGGAATACCTCCAGGTCATTGAAGACGATTATCTAACCGTTTTCATAACCGCTGGCGTAAGCAACGGCTCTGAATTCAGAGCAAAAATAGGAACCATAAACATAATTTTAATCTCAAAAGTAAGACTATCCGAGACTGCCCTCCTCGGGGCGATCATAACAGCCACCGAGGCTAAAGGACTTGCACTGCTTGAAAAAGGATACACTTTTCTGGGCACGAATACGGACGCTGTGGTTGTTGCCTATGAAACGGGCTCAGGACCTGACCATGAAAATAAGGAAAAGCAGGAAATCCCCTATGCCGGTTCAAGTACTGAGTTCGGAAAAAAGATTACCAAGGCTGTAATGAGAGGAGTTAAGACAGGACTTGAGCTGAGGGGAGAATAATTCATAAAACTTTTTTTGCAAAAACTCTTTTTGCAGCGCCCGGTATAATTAAGCTAATTTTTTAGCACTCAGATTTTCTTTAAGATACCGGAAGTACGCCTACCTCGTATATGAAACGGCAAGCGAGGATTAAAAGAACAGGAAATTAAAAAATGGTCTCACCTGATTCGAAAGTACCAGGATACAAAATTAAAGAATTATTGAAAACATCCAAAAATAATATCAGAAATCCAATTCAAAACTCAATTCTAAAATAGTAAGTAGTATAGGGTGAATTTGGCAGCGATCCAGAGTTCCCGAAGGCTCGCACACTTCAGTACAGTAAGGAACGCGGGGCAGGCTTATCTGCTGTGTTCGGGATGGGTACAGGAGTTACCCTGCCGCTATGGCCGCCAAACTCGACCTATAAATGGGATATGGAAAAGTCATGTATAGTTGTGCTGCATACGGGATTTCGCCTGGACCTGAATTAAGTGAAAGGAACGAATGGTTAGTAAACGCGGACTGAACACCTCGTTGCCTTGGTGCTTACATCCCGTTTCTATCAAACCGGTCTTTTACCGGAATCCTTAAAGAGGTCTCTTTTTAGGTCAGAGTTCGAGCTTAGATGCATTCAGCTCTTATTCCTGAGCGCGTAGCTGCCCGGCGATGCCCTGTCGGACAACCGGTACACCAGTGGCGCCGCTGCTTGGTTCCTCTCGTACTAAAAGCAGCTTACCCGCAGACCTCGGGCACCTCTAGTAGATAGTAACCGACCTGTCTCACGACGGTCTAAACCCAGCTCACGATCTCCTTTAATAGGCGAACAACCTCACCCTTGGCCGCTGCTGCACGGCCAGGATGGAAAGAACCGACATCGAGGTAGCAAGCTGCCGGGTCGATATGTACTCTTGCCGGCAACGACTCAATTATCCCCGGGGTAACTTTTCTGTCATTTTTGGCCCCCACCAAGGAGGCTCAAAAGTTCGCTAGAGCCGACTTTCGTCTCGTCATCCACTGCTGTGCTGAATAACGTCAGGCTGACTTATGCTCTTGCACTCTTCAGCGAGTTTCCGACCCGCTTGAGTCAACCATTGCGCGCCCTTGATATCTTTTCAAGGGCGTCCCGCCCCAGGCAAACTGCCCACCTATCGGGGTCCTCTTCTCAGAGTTAGGGTCGTAGTCCCGGAAGGGTAGTGTCCCAAGGACGGCTCCACGAATGCTGGCGCACCCGCTTCGATGCCTCCTACCTACACTGTACATCCAGAACCACAACCCAACGACAGGCTGCAGTAAAGCTCCACGGGGTCTTCACTTCCCCCTAGAGGTCTCTAGACTGTGCACTAGAATGTAAGCTTCACCGGACTCCAGTTAGGGACAGTAGGGCTCTCATTGATCCATTCATGCAAGTCGCCAATTAAGCGACAAGGTACTACGCTACCTTAAGAGGGTCATAGTTACCCCCGCTGTTTACAGGCCCTTCTTCCCGTTGAACCGGGGTTTCAGGTACCTGCACTGAGCAGGATTCAGAGATTGTACTAGCCCTTACGGGTTTGCAATCTCCTATGTTGGTATTAGACAGTTAGAGCCCCCTGGTCACTGCGACCTGCTGTCTACACAGCAGGCACTCCTTATCCCGAAGTTACGGAGCTAATTTGCCGAATTCCCTTAACTGAATTACTCCGACACGCCTTAGCCTTTTCAGCTAGGGGCACCTGTGTCAGTTCTCGGTACGGACATTTAGCTGTCCTTTTCACGGGTCCCGGGGTGAAGCCGACTTGTGCCATTACAGATTCGCCCGCTTCTCGCCATTACGGCTCTCCACGGGGTTCGCTGCTTAGACGGCGCGACGACGCCGCTCGGCTTGCCCTGAGACGTCAGACTAAACGCTAAATGGTACAGGAATATTAACCTGTTTCCCTTTCGGCGTACTCGAATTACGGTACGTCTTAGGACCGACTAACCCTCGGCTGACGAACATTGCCGAGGAAACCTGGCCCCTTCGGCGGCAGGGAGTCTCACCCTGCTTTGCTGCTACTATTACCAGGATTTTCGTTTGTGAACGGTCCACAGGACTTCACAGCCCTGCTTCGACCCGAACACAACGCCTTCCTACGAGATTACCTTGCGGTACTCCGTGGTATCGGTGGTCGACTTGAGCCCCGTCAATTTTCGGGGCCCCAAACCTCGACTGGTGAGCTGTTACGCACTCTTTGAAGGGTAGCTGCTTCTAAGCTAACCTTCCAGCTGTCTGGGGCTTGGGACGCCCTTTAGTATTAACACTTAGTCGACACTTGGGGACCTTAACCACGGGCTGGGTTGTCTCCCTTACGGACTACAAGCTTACCCCAGCAGTCCGGACTCCGACTTTCTAGGATGACGGGGGGTTTGGAGTTTGACAAGCGAGCGAGGGATTTCTCCCCCGGAATCGCCAATCAGTGCTCTACTCCACCGACGATCTCAAGTCAGGTCATGCTGCGACATGTTTCGGAAGGAACCAGCGGATGCCGGGTTAGATTAGCATTTCACTACGAGACGCAGGTCACACGAATGATTTGCAGATCAATACCGTTTACGGTCCTCCACGTAGCTTTCGCCACGCTTCAACCTGCCCACGCCTAGATCACCCGGCTTCGGGTCGTACCCCGGTGACTCCACGCACTTGTATACGTCGTGCCTCGCCAAAAGGCTGCGCACATGTTGCTTTCGCTTCGGCTGCCCAGATAAAAGGTTAGCCATTGCCACCAAGATACACTCCCTGGCCCGTTCTTCAAAACGTAAGATACGACACTGGCAGTGACATTCGTACTACATCCTCGCGAATGATTCCTTCATGCCAGAGATCCTTTCATGCCGTATCGTTCCATCACTATCAGGTTTCAGGCACTTTGCACCTCCCTTCTCGGGGTACTTTTCAGCGTTCGGTCACCCTACTATTTCGCTATCGGTCTCAAGGAGTATTTAGTTTTGGAGGTTGGTGCCCCCCAGATTCACGCACGATATCCAACGCACGGTACTCAGGGACATGTTCCGGTCTTTTGGCGTACATCTAAGTGACTGTCACACTCTATGGTCTGCCGTTCCAGGCAAGTTCGATTTTACCGCCAGACGTTTGAACAGCCCTACAACACCACATGTCCCCGAAGGGATTCGGTTTGAACTGTGCCGGTTTCACTCGCCGTTACTTACGGCATCTCAATTGATTTCTTTTCCCGCTCCTACTGAGATGTTTCAATTCGGAGCGTTCCCGATCATGAATGATCACTACGGAGAGGTCCCATTCGGAAATCCCGGGTTCATTGGCTCCATGCACCTACCCCGGGCTTATCGCAGCTTGGCACGTCCTTCATAAGCTCTTGAGCCGAGCCATCCACCTGATAGCATAATTCCTAATTACCTAACCAGGTCCAGTAAGCGTCCAGTATACAGCACATATACACGACTTCATATGCCTGAGCTTCAGCACAGGCTATCCATCCTTCCCCGAAAAACTACTTTCCGGGTGCACAAAAATGGACTTGCTGGGACTCGAACCCAGGGCCTCTGCCTTGCAAAGGCAGCGATCTTCCAGCTGATCTACAAGCCCGAGAGAGACGAGAGATCCATAAAGGATCTCAGGTTTGAGGATTTGATCGGTTTATCGGCATCTGGGTGGTAGTGTTTTTTCGGCTTAGGAGGTGATCCAGCCGCAGATTCCCCTACGGCTACCTTGTTACGACTTAACCCCCCTTGCAAAATTCAGGTTCGAACACGGCACGAAGTCCGTGCCCTCACCCATACCTCACTCGGGTGGTTTGACGGGCGGTGTGTGCAAGGAGCAGGGACGTATTCACCGCGCTATATTGAAACGCGATTACTACGGATTCCAGCTTCAAGAGGGCGAGTTACAGCCCTCGATCCGAACTACGGATGGGTTTGTGAGATTACCAGCCCTTTTCAGGGGAGGGACCCATTGTCCCATTCATTGTAGCCCGCGTGTAGCCCGGGAAATTCGGGGCATACTGACCTACCGTGGCCCGCACCTTCCTCCGATTTAACACCGGCGGTCCCCACAGAGTACCCATCGTCCCGGAGGACATGCTGGTAACAGTGGGCACGGGTCTCGCTCGTTGCCTGACTTAACAGGATGCTTCACAGTACGAACTGGCGACGGCCATGCACCTCCTCTCAGCGATTCAGGCAAGGTCTTCGGCCTGGCCTACATATTGCTGTCGTCCCCGGTGAGTTGTCCGGCGTTGAGTCCAATTAAACCGCAGGCTCCACCCGTTGTTGTGCTCCCCCGCCAATTCCTTTAAGTTTCAGCCTTGCGGCCGTACTTCCCAGGTGGCTCGCTTCACGGCTTCCCTGCGGCACCAGACACGGTCGCGCCATGCCTGACACCTAGCGAGCATCGTTTACGGCTGGGACTACCCGGGTATCTAATCCGGTTCGTGCCCCCAGCTTTCGTCCCTCACCGTCGAACCCGTTCTGGTAAGACGCCTTCGCCACAGGTGGTCCCACAGGGATTACAAGATTTCACTCCTACCCCTGTAGTACCTCTTACCTCTCCCGGTTCCAAGTCTGGCAGTATCCCCCGAAAGCCTAACAGTTGAGCTGTCAGATTTCCCGGAGGACTGACCAAACCGGCTACGGACCCTTTAGACCCAATAATCACGATCACCACTCGGGCCGCCGGTGTTACCGCGGCGGCTGGCACCGGTCTTGCCCGGCCCTTGCTAACAGATGTATTTTACACATCCGGACAGCCAGCATATGATGCTGGCACTCGGTGTCCCCTTATCACGGTTTCCCGCATTGTAAAGTTTTCGCGCCTGCTGCGCCCCGTAGGGCCTGGATTCATGTCTCAGAATCCATCTCCGGGCTCTTGCTCTCACAACCCGTACCCGTTGTCGGCTAGTAGGTACGTTACACCCACTACTACCTGATAGGCCGCAGACCCATCCTTGGGCAGACGAATCCGTTTTACGCAGAAAGCATTCCAGCATATGTGCGTTATCCGGTATTATCCCCAGTTTCCCGGGGTTATGCCGGACCCAAGGGCAGGTTATCCACGTGTTACTGAGCAGTACGCCATGTTCACAAAGAACATATGACTCGCATGGCTTAGGCGAACACCGATAGCAGTAACCTCTGGCAGGATCAACCAGAATTGTTAAGGTATCGCACACTTAAAATTAAAGGTCTTGGTCGCAGAAACTTGCACTAACAACATCAATTCAGTTAGTTCATTTTTCGCGATAGATATTTGAAAAACATCTATCACCCAGAATTAACCGAACCGACAAATCCTCGTCAGACAGGAAAGAACTCCTGGCTCCATTAAAAGATGAAAGAGATTTTTGTAATTCAACCCACACAACCACGTTGTGTGAGGGATACATACAAGACATTTCTTATATATAAAGATTTGTATTACACATCTTCAAGCAAATTCTTGCAAAGATCCGGAACAAAAGACGTTTTTGTTTGAATCAAGGAAAGACTTTGCCATTTCAACCATTTGAGATCGAAACAGATGCACTCGCTAACACATTCGCTTTGTGTGAAGGATACATACAAGACATTTCTTATATATAAAGGTTCCTGTCGAACAGTTTTTTTTCCACAAGGACGTTTTGCAAAAGAAATTTTTGCTGTAAATCCACATGAACACTGTCGCCTGATCACTTAAGATAAGGGAAATACCTAGATGCAGTACTTGAATAAATACATTTCGATAAATTCTTCCAAAAAGGCCGATGAAAAGATGATCAGAAAAAAATGAAATTACTTAAAATCAAAAAGATAACAAATTTTCAGAAAAAATAAAATATAAATTATGATTAAAAAGTATTATATTAACACTATAAGCGTGTATTTTAGAATTTTTTTCAGCACATAGTAGATTATTTTTTCCACAAATTGGCATCCGAGGTTATAACGTATTCAGGAAAAATCTAGATTCTTCCAATAAACTAAGAGCACGAAAACGAGAGAGGAAACATGAATCTCAAACAGAGAACATACATAGAACCTTTAGATGGCTCAGTGAATTTTATATATAGAGAATTCCAATTAAATTAAGGGGAGTTAGAAGTCCCTTTAAGAAATTGGGAAGAAATTGGGAATTTAGATCTGGTTAGACCTTAAATAGTTGCTTGTGTCTAAAAATGGGGAAGAATATGACATTAAAATCTTGTTAAGGTCTTGTTAGCAGAAATTTGATTTTCAACCCAGCTTTTGCCCTCTGAAAAAAGCAGAGACTCCTGCAGATGACGAGGGATATTTACTCCTCAAATACTAAAATGGAGGTTAAATATTTGATAGATATAGACCCCAGTGGTATTCTGGTTCGTTACAACGTTCAAATGGAAAAGGAAATGACACCGGAAGAGGCCGCAGAAGAGCTCTATCCAAAAGACTCTTTAATATATCCGGTTGCAAAAGCCATCTTCGAGGGAGAAGAAGATGACGTTGTAGAAGGACTGCAGAAAGCTATCGACTCTGGAAAAGACCCGATCGCCCTTATCAATGATTCCTTAATGGTAGGGATGGGTGTTGTCTCCAAGCTTTACGATGATGGAGTTATTTTCCTGCCAAATGTCATGATGTCTGCCGACGCCATGCTGGAGGGTATCGATTTCCTTAAGCAAAAAGCCGGGAAAGCTCCTGAAGTCAAGGGCAAAGTCGTCTGCCACGTGGCAGAAGGTGATGTCCACGACATCGGCAAGAACATTGTGGTTGCGCTGCTAAGAGCAAACGGCTACGATGTAATTGACCTCGGAAGAGATGTCCCTGTCGACGAAGTCATAGAAACCGTGGAAAAGGAAAGCCCATTGATGCTGACAGGTACAGCTCTCATGACCACAACCATGTATGCCTTCAAAGAGATCAATGACAAGCTAATGGAGAAAGGCTACAGGATTCCCTTTGCATGCGGTGGTGGAGCTGTAAACCAGGACTTCGTGTCCCAGTATGAGCTCGGCGTTTATGGTGAAGAAGCATCGGATGCCCCGAAGATGGCTGATTTCATCAAGGCCCATGGGGACAACATTGTAAAGCTGAGGGAGAAATTCCATAAACACTGAGGAGGTTGAGTGAATGGCAGTAACAAGATGTACCAAGATGGCTTATTCTTCAGCAGACGAGATGGTCTTCGGAAAAGCTACAAAACCTGTCAAAGCAGGACTCGGGCTTGAAATCGGTGCCGGCTACACAACCCCTGAGGTGAACTATGCTCCAAGACCTGAAGCTGGCGCATCCAAGGAAAAACTCATAAAAGAATACGAAAGGATCACCACTGACATCATGGCAAGGATGGTCCAGATCGGAGCCCCCTCAGTCGTGCTCGAAACCGAACACGTCCAGCAGATGTCAAATCACCCAGACTGGGGAGCAGCCGTTGCCCATGCCCAGAAAACCATCATGGAAGACTACCATGACGAGTACGGCATAAAGTGCGCCCTCCGCCACACAATCGGTGATATCCGTGAAAGCAGAGACTACCTCCAGCTCAGGGGAGACAAATACAACACATTTATAGAAGCTTTTGAACAGTGTGCCCAGAACGGTGCAGACCTGCTTTCCGTTGAGTCGATGGGTGGGAAAGAAGTCTTTGACTATGCTATTCTCAGGAACGATATGGCGGGTGTACTTTTCGGTATCGGTGTGCTCGGCAGCATGGACATGGAAATGATATGGTCCGACATCGCAGACGTTGCAAAGAAGAACAATGTCGTTGCAGCTGGTGACACCGACTGTGCCCAGGCAAACACTGCAATGTTCATCGCAGGCGGCCTCCTCGACAAGAACCTGGCTCACACCATTGCAATTATTGCAAGGGCAATTTCCGCAGCAAGGACCCTTGTTGCGTATGAAGCAGGTGCAACCGGCCCAGGAAAAGACTGTGGATACGAAAACAGCGTTGTCAAAGCCATAGCAGGTGTCCCGATTGCTCAGGAAGGTAAGACCTCAACCTGTGCCCACTCTGACCTGATGGGTAACCTGACAATGCAGTGCTGTGACCTCTGGTCTAACGAGTCCGTTGAATACCACGGTGAATTCGGCGGTACCACGGTTCAGTGCTGGTCCGAGACTCTTGCATACGACTGTGCTCTGATGAATGTAGCTCTTGATTCAGGCAATGAAAAAGTTCTGAGAGACATGTTCGCAGCTTCGGATATGTACAGAGATCCCCAGGGATATGTTCTCGCCTATCAGAACGCTTACAGAGTAGGAGAGGCGATAGCTAAGAGCGGAAACGATATTTACGTTCGTGCCAAGAACGCAGCACTCGAGTCTATCGCAATCGTTGAAGAAGGAGCAAAAGGCAAACTTGAAATTTCCAGGTTCGAAACCAAAGCCCTTGCAGATGCAAAAGCTGCTTTTGAGGGCCTCACAGACGACAAGGACAAGTTCATGAGCGACTGCCTGGACAAATATAAGAAGGAAGTCAAAGTCTTCCTGCCGGAGAACTACGGCCTCTAAATGAGCCTGTTCTTCCTTTTTTCTTTTTTTCAGCTATTCTCAACATTCGGGCTTTTTCAAACATTCGGATTTTTAAGGATTTCTCGAGTATACGAAATACTCCGAAGTTTACCGTCCCTGCCAATACCTGCTCATCTTCCTGCTAACCATTTACCAGAAGAGTCCAAAACGAGAAGAACAGGTCAGAAGGCAGAACCTCAAAAATTTAAAACTTAAAAAATTGGTGCTCCCCGATTAGCTTGTTGATCTATTCCGGAATCCAGGTGGAAATCTTTTGCAGTTCTTTCTCCCTGTGCTGCACGAAACCGGGATCATCCTCCCTGTTAGATAAAAAAGCAACTCAAAAGCCGACACCGCAGTTAAAAGAAACAATACATTGAAGAAAATTGCCCGGGGGTTGAAAAAATACGGTTGAAAAAATACTATCCTCAAGCCCGGAGCCCGCTTTTCGATTCGCAGATAGATACAAATGCCTCCACTACTTCGTCGAGCTAAACTTAAAAATTAAAAAGTAGATAGTAAAATTAAGAAGTAGAAGGTAAAAGGCAGGAAGTAAAAAGTAAAAATTTAAAAAATATATTTCTATTTTTCAGGTTCTTCAAGCGTAATACTCGTCCCTTGATTCGACCATTGCCTTGATGTTGGCAACCGAGGTCATAGGAGCAATCCCGCAACCAGGGGCGAGCACATCTACTCCGTCTGCAAGAGCCTGCTTGGATTCGGCCTTGATCTTGTCAACAGGGCCAGGGAGCAGAGTGAAGGGACTTGAGATATTTCCTACCAGCCTTGCCCGGGTTCCGAGGACTTCCTTTGCTTTCTTTATACTGCCGATCTTTTCCTCGACACTGAGCCCTTCAAAGCCGCAATCTGCCATATAGTTGAGGATCGGGTTCACATTCCCGCAGACATGGAGGACAGTTACGCTGTTCACGCTGGAGGAGAACTTCTGCAGCCGCGGCTCAAGTTCGGTTTTGAAAGTGTCAGGGCTCATGAGGTCAGGAGACGCAACCGGGTCTGCAACAGAAATTATGTCAGCTCCTGCTTCAACCATTGCATTTGCATAGACTACCGTGCCCTCGGCTGCGAAATCCAGAATCCGTTCGAAAAGGTCAGGTTTCTTAATGGACCATTTCATGAAGGATTTTACACTTGAAAGATCCGAGGCAAGGGTTACCGGCCCTTCCATGCCCCCGATCACCGGGACATCGGGACCTACCTTTTCCCTGATGATTTTTATGGCTTCAAGCACAACAGGAATCCTGCCCGTCCCCAGCAAATTATCGGGCATTTTCAGGCCTTCCAGATCCTTGGGATAAGGATGCGCAGTAACCGAAGGCTGCCTGTTCTTTGTCCCCATGTTGACCTCACAGCCCATGGCTTCAGCAAGAACGGTCAGGCAGTAAGGAACCCTTACGGCTTCAAGCCCTCCCAGTTCATGGGTTGCAATTGCCAGTTTTGCCATAAGCCCGGCGTCAGAGTGAGCTTCAGGCCAGGGAGCCCCGACTTCATCCATCAGTTCCACGACCCCGGTCTGGGTCACCGAACAAACAGGCACTTTGTCAACTTGCTTTCCTTCGAGGGCGTTTAATAACCTCTCCTTAAGTGTCATGTCACTCATCTTCAATCTTCCCCAAATATTCAATTCACAAAATTAAAAATTCTGTACGAATTGTTTTTATTTCTTCAAAATGCTTAAGATTTGAGTTCCTGGAATTTATTTGAACTCCGAATCAGACTCTTATCAGGATCGCCTCAGTGACCCCTTGAGGCGCAAAAAGTTTTTAGAGCTGTCCGGGTAGAAGACATCACTACCAGGACAATGGAATCCCCAGGTCAGAATTGACCAGTATAATCTCTGTTTTATGCTATATCATTGTTTGGGCAACGAAATAAAGAAACATGGACCCGCAGAAACCATATAAAAAGGAACTAAAAAGAAACAGCCGAAAAAGGAGCCTTAACATGTCACAAAATTCAGAAAGAATCAGGATAATTGAAAGGGATATTACAGAACTGAAAGTGGATGCAATTGTAAACGCTGCAAACAATACACTTCTCGGAGGAGGAGGTGTTGACGGAGCTATCCACAGAGCTGCAGGCCCCGGCTTGCTGGAAGAGTGCAGGACTCTGAACGGCTGCCCCACAGGAGAAGCAAAGATTACAAAAGGATACCTTCTACCTGCAAAATACGTTATTCATACTGTTGGCCCAATATGGCAGGAAGGCACGAAAGGAGAGGACGAATTTCTGGCTTCCTGCTACAGGAAGAGCCTCGAACTTGCCAGGAAATACGATGTAAAAACAATAGCTTTCCCGACCATAAGCACAGGAGCATATGGCTTTCCTTCCGAAAGAGCAGCCAGGATTGCAGTTTCACAGGTAAAGGAGTTTCTTAAGGTAAACGAGCTACCTGAAATTGTTTTTCTTGTCTGCTATAATAAAGAAGCCTGTAAAAATATCAAAAAAGCCCTTGAAGAGAATCTTTAAAAGATAACTCGGATTTAGAATGTCCTTTCAGATATTATTTCAGATATTATTTCAGATACTATTTTAGATATTATATTAGATATTATTTTAGATATTATTTTAGATATTATTTTAGATATTATTTTAGATATTATTTCGTAACGTAAAACTATCCTCGAAGAAATAGCTTAAATTCTCCGTAAACAATTAAAGCAATTGGAAAAGTTTTCTCCCACTCTCACTTCTGGCAGATTATTTATATAGTATGTTACAAAAATAGGTTCTAAATAAAAATTATAATGACAGCAAATTCCGAATATCCAGTAACATCCTACCCTAACAAAGGATGCCGGGCTTAATAAAACAGATTAAATATAAAAATATTTAATGTAATGAAAATTTATCAGTAAATACTTACTAGTAACATTTATCGGTAACGCGGATCAGTAGTATGTATCAGTAATACGTATCAGCAAACGTCTAACTGTAACATTTACCGCAAACACAAATCAATAACATTTACTACGAATACAAATCATCAACATTTACTGCGAATACAAATCATCAACATTTATCACTAGCACTTTATCAGTGTAAGTCTATCGATGTACATCAAGGCACGGTTTACTCGTGTAAATACCCCTAAAAAGAAAAGATACGCGCTAAAAAGAAAAACATTAACATAACACTCAAATGAGCCTGCAGGAATAACACGAAAAAAGGGACCGGAGGAATTATTATCACTAACGATGAAGCCTTTCAGAGAGGCCTTGACCTGGTTAAACGCAAAAGGTACGAAAAAGCCATAAACACATTCAATAAAATTCTGGATAAAGATCCGGACCATAAAGAAGCCCTTTTCCACAGGGGACTTGCTCTTCTTGAAACTGAAAAAACCCAGGAAGCTCTCGATTCCTTTAATGACGCCCTGCAACTTGAACCCGGAAACTCCGACGCCCTCTACAGAAAAGGAACCTGCTTTGCTGCTCTTGGGAGGTTTGAAGAAGCACTGGAAGCCTATGAAAGTGCCCTTGAAAGTTCCCCGGATACCCCTGAAATCTGGTATATGATGGGGCTTGCTTTTGCCGAGATGGAGAGAGCCGAAGCTTCGATCCTCTGCTTTGAAAAGGCTCTGGAACTCAAGCCCGAGTATACAGCTGCATGTTGTGCAATGGGGACAGTAGCCGGAAAAGCAGAACGATACGAAGAGGCCCTGGAAGATTTTGAGCGGGCACTTGAAATAAGCCCCAGAAATTCGGAAGCCTGGTATGCAAAGGGCCTGATTCTTGCCAAAATTGAAAAATACGAAAATGCACTCGAATGTTTTGATTTTCTTATCCGGGAAAAACCGAAAGATACGGCTGCCCTTGAACAGAAATGCCTGATCCTTGCAAATCTCGGGAAGAATGAAGAGGCTCTGGGAGCCCTCGAGGACTTTTTAAAGAAATTCCCTGCAAATGAAGCTGCCCTCTACCATAAAGGTATCCTTTTAAGCGAACTTTCAAGATATGAAGACGCCGAAAGAACCATTTCAAAAGTATTGAAGCTAAACCCCGGACACCGGGAAGCCTGGTTCAGAAAAGGTTTTGCCCTTGTACAGCTGCTCAGGCTTAATGAAGCGATAGAAGCCTTTGACGAAGCCATCCGGCTTGACCCTGCTTATTTTGAAGCCTGGAATTACAAGTGCTTTGCCCTGATGAAACTTGAGGTCTATGAAGAAGCACTGGAAGCCTTCGACACCATACTTGAAACCTATCCAGATATGGAGGAGATCTGGTACAACCGGGCACTTGCTCTTCTGAAACTGCAGAACTTTCCGGAAGCTGCCCGGTCTTTTGCCCGCGTTACGGAACTCGACCCAGGCAACACGGACGCCTGGTTCCAGCAGGGCCGCCTGCTTGCCCGAGCAGGTAAATATGAAGAAGCACTGGAAACTTTTGACCGGCTGCTTGAATATCACCCTGATTTTACCGAAGCCCAGAAGTTCAGGGGCACCGTGCTTACAGGGCTCGGCCGCTTTGAAGAAGCCCTTGAATCCCTTACAAAAAGCCTGGAAAAGGAACCTGAAAACTATAACATGTGGATCCAGAAAGGACTCCTGCTCCTGGACATAGGAAAATTCGAGCCCGCCCTGGAAGCTTTTGAAAATGCCGCAGGCCTGAAGCCTGATGACGAAATCTGCTGGATGAACAGAGGTTTTGCCCTCTATTCCCTGGAATGCTATGAAGAAGCCCTGGAAGCTTTCAAGGAAGGCCTGCACCTGAACCCTTATCTCGAGAAAGGCTGGAACAAGAAAGGAATAGTGCTCGGCAAGCTTGGAAAAACCGAAGAAGCCCTGGAAGCTTTCGAAGAAGCCGTAAAACTCAGGCCAGACTTCGAAGACGCCTGGAAAAACATGGGGCTCCTGCTTTTTGCCTCCGAAGAATACGAAAAAGCCGAAGAAGCCTTTGCCGAAGTCCTCAAAACAAACCCCGAAGACCTTGACGCCCTTTACAACAGAGGCATCTCCCTGCTCAGGCTGGGAAGAAATGAAACTGCCCTCGAATATCTTGAAAAAGTTGTTTCTCTAAGCCCCGATTATCCGGATCTTGCCTACAGCCTCGGGGTTGCCCTGATGGAACTGGGGGAGCTGGAAAAAGCCCTGGAAACCTTTGAAAAGCTTGCTGCAAAAAATCCTGAGGACCTGGAGATCCAGTGCAGGAAAGGAAAACTTGCAATGGAGCTAGGGGAACATGAAACTGCCCTGCAGGCATTCGAAAAGGTACTGCTTGAAAAACCCGGATCGAGAGAAGCCTGGTACAGGAAAGGGCTTGCTCTGCTGAACATGGAACGTTTCGAGGATGCTGTAAAAGCATTCGATGAAGTAATAGTAAGGAACACTACAAAGGACCCCTCTTATGAAGACGCCGGAACCCTCAAGGGTTTTGCCCAGATGCAGCTCGGAAACTTCCTCCCTGCCCTGGAAACCTTCGAAGGCGCACTTGAGAAAAACCCGGACTCCGGAATTACCTGGTATTATAAGGGCCTGACCCTGCAGGAACTGCAGAGGCAGGAAGAAGCAGCCAGAGCCTTTGAGTCGGCGCTGCGCCTTAACCCGGAATTTTCCGACGCCTTTGAATACAGGGCAGTCTGCCTCTTTAAAACCGGACAGTACGAAACTGCTCTCGAAGCCCTTGAAGCCTTACTTGAAAACGATCCGGAAAACCTTTCAACCCTGAACAGCAGGGCAATTTGCTTCCTTGAACTCGGGAGGCATAAGGAAGCAGTCGAAGCCCTCTCAAACCTGCTTGAAATTAATCCTGAAAGGGAAGAAACAAAGTTCAGGCTCGATGAAGCAAAGTTCAGGCTCGGGATCGAATATTTCGAGCTTGGGCGCTATGATGAAGCCTTTCCCCTTTTTGAGGGAATAAACGAGGAAGTAAAAGCTAAAAATGGAGAAGCAAGTGGAGAAGAAAGCGAAAATTCTCATAAAGACTCTCCTCTTTACTGGAAGGGGCTTATGTTTATCCGGCAGGAAGCTTATGAAAAGGCCCTTGAAATCTTTTCAAAGCTCACCGAGCAGAACCCGCAGTTTGCGGAAGGCTGGTATTTTATCGGGATGTCCTGCTCAAAACTCGGGAAACATGAAGAAGCCTCAAAAGCCCTCAAGAAAGCCCTTGAAATCGACCCGGCATTCCGGGACCTTCACGACATATATTACAGGCTGGGGCTTTCCTGCTTTGAACTCGGAAACTTTGAAGAAGCCCTTAAAGCTTTTGAAGAAGCCCTTTCAACAGTTCCTGAAAATTCAGAGAGGAACCCCGACGAAGCCCAGGATATTATGTATAAAAAGAGCCTCTCCCTGCTCAGGCTCGGGAGATACGCGGAAGCTGAATCCGGCTTTAAGGAAGTGCTTGCCCTTGACCCGGCAAATACCGAAGCCCTTGCCCACCTGAGCACTGCCTGTTTCAAGAAGGGGCATTACAAAGAAGCCCTCGAGATCTTTGAGAGGGTGCTCAGTCAGAACCCGGCAAGAAAAACTATCCTTTTCAGAAAGGGACTCGCCTTAAAAGCCTTTGGGAAAAACCTGGAGGCTCTGGAAGCCTTTGACCTCGTCCTTAAACTGAAACCTGACTGTACATATGCCCTTGACCAGAAAGGATACACGCTTTTCGAACTCGAAAAGTATGAAGAAGCAGCTGAAGCCTTTAAAGCAGCTCTGGAATATTCCCCCAAAAATGCAGATATGCAGTACCTGAGAGCTCTTGCCCTTTTCAGGCTCAGGAACTTCAAAGAAGCAATGCAGGAGTTTGAAAAAGCCTTTGACCTCGGGTGCCGGAAGCCTGAAATTTCCTATTATACGGGGCTTTCCTGCTTCGAAACTGGAGATTATGCAGGAGCCATAAAAGCCTTTGATATCGTCCTTAGAGCAGGCATACAGGAGCCGGAAATCCTGCAAAAGAGAGCTCTTGCCCTTTTCGAACTGGGGAAGGCAGAAGAAGCCGTATCCGCAGTAAATTCCCTTCTTGAATTTTCCGCAGAAAACCTGACCAGAGAAATAGTACAGGATTTGCCCGAAGAAGCCGGAGGAGAAAATAGAGATACGGGAGAAACTCCACAGCCAGGAGAAACTCCACAGCTAGAAGAAACTCCACAGCTAGAAGAAACTCCACAGCTAGAAGAAACTCCACAGCTAGAAGAAACTCCACAGCCAGGAGAAACTCCACAGCCAGGAGAAAAATCTCAGTTCAGCCCTGAACTCCTTGAGAAATTCGCATCCGCCCAGATAGAACTCGGGCACTATGAAGAAGCCCTGCTGCCGCTTGAAAAGCTCATAAGAGAAGGCTTAGCTTCAAAGGGAACCTTTTACAGCGCGGGGATAGCACTTATGGGACTTGGAAAGCAGGAAGAAGCCTTTGAGGTCTTTTCCGAAATCCTTGAGGTTTATCCGGACTTTAAGAAAGCGTGGTACGGGAAAGGCCTTGTGCTGTTTTCGCAGGAACGATACGATGAAGCCCTTGAAGCCTTCGAACAGGCTTTGATGGAAAGCCCGTACGAAGTGGCAAAAATTGAAGAATCGGAAATTGAGAAGTCAAAAATAAGTGACCCGGAACTGGAAGACGCCTGGACCAAAATAGGGCTTGCCCAGCTCAAAACCCGGAGATATGAGGATGCCTTTGATACCTTTGAAAAGATTCTTGAGAAAAATCCGACGGATGCCGATGTATGGTACCTGAGCGGGCTTGTCATGCGCGGGCTTGACCAGAACGAAGAAGCAGTGGAAGTTTTCGAGAAAGCCCTGGAACTCAACCCTGCCCTGACCGCTGCCCTTGAACAGAAAGGACTTGGCCTTCTTGCCCTGTGCAGGTACGAAGAAGCCAGGGACGCTTTCGGTTCGGCCCTTGCCCTGAACCCTGAAAATGTTGATATCCTTTACAGCCGGGCAGTAGCCAGTTACAAGCTCCTTGACTTCGAAGAAGCCTCAAAAGACCTTGAGAGACTGCTCCTCTTTGCCCCGGGCTTCCCGGACTACACCAAAGCCTGTTACATGCTCGGGATCGCCAGCATAGAACTTCAGGACTACGAAAGAGCCCTTCAGGCTCTGGACCTTGTCCTTGAACGCGAACCTGCACACCGGGATGCCCTCTATAACATGGCCCTCGTGCTCTTCAATCTCGAAGAGTATGAAGAAGCTGCCAGGACCTTTGAACAGCTGCTTGAAGCGTCACCCGAAGACCCCGAAAGCCTGAACTACCTCGGGCTCTGCCTCCTTGAACTTGAAGACCTGAAAGAAGCCCTGAAAGCCTTCGAGAAAGCCGCCCTTTTCAACCCCAAAAACGAAGAGGCCCTTTACAACGCAGCCACGACCCTCATCAAGCTGAACAGGATCCAGGAGTCCCTCGGATACTTTGACCGCATCCTTGAGATCTCTCCTGAAAACTACGACGCCATGAACTACAAAGGGGTTGCCTTCTGCATGCTTGAGCAGTACAGGGAAGCCCTCAAGTCCTTTGACAATGTGCTCAAAAAAGACCCGAATAACATCAAGGCGGTCTACAATGTGGGAGTGGTCTGCTTCAAACAGAAACTCTACGAGACCGCAGCCAGAGCCTTTAAAGAAGCCCTCACCATCAACCCCTGGCACGAACCTTCCCTCAGATATCTCGGCCTCTCTCTTGCAAAAACCGGGGATTACGAAGATGCCCTGAAAGCCTTCGAAAAGCTTCTCAGGATAAAACCGCAGGACCCCCAGGCCATGAACTACAGAGGAGTCCTCCTCGGAAAGCTGGAAAAATACGGAGAAGCAATAAAAGCCTTCGACGAGGTCCTGAGCATCTACCCGAACATGGCAGGAGCAAAGGAAAAACTTGAGGTGTTAAAGTCCTTTGAGAAGGAAGAAGAGTCCTATTAAGGGTTCTGCAAAGGATTCCATAAACCTTATAAAGTAACAGTTAAAGAAACAATTAAGGAAAAGGTAAAGGAAACGGGTTCTCAGAAAAAGCAGGAATCTTTTCCAAACACTCTTTTCTAAGCTTCAAACCGTTTTTGAAAAGATAAACTCCTGGTTCGTATTAATCGATTGATATTATTCAGATATCCGAGCTGGAACCTTTTGTTTTTTGATTCTACTCCTTGCAGGGCCGAACTTTTCTCGTCTAACACACAAAAAAAGAACAGATGAATTCATATCTTGACCTGGGTAACCTCATTAAAATTACAGAAAAAATATCAGCGCCTCCGCCAGCTTGTCTGGCGGCCCTTCTCAAAACTAAGAATAGCAGAATAAATGAAAGAGAAATAAAGACCGAAAATTATACCGGTTTGATCTATCAGGTTCTTGTTTCTGTTTACGAACTCAAGCAGCAGCTTTATTTAATTCGATTCTTGTTTCTGTTTACGAACTCAAGCAGCAGCTTTATTTAATTCGATTCTTGTTTCTGTTTACGAACTCAAGCAGCAGCTTTATTTGCTTCATTTTTACGGGAAAAACCGCTCTCCTACGTCGAGCGGGGAAAGAACGGTTCAGGATAGCGAATGACGTTGCATGGGTCAGATAGCTCTATAACTTAGTCCGCTTAAAGACAGAGAAAAGTAGCGTTACTTCTCCATAAAAAAGTAGAAGCTAAAAAGTAGAAACTAAATAGAAACTAAAAAGCAGAAACTAAGGAAATAAGAACTAAAAAAGGAACCCGAGGCTATCGAATATAGCCCGGATACGATTGTTTCAGATAATCAAAAGTCCTCTTAAATCAAGAGGCTTTTTTTCGTCCTTCTTTTATTCGATGTAAATCGCAGGCCTGAGAGGCTCTGCAAACCTGGACTTCTTCTGGGGGTCGTACTCCGGAGAGTCGGCGCTGTAGATCTCGACCGGACAGCCGATTTCTTTTTCCAGGAAGGAGGCAGATTCTTTCAGGAGGGCCTGTTCATCGAGGCCGAGGTAGGCAAACGTCTCGTAACGTTCGGCGCCCCCGCTCTTGAACTCGGGGATTATCTTCTGCACGAACTTCGGAATTTCCTTGCCAAAGCGCTTGAGCTCGGGGTTTGCCATCAGGGTTTTGATCAGGGCGCCCACTTCAAGGGGGGCTTCGATTTGCAGTTCGCAGGCACACCTTATGGCTTCGGCTTTCCAGGCAGGAGCTGTGTAAAGGTAGACCTTCTGCGGGGTCATCTTCGTAACCCTTACGATCTCTTCGATATCGTTCAGGGTGCTCTTTACGGCTTCTTCTGCAAGTTCGGCTCCCTCGTCTATTAAGTCTTCGTTGTCGAGCGGGTACTGGGCAAGGGAGATCGGGTCTTCGTGCCCCATGGCTTCCCAGATTTCTTCACAGAGGTGAGGAGTGAAAGGAGCCATAAGCCTGACCCAGTTGTCCAGCACATAATAGAGCAGGGCTTCCCCGCCTCTGCGCTGGTACCATCTGACGTCGTTTATGAGCAGGAAGAAAGAGTTCTGGATAGCTTCCCTTGTCTGGATGGAGTCAAGGGCAATGTTTGTCTCCATGATGTATTTCTGCATCCTGGAGAGCATCCAGCGGTCGATCAGCTTTAGCTCCGTGCTGAGGGTTGCTCTCTTTCCACTCTCGATTACATCTTTTGCAAAGGAGTAGAACCTGTCCACCTGCCTGCGGGCAGAATCGATTCCTGTCTTCTGCCAGTCGGCGTCCTGGGTCTGTTCGGCTGTCGAGAGGATGTACATCCTTGTTATGTCTGCGCCATAGGCGCTGACCGCGCTTTCCAGGGTCAGGATGGGGCCTTTGGACTTGCTCATCTTCTGCCCTTCAAGAGAAACAAAACCGTTTACTGCAAGGGCTCTTGGCCATTTTTCCTCCTCAAAGAGGGCTACGTGGTGGAAGAGGAAGAAGAGCAGGTGGTTAGGGACAAGGTCCTTTCCGGAAGAACGCAGGTCAACCGGATACCAGTAATTGAAGTGGCTGCGGATTTCTTCCACAAGTTCCTGTTTAAGGCCGGTTTCCGCAGAAACTGCTGCAGAATCACCTATTCCGAGCAGGACGTAGTCGAAGAAGGAAAGGGTAAGCTGCTCGAGGGCAAGGTCGCCTCTCTCAAGGAACCTGGCAATTATATAGTAGCTCATGTAGATTGTCGAATCCCCGAGGGACTCGATCAACCATTCCTTGTCAAAGGGCAGGCGGGTCCCGAGGCCTTTCCTGCGGGCACATGCCTTATCCTTGAGCCAGTCTACCTTGTTTTCGAACTCGACCCTGTACTCTTCGGGAATGATCCGCATCTGGCTGAGGCACTTGTAGACCTTTGCTTTCCATTCGGGGTTCGAATAGTTAAGGAACCACTGGCCTTTAACCATGTTCACAACGCAGGGAGTCCCGCAGCGGCAGACCACAGGCTCGCTGAATTCGTAAAAAGTCTCGCCTGCGTTTGAGGCGATAAGGTCTCTGGTAAGGACGTCCTTGATCTTTGAGACCGGGTATCCCCTGTATTTCCCGGTAATCTCCTTAAGGACTCCTCCGTGGAACTCTCTCCTGTACACGATCTTTGTGGCTTCCTCGGCTTTCGGGGCTTTCTGGTTTGCAATCCCCATGCTTTCCACGATCTCTTTTGCCGGGAACTCCCCGAATTCTGGCACCTGGATAAGGGAAATCAGTTTTATGTCCCTGAGGTCTTCGGTAATCCCGTACTCGCTCAGGTCCGCATCGTAGAGGTCGCGGAGGGCAAGGTAGTCAAAAGGCGCATGGGCAGGAACACTCATTACTATTCCGCTGCCATTTTCAGGCTTAACGAAAGATGCCGGAAGGGAAATTACTTCGTCTCCTGTTATCGGGTTTGTGAGTTTTATCCCTATGATGGACTTTGCAGGCACGTCCTCAACGTATTCCACAGTCCTGTCCGTAAAAGTCAGTTTCCTGAAAGCTTCTTTGCTGACAACCCAGAACTCCTCGTTTCCGTCCTTCTCAACCCTTGCCTTTACGTAATCGACGTCCGGATTGACCCAGAGGTTGGTCACTCCGAAGGTTGTTTCCGGCCTGAGGGTGGCACATGGGAGAACAAGGTCATTGTACCTGAACTTGATAAGGGTATATTCCACGATTGTGGCTTCCTCCCCGTACAGGATATCGTGGTCTTCTACGGGGTTGTTATCGTTCGGGCACCATTTGACGGGGTGAGAGCCTTTCACGATCAGTCCCTTTTCTTCAAGCCGGATATACTGCCATTCAATGAACTTCTTGTAGGTCGGGTCGGTTGTCGTGAACTTGCGCCTCCAGTCAATGGAGTACCCGATCATGCGCATAGCTTTCTCGGCTTCCCGCTTGAAATAGTCAACGATTTTTTCAGGGGTATCGAGGGTCGGCAGGATATCTCCCGGAATCCCGTGGAGATGCTCATAAACGTCCATGGTCTGCGGGTCCCGGCTTGCAATCAGTTCGGCAAGCCCGACAATGGGGGTGCCGGTTACGTGGAAACCCATAGGGTAAAGCACGTTGTACCCTAGCATCCTTTTGTGCCTTGCCACCACGTCGCCGATGGTGAAGGTCCGGGTATGTCCTGCATGCAGGTTCCCGTTAAGGTATGGGTAGGGGATTGTTATGAAGAACTTTTCCCGCTTATCCGGATCAGCCTGGAAAATCAGGCTCTCATTCCATTTTTTCTGCCATTTCTCTTCAATCTCGTGAGGCTTATAGTCCTGCTCCATTCGTGTTCACGCCCACAGATAATTATTATGGTATAAAAGAATCTGAATACGACCGTAAAATATGGATAATAACAGTAAACGGTTCAGGGGAGCTAAGAAGCTGTCCCCGGAAACCATAAAGGATTGAATCGCAGCTGATCCCGGTATGTCAATCTTTCAACTGTTTACGGTTCCGGCACGTAAATATTTATCTTTGTATTTGGCCGATCGGGTTTTCGAACCGATCCGGTTCTTTAATTCAATCCCTGATTCGATACCTTATCTAATGCGTTTCTCCGGATTTTATTTTGCCTTTCCGAAGATTGCTTCCCGGATAGCATCGATGTTTGCATCAACAACTGTCGGCTCCTCGCAGACATCAATCACGGTCTGAGGGTCTTTAAGGAGGTGGCCTGTCGTGATACAGACAACGGTTTCGTCCCTGCCTATAACACCCATATCAACAAGTTTCCTGAGCCCTGCAACCGAGGCTGCACTTGCGGGTTCGACCCCTATGCCTTCAAGCCTTGCCAGGTCTTTCTGGGCTGCAAGGATTTCTTCATCGGTCACGGACTCCGCAGTGCCGCCGGATTCCCTTATGGCACTGAGGGCTTTTGTTGCGTTTACAGGGTTTCCGATCCGGATTGCCGTTGCAACGGTTTCGGGATTCTCTTCGGGGGTAATTGCCGGAGCCCCGCTCTTTATGGCTTTTACTATGGGGCAGGAGCCTTCGGCCTGGATCCCGGTCATTTTCGGAAGAGAGTCCGTTATCCCGAGGATTTTGAACTCCCTGAAGCCCTTGTAGATAGCAGTGATATTTCCTGCGTTTCCTACGGGCAGGACAATCCTATCAGGCACCTTGAAATCCAGCTGGTCTGCAATCTCAAAACCGATAGTTTTCTGACCTTCCAGCCTGTAAGGGTTGATTGAGTTTAAGAGATAGATCTTTTCCTGGGAGCAGAGCGTGCGCACAAGAGCAAGTGCGTCGTCAAAGTTTCCGCGTATGCTGAGGACCTTTGCCCCGTGCATCAGGGCCTGGGCAACCTTCCCGAGAGCTACCTTTCCTGCCGGAAGCAGCACAACAACAGGGATTCCTGCTTTTGCCCCGTAGATTGCAAGGGCTGCCGAAGTGTTCCCGGTTGATGCGCAGGCAACGGTGTTCATGCCGAGTTCAAGCGCTTTCGTAACCCCTACAGTCATGCCCCTGTCCTTGAAAGAACCGGTCGGGTTCATGCCTTCGTGCTTCACATAGAGCTTTTTTATCCCTATTTTTTCGGCAAGCCGGTCACATTTATAAAGAGGAGTCCCGCCTTCCTGGATCGTGACAGGTTCCCTTTCCACAGGCAGAAGTTTTGCATACTTCCAGACCGAGGGACATTCGGTCTTTAATTTTTCCATGTCGATTTTAATTGAAGAATAGTCATAAATAACATCAAGCAACCCGTCACATTTGCTGCAGGTATAAATCACTTCATCTCTGGAATACTCTGCACCGCATTCGATACATTTCAGGTGATACATTAAATTGCTCCTGTTTCTGATGATTTTGAATTATCCGGATACCGGGTTTTGAGTAGTACCCAATTCCATGTTAGAATTTATCACACGATTATTACAAGGTTTCACGTTTACACGATTTCATGTTGTTGCATAATTTCACGGTAGCATTTGTTAACAGTACAAGTTATATGACTCAATGTCATTGCACAATTTCATGTCAATTTGTTATGCCACTTTATTAATACAGCCCAGTGTTCAGGTCAGTATAATCTGGATTTCGGATTAGTATAATATTGGAGTTTAATAATATTTTGTATCCTTAACACTCTACTTGCTTTTAAATCATACTATTTTTTAGAGTTGTACGGTATTCAGGCTTTATAATAGCTCCGCAGAAACAGGCATACCATATGCATCTAACAGCAGTTTATTCATCTTCAAAAAGCATGGAGAAAGAAGAGAAGATTGAAGAAGAGTAGAGGAGAGTAGAGAGGATTGAAGAAGAGTAGAGGAGAGTAGAGAAGAGAAGATTGAAAAAGAGTAGAGGAAAGTAGAGAAGATTGAAAAAGAGTAGAGGAAAGTAGAGAAAATTGAAAAAGAGTAGAGGAAAGTAGAGAAGATTGAAAAAGAGTAGAGGAAAGTAGAGAAGATTGAAGAAAACTCGAAAATTTCTATTTTTGAATTTTTTGCAGGTTCCAGACCCGGAAGAGAGAGAAATGGTAGTGTTAAACGTACAGGTACAGAGAACCAGGCAGATTTCGGATTCGGCATCCCAACCCCGGTTCAATCCAGCTCGTATTCCGTAACTTCTTTGCTGAGGAAATAGCCAAGGACCGTCCTTATCAATACGACCATACCCAGCAGGAGCAGTTCTTCCTGAGAGGGGTTTCGTACGGTTTCCAGAACATCGGCTGCAATGAAAAACTCAAGCCCGAAGACAATTTTGTTTGTCAGCTCTTTTCTCACCTGCTGGTAGCTGTGCGGTTTCTTCAAAACTTCAATTAGGAAAACCCCCAACATTGCCCTGAGCCCGCCGTATATTATGAGAAAAGATCCCATAATATTGAACAGAGCAAAGAATATGTCCAGCACCAGACCTTCGTAATATAAAAATGTCATTCTACCATCCCCTCAATCCCCTTCAAAAGCCAGATATCGAAATCCGGGAAAAGGTTCCCGAATAACAATTATGACATTTCATTTCTCGGGATAAATATTCTTCTTGCAAAAGTCAGAAAGTGAAACAGGCTTCCAGGCAAGCTGACGGAGACCGTTATATTTCCCTTTTAATTGAAAAACGTTCTCAAGGTTTGAAGAAAAAGTATTCTCCCAGGAGGGCCGTTCTTTAATAATTTATTCAATATGTATTATCCTTAATCGCGGCACCGGGTAGTTTTCAAGCTGTTATTTGCCGGTTGACGGGTCGGTTCGGGTCAGGGGCGGCACTGAGAAAGGAATCTAAGATTTACTTCCGGATTTCGAAACAGGTCTTTCAGGACTTTTTTCAGGACTTTTTAACAAAACTTGAATCGGAATGAAGGATTAACGTACTAAAAAACTTACTGTCGAGAGTGGGTTTAGAAGAGAATTCATACGGTGAAAGGTTATTTACAGCTATTCATGATAATTTCAATCCATGCGTCTTCGGTTAAGTGAGGAATCGTGAGAAATTGCCTCTGTTCTCACAACAGTTGCCAATAATGCTAATGTGTTGTGGACTGGAACTAGGTATCGATTTCATGTAATAAGGCCAAAATTTAAGGCAGCCTTTTGGTGCGAAATCGATAGCTTTCAGGCAAGAAAATTCCTTAACCGAGGACCAATGAATTTCAATCAAACCTATACTCTTTAATTTCCTTATTTAAGAAGTAGCCGAGTACGGTCCTGATAAGCACTATTATACCCAGAATAGATAGGTCCTGCATCGAAGGGTCCCTCATAGTTCCGAAAACAGCGACTACGATATAAAATTCGAGCCCGAAGAGTATTTTGTTTGTAAGTTCCTTTCTGATATCTCCCAGGTTGTAAGACCTTTTTGATATTTCCTGAAGAATGATTTGAGCTACTGCTCTCAGCCCTCCGTAAATTATAATAATTGTACCAATCGCTTCGAAGACCCATTCAAAGATTTGTAAAAATGTATTAAACAGTCCCTGGACCAATTTTATCCCTCAAGCTCCTCAAGATTCGGTTAAAACAGATTCTTCTGTTTCCTTACTCAGGAAGTAACCAAGAATAGTTCTGATAATCACGATGGCTCCAACTACCAGCAGTTCTTCCAGGAAAGGCTTTCTCAGAGTTTCGACCAAATCAGCAATTATCAGCAGTTCAAGCCCGAAAAGAATTTTATCCGTGAATTCTTTTCTTATGCCCCTGTAGGCTTCGGGCTTTTTGTGAACCTCCACAAGAAAGATTTTAGCCGCAGCTTTTAGTCCCCCGTAAGTGATCAGAACCGCACTCACAAACTCAAAAAATATTACGAATACCTTCAGAACCACACTGGTAAGTTCAAGCACCATTCTCCCTCTTCCCGAGATAACCGAATCAAAAAATGCACTGATCTCGAAAATGAAACTTTATAGAGTAAAGAAGCGAGTTTTGAATTTCCCTGTACTTTGCCCCCGGATTCCCACTGATATGATTCTCACTGATATTTATCTATCTTAATATAATAGCTTCCCTGCCCTATCTGCAAAAAACAGACCTGCCGGATCTATAAAAAGAATGGACTCATCAAATCTGTAAAAAGATCCGGAAAAACAGGCAGGAAATTCAAGTAAAAGGCTTTGCTCCGGTATTTTCCCGGAGCAAAGAAACCGGTTCCGGTTCCAGAAGAAGCTTACTTCTCCAAATAATTCAGGATTGCAGAGCCGGAATTTCCCCGTGCTCTATTCCGTAGGCTTTGACAGCTTTCGGGGCTCCGAGGAGGAGTTTTCTGATCCTGTTATAGACGCTCGGGAATTTCTGCGGGTCCAGTTCTTCGAGGAGCTCTGCAAGGACCTTGACCAGAGGGATATGATACTTTGATTCCATAAGGTCTATGTTTGCAAAGGCGTTGAGAATATTGACTGTGCTGTATTCGTTTACAGGGGCCAGTTTTCTCAGGATTTCCGCAAAGAGGGCCCTGCCTTCTTCGGTCTGGAGGGATTTCTTGCGGTTCCTTGCAAAGCTGCCGTAAAGGGCACGCTGGTCGTTTGTCTGCTCGATCCTGAAAGCGGCTGACCTTTCCATTTCCCTGACGAGTTCGACTGCATCAATACTGCTGTTACTGCCTATTACTCCGAGGAAGGCTTCCCAGGCAATAAGGTTCTGCTTTGATTCGGCTTCAAAGGCCCTAAGGACTTCAATCTTGTCCGGGGCCGAACTGTTCAGGTATGCGGCAAAGGCGTTCAGCCGGTCCGTTGCACAGGTTGCGGTCTCAAACTGCTGTTTTATGAGGGAATGGATCTCCGGCGTATCGAGGGTTTCAAGGATGTTAAGGCAGATGTTTTTGGCCTGCCGGACTTTGATTACCCTTGCTGCTTCCTCGAGGGTCGAGTCCCTTGAAACAGAGGAGTCTTCAAAGAAGCGGTAGGCAGAAATTATCGAACTCCTGTACTTCCAGGCAATGGCTTTCAGGATTTTTTGTTTTACGTCATAGAGGGCCTGGTAACTGTGGGCAAATTCTTCGTCTTCCACGGACTCGAAAATGGTGAGGAACTGCCCGCCTGCCCTTTCGAGGAGCTGCCGGTCATTCAGGAGCCTGTAATAGAGATCGACAAACTCTTCGGAAGGCTTTGCGTCAGGATTTTTAAGCAGCCTGAACTTTTCCCGGTCCACAAGGGTATAGAAAGCCGTAAACCTGCCTGTGATGTCACTGTCTTTCCGGACCTGCAGCAAAAGTTCTTCCTGGCTTGCTTTGTAGACGAGTTTTCCGTAGAAAGAATAGCCCCTGTTCAGGGAGAGGAAAGCCGGAAGGTCCACGTTTTCAATCGTAACCGTCGAAGTTTCCTCGCTTATCCTTTCCAGGACTTCGGCAAGGTCGTTCCCGTTTTCGTCAACAAGGGCTGCCTTGAATGGGAACTCCCAGGGCTTTCCCCCCGCAGGCACCTTCTGCTTGATGAGGAAAGCGAACTTCCTTTCATCCCTGTCGTATTCGGCTGAGACCTCGACTACCGGGAACTTTATCTGTTTCAGCCAGGTTTCGGACATCTCCTTTAAAGCCTGTCCGCTTTCTTCTTCCATGGCTTCGATCCAGTCATCCGTGGTTGCATTTGAGTGGCTGAACTTTTTGAAGTAGCGGTCCAGGCCCCGGACAAAAGTCTCCCTGCCTATAAGGGTCTCGACCATACGCACGTATTCCGGAGCTTTTACGTAAGTGACGGCAGTGATCAGGTCGTTGGGATCATTAAAGCCGTCCGGGATGATTGGCATGGAGGCTGCTCCCGAGTCCAGGGCAAAAGTCCCCGAGGCCGGGGCGAGCAGGTCAAGCACCCTGCCGAGCCTCTGGTAGTCTTCGCCAAAGAGGAAGGCGTGGTACTGCTCTTCCACGTGTACGGTCACGGCTTCGTTCAGCCAGATCTCAAACGGGCTCTTTCCGGTAACCTCGGACCCGTTCTGGTTGTGGTAATATTCATGCACCTTGACCCGGATCATGTACTCGAAAGCAGAGTCCGTGATCTGCGGGAAAGGCATTATGCGGTTTGTGGTAATCGTTGTGTTCCCGACGTTTTCCATCCCCCCGAAGTCCGAGTTCTGCATCCCGATTTCCCTGTAAACGGTCCCGGTGTATTTGTACCCAGGAGTGATGCCTGCAACAAGCCCGGCAAGCTTTTCCCTGAACTCCCGAAGCTCTTCCAGCCTGGCCCCCTTTCCCTCAAGTTTCATGTCCTCTCGCTTGCGGACAAGCTCCCAGAGCTCTTTCCTGACAGGCAGTCCAGCTTCATCATACTGCTCGGGCCCTGTAAAGAGATAGACCCACATGACCGAGTCGTGCAGGATGTCAAGCGCTTTTTCGGCAGCCTCTTCGCTTGAGCCGGGCGGCACCAGGAGTTCGAGCATAAAGGTATCCCCGTCCGGGTACTCAAATTCCCGCTTAAAAGTCGCATAAGTCCCCACGCCCAGGAAAAAGAGATACGTCGCCATCGGGGTTATCGAGTTGTCGTAGACGATTTTGTCCCTGCCCTGCTTTACGGTCTGCCGTTCGACTGCGACGTCCCCGTTTGTGATCAGGTTCGTGTACCTCGAGTCCGCAATGATGGTCGTCCTGTAAGTGCACTTTGCACACATGTCGTCAATGCAGGGCACGATCCTCTGGAACCCCCACTGCTGGCACTGCGTGATCTGCTGCGGAGGAGCCCCTGCCGGAGTCTCGTCGTAGTACAGCCCCTCAAGGATGTTCTTTGTAGGCCTGCAGACCGTCTCCGTAACAATCGCAATCTCGGTCTGCGGAGGAATCACATCCATGAAGTTGATTTCGAGAATTGCATCGTCTTTCCTGTACCTGTAAGAGACCTCGGACTGTATGCAGCTCACAGCCCGGACCTCCAAGTCCCTGCAGTTTAACTCAAGCTTCTCAAGCGGCCCGTCCCTGGTCCTTATCCTTAGCAGAGACTTCACGCTCGTCCTGTCATCATAGACATCGAAAGCCAGGTTCATATGTAAAACGTCAACATTAAGCTCCCCGAAGTCTTCGGGATAATATTTGTACAGCCTATTATTCATAAAAATGTCACCTAGTGAAAGTTATGAGAGTAATATTGTGAGATAGAAAAGGGAGAGGAGGGATTTAAAGGTGTAGTTTGAGAGAGGAGGAAGAGGAAAATTCTTGTTTTTAAGTTAAGTTGATATGACCATTTGAAAATTGGTAGTATGGAAGTCAAATAATGATCTGACTACATAGCTTAAGTTGAACTTTGAGTTTTTATTATGAACAATCTATAAGAATCCCTGATTATAAAGTGCTTCTTAACTTTAATTGTTTAAAACAAAAAACATGCTAAACAATTCGGTTTTTACTATTGTGGCTTGTGAATGTCTATCTGGAAGTTACCCAACTAAGTAGTCATAGATGCCATCTCTGACGGGCTCTAGGAGAGAATACTGTATTTCCACAGCTTTTTTTGTTGTATTAGGCATGATAAATTCTTTTACATTCCCAGTAGCAAACATTCGGCCTAAGTAGTAGAACTCTTTTGATATTTTATCGTCCTTATTTTTACGAACAAATAAGCACAAGTCTGTACCGTTTTTTTGGGCATTCAAAGCTTGGTGGACATCTTTAGAAGATTTGGTTCGGCCGGATTTGGAAATTGCAATAAGTGAAGAAGGCGAAAGGAAGCGGTCCTCATACTTGATTGTGTCATCAATATTATCTTCTTTATTATAATTAATAAAGACAGGAAAGGTATTAGTTAACTGGTGGAATTTGTATCCACCAATGTTCTGTGGTACCTCTGCCTGAGGCCAATCTAAGCATTTGCATACATCATCATAGGTATATTTTTGATACAGCTGAAAACTTGTATCTAGATATCAATCGCCATATAACAAAGTATTTCTTTCCAGTCCTAACTCTATCAAATCAAGTAACATCACTTTGAACTCATTATTTGTAAGAAGTCTAGCAAATTCCTTAAATATCTCATATTCACCAGAGGTTGTCCTGTTTACGAAAATGGCAGAACTATACTTCTCCCTTCCAGAACCTGTGGCAAACTTTTGCATAATTTGATTTAAAACGCAAGTTATAGTGTGCTCATTGAATTTAATTGCTGGGTACTTCGCTCTCATTACTTCCTTAAACCCATCAACTGGATATGGATGACCATCAACAAGTAGTTTGACAAATTCAAGTTCGTGAGGTCGTTTACCATTAGCATATTTTGTAGAAATGAACTCAATGTATGTAGATTCAATTGTAGATAGCTCGACAGTATATGCTTTTTCATAAATTTTGAGAAAATTGTGATATGAACCAAACTTATCAAAGATGCGAATTACATCAACTGAACCGTATCTTGCGAATTCGTCTAACCGAGGAATTCTGCCAAGCCGTTGCTTAAGGGCTAGATAGGATTCTTTGATTAGTTTTGAATCATTAAAGTTAGCTTGATCAATGGAAGCATAAATACGTTCGCGAGTTATCGCATCAAAGTTTACAGTTGAGCAACCAGGAATTACCCGGTTACCTTCAGCAACAAATCTGCGGATTGTATCCTTGTTGTAAGTTTGATCTCCGGAAAGGGCTATCGGGATTAAAAAGTTCCTTTCATAATTACCAATAAAATCAATGACAACAACATATTCCTTGTTTTCTTTTTTACGCAGGCCTCTGCCTAATTGTTGGACAAAGATAATTGCAGATTGAGTAGGTCGAAGCATGACAACTTGATTTACAGACGGTATATCCACGCCTTCATTAAAAATGTCAACGGTAAAAATGTAATCGAGCGCACCTTCATACTCATCTTGCTCAAGCCGTTCTATTGCAGATTCACGCTCACTTTGACTGTTAATGCCAAGAAGTGAGCAGGTTCGATACCCACAATTATTAAATTTCGTGGACAGTTCATCAGCTTCATCTTTTCTGCTGCAGAATATTATACCTTTTACACGATCACCACTATATCCATAGTACTCTATCTTTTCGATGATATTGCGCACTCTCTCATCAGATGTTAGTTTGCTGAATTCTGCCTTGTCTTCAATGACCTCACCGTCTATTGTGAGTTCGGAAATTCCAAAATAGTGGAATGGACATATCATTTTTTCCTTCATAGCTTGCTGGAGACGAATTTCGTAGGCGATATTATAGTCAAACATCTTGAAGATATCAAATCCATCTGTACGTTCAGGTGTTGCCGACATTCCCAATAAGAATCTTGGCTTAAAATATTCGAAGACTTTTTGATACGAAGCAGCACCAGCCCTATGAACTTCATCAAATACAATATAATCAAACTCTTCTGGACTTAACTGATTGAGAACTTCATCTTTAGATAGCGTTTGGATCATAGCAAATATATAGTCAGCATCTACCTTGTTACCGCCACTCATTACATCCATACTTTTTCCATTATGGATAACACGCTTGTAACTATCCATTGCGTCTTTAGCAATGAGCTCACGATGGACAACAAATAAGAATCTTCTGGGATTAACAGTTCTAACATCAAACGCCGATAAATATGTCTTTCCAGTTCCAGTCGCCGAAATAACCATAGCGCGCTCAGCATTTTGATTTCGCAAGTCGGCTAAAGCCTGCAAAGCAGATTCCTGCATTCTATTAGGTTTGATATTTGAAAATTGAATTATTTTCTTTTCGACAGATAATGCTGCAATGTGTTCAGATTCTTTTGCAGTACGGTATATCTTCATGTATGCAGCAAGCCAATTATCATCAACTGGCGTTGCAAGTTCAAACATGATTTCAAATTCAGAAACTACGTTGTATACTATTCCACCTGTGCGAGAGGAACTAACTTTAAGATTCCATTCTTTATTCTCACAAAGAGCATTTTGTGTAAGGTTGCTGCTTCCAACAATAATAGAGTACTCTTTGCATTTTCTAAAAATGTATCCCTTCGTGTGCATATTAGCTACATCTTCAGTGACTATCCGCAACTCAATATTCTTAAAACGTAGCAGACGCTTTAGAGCAGTTGGGTCTGTGAAGTTCTGGTATTGAGATGCGATGATTCGACCTTTCACACCACGTTGTTCCAGGTCGCTTAAAGTGTTTAACAAAACGGTTACGCCACTATTTGTTATAAATGCGACAGAAATCATGAACTCATCGCATTTAGTAAGTTCCATTACTAACGATGTTAAAATTTTTTCCCCTCGGTCAAAATCGTTAATTAGCAACCTGGGTTTATATTCTTCGAGTGCCAGAATGGAAGAATCTAAAAAACCATATTTTATTCCATTTTTCAGTTCTACACAACAATCCGTATTAATCACTCCAGCATCAATTTTTTTACGATAGGTTGATCCGCGGGTGCCCAATCTAGTTTATCAAGATCTTGGCGCTTTAACCATAGATGATTAATATGTTCTTTCCTAATGAATTCAGGACTGTTTACCTGGCAAATATAGCTATGCATTGTGACCTTAAAATCTGGATATTGATAGACCACTGTCATAAAAAAGTCACTTTCGGATATGTTTATTTCAATCTCCATTTCTTCGCGCAGTTCACGCATCAGCGCTTGACTATTTGTTTCATCAGGTTCAACTTTGCCTCCAGGAAACTCATACTTATAAGATAAATAATCATATTTGTTAGCATTTCTTTGCATACAAAGGATTCTATCCTTGTAAATGATTATCCCGGCTACAACTTCAATATGTTTCATTTCTTTCCCGTCTTTTACTTTTTTCTGTAACTATTTTCTCGAATCCTGTTTTTTCAACTAACAGGAAGTCCTCTGAATCACCTTATTATAAAATGAAGCATAATTTCTATTCGGTGAAAGGGATATGACTCTCACTGTGGATATAAAAGGTGACTTCACGCCCCAGGAGGTAAGTGAGGTAATTCGGGCAGCGCTGGAGCAGAACGAGCGCATTGCAAAATACAAAATAAAGAAGTATTCGGATATTTGTGGGAATTTTGAGAACAAATACGGGATGAGTTCCGACCTTTTTGTGAAGAAATTCGACTCCGGTGACCTTGGAGATGATGAAGACTTTTTCGACTGGTATGCGGCAAAAAGGGGACTTGATATCTGGGATAAGAAGTTGAAAATTATCTCGGGGATTCAGATATGAATTTCAGAGATTAATATTTAAAAATAGAATCTTTGCTTAATAATTTCTCTCCACGCCCGCATGCTCACGAAGTGAGCAGATATCGGGCGGTCGCTGACAAAAAAGAAGAAGCTGCAAGATAATATAATGACTGCATATTAGTTTATTTCAGAAAGAGCCAGAGGAATCCAGTCTGAACGGATGCTCGATATAAGATCTAGTATGATTTTTATTGACTTGTAACCTTAACTCTGCCACAAATAAGGAATAACTTTTTCAGAGAACAATGCTCTTGATCCTATAGTCGGCAGGTCGACATTAGATTTTAAGTATTTTTAATGATGGCGTTTTTCAAACATTATGTAATATATGTTGGGTTCAAAACTGGTTAACATATGACCCAAATCTCACGGCATATATAAACAATGAGTCGTTTTTGCAATAATGTCTAGTATCAGGAATAATGTGTTTTCTAGCAAAAACGCTATCAGTAAAAATATTACGAAAAAAACAAGTTACCTGCCGAAAGCAGGCTTGATCATGTTTCATTCCGAATTTTCAAAAATCAGTATGAAGTTTTTCAGACAATTTCCTCCGAAGCTAGAGGTGACAAATTGATCTTTGAGCCTACAGGTATCGAATTTAAAAATAAGCAAAAACGTAAAAATTACTCAAACTTATACCCTATAGGGAACAAGTTTTCTCCAGATCTCTTAGTTTGTTTCAGACAAAATTTTCGGCATCTAAAGAATAGATATTACTAAATGTATAAAAAATTTCTGGCGAAATTGAAAGTAACAGAGAGAAGAAAAATGCATAACTCGGTTAGAAAAACGGTATCAAAAGACAAAATCATCTAATTGGTTTATTCCCTAAGCGATGGAGAGTTAAGGTTGTAATTATCTATTTTTCGGATTTTCAGCGGATTAAAGCTTGCGGAGGCATTTAGAATAATCTATTGAAAAAAGATGCCTGTGGTATCTGAAAAGCGGAAATACCATTCAGCCGACCTCTCAGCAAGTGTAAAGTTCTTAATTGTGCGGCTTGTTCCAGATTTCTTGAATATGTCGGTTACCTGCTGGCTGCCTGGAGAACCGGAGACGAAAAGACTTTTTGATAGGAATGTAGTAAAAAAGGACTTAATACTTAAAAAGAAAAGAATGTATTGAATCTGAATGCTATCTTGGTTAAATTTCGATATACATTAGAGAGAAAAGCAAACTATTTCTTGTAAACCATAGAAAGTGCGAAAGACAGTGTTTATAAATTAGTCCTCTTGAGCGCAGCGAAGCGGAGCGAAAAGGACCTCGTGCTCCCGAAGCGAAATTAGGGATGGGAAGAAACCTCCACCGTCGTAGTAAAAACCTGTCCGGCTGCGGGGATCTGAGCATCTTCGTCTTCAAGGTAGAGTTCAATAGCTTCTTTCAGGTTCTCGATGGCTTCTTCAATAGTTTCTCCCTGACTTGCAATATCAAGCTCGGGGCACCAGGAAACATACCATTTTCCTTCCTTCTGGACAACAGCTGAAAACCTGTACGTCTCTTCCATAATTATGAGATTAACGCAGGGTTATAAAACATTTCTCTTGCGAGTGCCAATTGAGACTTCTGATCAATATACGCACTTTACCGGAATTTCTGCAGGTTTTTTTCTTGGCTAATAAAGTGCTTTTATAATTTGGCAAGACCTGAATTACTCATTTCAACCTACTTATTTATTTTGCAAAGGCAGTCAGGCAAGCTGGCGGAGGCGTTAGCACAATCAGACTGGAAAAAATGAAATTGGAACTAAAAAGTGAGAATAACTCTCAGCTGACCTCGACAATGAGTGTAAAATTCTCCTCCATGCCTGTTGTATTCTCCCAGAGTCTCTTGTATATTCCATTCACCTGCTGGGTGCCCGTATCCACGGCTTGAATTACCCATGTATAAATTCCGGAAACACCGGTATACCCTTCAGGAGCTGGGTCCTGGGTATGATCTTCACTGAGAATACTGAGCCCTTCGCTTACGTTGAGTTGCCAGGAATAACCTGTAGTGGGGTTCCCCCTGAGTTGAAGGGTAAACTTCTCTCCATTATTGAGACTAATGTTTGTCCCATTGTCGGCTTCGGTTACTACCTGCCCTGTTACCACGGTTTCATTAGCTTCGGTTGCGTTGTTTTCAGCTGTGTTATTTTCGGCAACATTTTCGTCTGTCATGTTAGAAGTTTCCGGTGTTGCAGGCGTAACCTGTTCGGAATCTTCCGGAGTTTCATTTTCCGCAGGCTCCGCATCTTCGGCACAGCCGGCTGCAAAAACAACAGCAGCAATGGCAAGTAGCAATGCCATTAACTTTAAGATTTTTGTCATAACTATTCCCTCAAATTTCTCTTCTTTAATTTCATGGCGCCTGATTTATTGTAATTTTTTACTGATTATATACTTCATTACTGATATTACCGGTTTTTGAAAATAAAGCCTGAAGAACAATTGATCCCGTATCCTATTGAGAACCAATATTTCTTGCAAAATTTTTACACTGAGTACAAGGTAAAAACAAATCCGGACTGACAAAGATGGAAAATGAAGGTATTGTTTGTAATTTTCGGAGCCGGTTCCTGAATCACCTTATTATAAAATGAGGCACAATTTCTATCTGGTGAAAGGGATATGACTCTCACTCTTGATATAAAGGGCGATTTCACACCTCAGGAAGTAAGTGAAGTCATTCGTGCAGCGCTTGATCAGAATGAACGCGTTGCAAAATACAAAATAAAAAAGTACTCGGGTATCTGTGAGAATTTTGAGAATAAGTATGGGATGGATTCAGACCATTTTATGGAAAAATTTGATTCAGGGGATCTTGGAGACGATGACGACTTTTTAGAAAGCACTACAGCAGGCTGTCTCAAAACTAAAGTTAATTCTACAATTGTGTCAAATTTTTCTACTACAAGGTTAATTCATGTATAAATTTTTCTAATTTAGGTGGTCTTGTTTTTAAATTCAACGTTGCTCATTATCCAATTGTAGAAATGGTTTGAGTTTTGAGACAGCCTGACAGGCAAGTTTTTTCCGTTTTTTCCGTTCTTTCCGCGGTAAAAAGCAAATTGAACAGTTTATCAGTATTTTAAAACAAATGGGTCTGAAAATCTAAAATGCCTGTCCAATGACTTCACAATGCGTGAAAAATTCTCCTTCTTGCTTTGTGTGCTCGCGGAATTGTGACGGTTACCTGCCCCGTATTGAGTTGCAGTGAACAACTTAATTAATATATTTTTATTTTAGTATTAATTAAAATTTAGAGATACAGTTACGTTGTTCACTCGTTGAAATTTTTATACATATAGTTTGTAGCCAGATGGAAGATTATAATGAATATCACAAGCATTGAAATATCTATAAGTGGAGAAAACAGTGAATTACCCGTAAATGCGTATCCTATCATATCGTTTCCATAAGTAAGTGGGGATATCAGTGCAATCTTCTGACCTATCTGAGGCATAGAAGATATCGGAATGAAAATGCCGGAGATAAATATAAGCGGTAGCCTGACAGTATTAAGAATTGCCATGACCTCGCCCGCAGTCTCGGTGGGGTACGCAGCAAATAGCGTCCCAAGCATAGCAAAACAGAACGATGTGAGAATCATGGAAATAACAAGGATAGGTGCATTTACTATCTGCGTATCGAATATGAAGATGCCGACAACAAGCGGTAATAACGCAATGACGAGACTGTAGAGAAACCCGCTGATGCTCTCCCCGAAAATCATTGAGTTCAGGGAAATAGGTGCTGAGAGCAAGCGTTCAAAAGTCTTTACGCGCCGCTCAAGAGTTAATGAAACCGGCTCTATTTGTGAAGCAGAAAACAGTAAAGTGATTGAAATCAATCCGGGTACCAGTGTTTTTGGGGGGGCATTCTTCCCAATAGCAAAAGATAGGAACATAAAAAGAGGAAAGAGTATGCCGGAAACTATGATATTGGACCTGAAGTAGTAGATTCTCATATCCTTTTTGGCGATTGCCCATGCACCGTTCATTTCCCGAGATAAGTGCTTTGTCCATCCTTTATGCTCAATCGATGGCATGAATTCCATCACCTGCCCGTTGAAGACCGGTTAACCTTACAAATACATCCTCAAGACTCGGACCGGGAGTTGCTATACTGAGAATTTTTAAGTTATAAGAGTGGGCATAAACAACCAGAGCATCAATAACTTCAGATGGAAGTTCGGTAAAGATCTTAAATTTGTCACCTGCTTTGTGAACTTCGTTTATCATTGGAAGGCGGCTGAGTTCTTCGAGATGATCAATAGAATTATTATCAAAAGCAACTTCTATCGACTGAACACTCCGAATTGTCCTTTTCAACGATTCAGGTGTATCGACTGCAACGATATTTCCTTTATTGATAATTGCTACCCTGTCACACATAACATTTGCCTCCTCAATATTATGAGTTGTTAAGAAAACAGTGACACCTTCGCGGACCAGACCTGAGATCACTTCCCGGATGATAAGATTGCTCTGTACATCGAGCCCTGAGGTCGGCTCATCCAAAAATATCAGACGAGGACTATTGACCATGCCCATAGCAAGCGTCAGACGCCTTTTCATTCCTTTTGAAAAACCCTGAACTTTGTCATTACGCCGTTCGTATAATTCAAACTTCCTGAGCAGTTCGTTAGCTTTTTTTTCTCGCTCTTTTCGTCCTACATGGTAGAGTTCAGCTGAAAACATCAGGTTCTGCCAGGCGGTCAGGTCATCGTACACGTTTGAATTTTCAGAAACAATGCCTACAGACTGCCTTGCAGCAATGGTGTCGTGTTTAACATCATGACCAAAAATGGTTGCAGTTCCGGAAGTAGGTCTTGATACTCCTGTCAAAATACGAATAGTAGTTGTCTTGCCGGCACCATTGGGACCCAAAAACCCGAAAGTTTCTCCTTCACCGACTGAGAAACTGATGTCATTGAGAGCAGTAAGGGAGCCAAATTTTTTAATGAGATGAGATACTTCAATTGCTTTCATGGTTAGTCCGTGACCTCAGTGCATTAATATTAAACCTTAACTCCGATTTTTTGTAGGGAATATATTAAATATGTATTTTTGTTATAATCAAGTTTATCACATTTGAAAACAAATTAATTTTCAATATATTGAATATACAGTTTTCGTAAACTTGAAGATTACACTAAGCTTAGAAGATACTAAAGAAAGTAAACAATTTAAACAATTATTTCCCTTCAGTTTTGGTCTGCATTAAGCTATTACTGTTCTAATTTAATCATTGAGTTTTTGAAAGCTATGTAAAGAATTTAGGAATCAATTTATAGAACTTTTGTCATTGAGGCACTTGTAGTTGAAAACTACCATCTTCTTGATAAGATCTCTATATCCCCACAAAACATTGGAGTTAAGGATTAAAATCAATTAGTAGCAGGTTCTATAAGTTAAAGTTTGCTGATTTTTAGAGTAAAATTTAGTTCTGTAAAATCTTCGGTTTCAAATAAGTTGTCAAGAGGCATAAATGATATCGATTTAATTAAAAAGATATCCATGCCGCAATATTTTATGGGAAGAATCTAATATTCCTGATTTCGTTCCATCAACGAGGACTTAAAAGAATCATAAATTATAAACTCTTTTCTAAATCTTCTAACCGGGACCAGTTTAAAAAATCCGTAATAAGCATCTGCTTCCTGTCTATTTCCCTAAGATTACTAACCCCCTACACCTACAAGCTGTATTTTTGCCTTCCTGGAAAATTCCGAAAGAAGCTTTACGACTATTCTTTTAATTACAAAATATACAAAGTCCGGATGGAGATCGTCTTTGAGCGCATATAAGTGGGAAAATCCTCGAAACGCACTTTCAGGGTCACAGTTTAAAAAGAAAACGATGCTCAATAAGAGAACTGAGCACACTCCCGGCAAGCATTCAGAGCCCCTACTATTTAGAACCTATCCGAAAAGTGGTTACCCACTGTAACTTTCACAATATGCAAAACCGGACGGAAACACAAGAATACACCTTAATGAAGAATTCGTCTGTCATGATAGACTCATCAAATGTGGTAAAAGAGAGTTAGGAAATAGGTTCCCATATTTGTTCCTATATTTATATGAAGACCTGGACCTAAGACTTGAAGAACAGAAGACGATCTTCAGAAAGAGAGAGGAAGGGAAGATCAGTGATGAAGAATACTCTTTAAAACAAAATAGAGCAGGGAAGTTCTTGATTATCTCCAATTACGACATCGGAAAAAAGGAGATGTATGAACTCTTCAAAAAAAGACTCTATGAAAAGTTGTTTGACATAGAGCTCATCCCAAAACCCAGTTTTATCTAATTACCCAGGATTATTCAGGATTGTTTCATAAACGAGGCTAGATATGTAGCTTAAATATGAGATCCAAAGAAGCAAATTTTGAGTTTTGGGATTAGCTCATATACAAAACAACATTAGATGCTGATATGTTGTATCTTCATGAGGATCAGAGCGTTTATGGACATGTGTTTGTGGCATTTCTTTCATATATGCGTACCGCAAATTGTTGAAGGCAATTAAAAAAGCAGAGATAAATAATAAGTTCTCACCTATTGATAGCCTATTGAAGTTTAGAAAAGTGAAAAACATAAATTTTGGTGAAAAAAGTATCATTACTGAAGTTCCTAAGAAAGTAAAAGAATCAAATAAAGCTCTTAAATTTAACATATTCCCTACAAAAAAATGGAAGTTAAGGTTAGAAGTATTCAACCCTATGCTTGGAATTGTACTCCGAGAGTAGTAGTTGCAAAAGTGCACAATTAAACCTTCAACTGCGTAAGTTCTAATATAATAAAATGAAGTATAATTATTTTCACATGAAAAACATACCCCACAAACGTGAATATAAAAGGCGATCTCACCTCAGGAAGTAAGCGAGGTCATCCATACAGCACTGGAACAGAATCGCAGTAGCTAAACATAACCTAAAAGTCCTCTCTTAAAAAACTCCTGCAACCTGAAAAGCCTCCGACCCCACAAGAAAGTCAAATAAAGAAGTAAAAAAGTAAAAAACCTGAGAAACAAAAATGCCTCTCAGGCAACCTCAACAGTGAGTGTAAAGTTATCCTCAGGCCCGGTTGCATTCTCCCAGAGTCGTATATATTCGCCGTTTACCTGCTGGGTGCCCTGATCCACGGCCTGAATTATCCAGGTATAAGTTCCGGGAACACCGGTAGATTCTTCAGGAACTGCATCCTGAGTATAATCTTCACTGAGAATATTGAGTCCCTCGCTCACGTTGAGTTCCCAGGAATAACCTGTAGTGGGGTTTCCACTGAGCTGGAGGGTAAAATTCTCTCCATTGTTGAGACTTATGCTTGTCCCGTTGTCAGCTTCGGTTACTACCTGTCCTGTTTCCACGGTCTCATCAAATTCAGCTGTGTCATTTTCAGTTATGTCATTTTCAGCTATGCCATTTTCAGCTGTGTTATTTTCGGTAACACTTTCGTCTGCCATGTTGGAAGTTTCAGGTGTTACAGGCGGAACCTGTTCGGAATCTTCCGGAGTTTCATTTTCTGCAGGCCCTGCCTCTTCGGTACAGCCGGCTGCAAAGACAACAGCGGCAATGACCAGAAGCATTGCCATCAACTTTAAAATTTTCTTCATAACTATTCCCTCAAAAATTCTCTTCCTCTAACTTAGTAATGCCTAAATTAGTGTACTTTTTTACCGGATATCGTACTTTTTTTACTGGTGCTACTGTTTTTAGGAATAAATCCTTAAAAACGATCGATCCTCGTATTTTACATTTTTTGAGAATTGACAATCTTGCAAAATGTTACGACTGCTGCCAGCTAAAAATAAATCCGGGCGGATCAGGATAGAAAACCAAGGTGTTGTCATGTACCTTACAGAAAATATCCAGAGATTCCTGGCAACTAATGTTAAGTACTAACTTTCTTTTAGATTAAAGCTTTTTCGTTTTTAGCGAAAGTTATAAAGTAGAGATATAAAGAAAGTCAGGTTTAGAGAACCTGCGTACTTCCAATATCTTCAGATGGCATGCCGAATGTGTAATAACTTATAAAAAAATCCCCTGCCGCCTGAGAAGTTGCCATTTCCTTAAATCCCGCTTTTATTGAAATATCCAGCTTTTTTCGCTTAATGTTAACGAAGGCGGTTAAGGTAGAGATATGATAACTCCCCATAATCGAAAATATATTGACAAATATACTTATCAAATAATACATAGCTATTATTTTTTGAAAGATTATTATTGTATTACCTCTAAGAGGCTATCTTAAAATTAAATCAAATTGCGGGCGGCCACCCCACCCTAAACAGGTTGTCCGACAATTACCTTAGGTAATTGTAATTTCCGTTATTGAATATATTGATCGTTATATAATTTTATTAAGAATATTTTGCTTTAATAAGGTCGGATATGTCCCAACCTTATATTTTACCAAATTTTGAAGTTGTTGTCGTTTGTTTTACCGCCGAGGGGAAAGCGGAGTGAAATTGTACCAGCCTTGATGTAATTTCACAGTCTTGGGACTTTATGTGGGACTTTAAGTAGTTCAAGAATACTATAAACCTGAGTTCCGGATTTTTGGCACACAAAAGCCGCTTGATGCCAAATTACGTGCTTAACCTTAACCACATAATACTCAGTTTCAAGTTCTAAAACCGTAGTCAAATGACATCACAGATTTGTGGAAACATGGATATGCGCTTAATATTTTGGAACTCAAGTATAAACCGATACAAGTATTGACTTGGTATATTTTATTTCGTGCTACTTCGAATATTTATAAAAAATACAGAATATGACATCAGTTGAGTACTCATATATATTATTTCTAGCCAAATAGTCCAATAGTCAATGCTCAGGGAAAAATTGCAGACTCAAAACAGGTATGAATAACGAATAGTTTGATGATATGACCAGAAAACTTATAAGGAGTTAGATAAAAGGAATTTATTGAGTTCAAAAGTATTTCCCGTACCATACGAACTCCATAAAATACACCCTAAAAGGCAGCGATTACTGGGAAGCTGTATCAGGTAGTCCACAGAAGGCCTGCGTATATATGTGATTTTCTGAGCGAGGGGAATATAAAAGACTGAAATTGATACATATGAAGAGCTTAACTCCTCATTTTTAAGAAACAGATATGAGTAATATTTATGAGGGAATTATTGTTTCTATTGTTTTTGGACTAATTTTATATCTGATCTCGGCACCTGCATAAAAGACAAACACTACAGGGGGTAAATAGATGAAAATTAAAATTATACCAACAACAGAGATTGCCATTTTTTCGAGTCTATTCTCATCTGTAGCTACATCCAATAAGGTACACAAGCAGCTTAAAATCATGAAAGTTTTAGGAATAACTGCACTTATGATTTTAATACTGATGGATGTCGTAGGTGCAGCTCCATTTGCCTACATTACTAACTCCGACAGCAATAATCTCTCTGTAATTGATACGGCTACAAACAAGGTTACAGCCACAGTAGATGTAGGAGAACATCCTGCCGGAGTTACAGTAAGTCCGGATGGAACAAAGGCATATGTGGTTAACTCATATGATGACACGGTTTCTATAATTGACACCACCAAAAATAAAGTTATAGCCACAGTGAAAGTAGGAACCTATCCTCAAAATATTGCAGTAAGTCCGGATGGGACAAAGGCATACGTGACGAGTTTCAGCAACAACACTGTTTCTGTAATTAACACAACCATAAACAAAGTTACAGCCACAGTGCCTGTAGGAAACTTTCCTTTCGGAGTTGCCGTTAGCCCGGATGGGAAAAAGGTATATGTGGCGAATTCTGGCGGTTACTCAACTAATTTTACAGGCACAGTTTCTGTAATTGACACAACCGCAAACACTGCTGCAGCCACGATACCTACAGGAAATAATTCACTTGGGGTTGCAATCAGTCCGGATGGGAAAAAGGTATATGTGGCGAATATGGCAGGCAGCAGTATTTCTATAATAGATACAATTTCAAATGCTGTTGTAAGTACGGTTAAAACAGGAAGAAGTCCTAAGGGAGTAGCGGTCAGTCCGGATGGGAAAAAGATATACGTAGCGATAAATCCCATCAATTCACTTACAGGTGCTGTTGATATTATTGATACAGCCACAAACAAGGTCACAGCCACTGCTGTGCCTGTAGGAAAGGCACCTGGTGGAATTGAAGTCACCCCAGACGGAGCAAAGGTATATGTGGTGAATTACGCGAGCCACACTGTCTCTGTAATTGACACCGCTACAAACAAGGTTACAGATACAGTGAAAGTAGGAAAATATCCTATTGAAGTTGCCTTTGGGCACTTTGTAGATTCTAATGTAACTGATCAAAGCATAAAGGTAACCTCCAATTCAACTGAATATGTGGGAGTCGAAGAAACTAATTTATCATCTAAAGAAATAAATGCTGCCGAACTCAATAATTCAAAAAATAATAATTCAGAATCTGATAACGATAGTAGCTCGGGCGGAAATGAATCGAGTGAGAATAACTCTATTCCAGGTTTTGGGTTATTGGGAAGCTTGACCTGCCTGTATGGAGGGTGGAAATTAAGGAAGAAGTAAGTTCCAAAATGGGATTTGCTGTCGTTATTTTTCGGACTGAATAACATGAAAGACAAACGCCGCCTGGGGAAAAAGATGAAAAGTAAAACTATCTCAACAATACATATCGACACATTTTCTATTCCACTCCCATTTGTGGAAATGTCTGATAAAGCACGCAGAGGATGTACCCTCATAAGAGCTTTCGGAATAACAGTATTTGCGATTTTAATACTGGTAAGCGTAACAGGTGCAGCTCCATTTGCATATGTGATGGGCCTGAGTGATGCAGTCTCCATAATTGATACCGCAACAGATACTGTTACAGCCACGATGAAGATAGAAGGTTATCCTGGCGAAGTTGCAGTCACACCGGATGGAACAAAAATATATGTGACGGACTCAGGTATAGGCAGTACTGATGTCTCTGTAATTGACACAGTAACAAATACAGTTGATGCCATAGTGAATGTTGAAGGTAGTTCTTGGGGGGCCGCCGTTAACCCGGCAGGAACAAAGGTATATGTGTCGATCCGTGATAGTACAAATATCTTAGTAATTAACACAGCCACAAACAGTGTAACAGCAAAAGTTAATGTGGGGCGGAATCCTGATAGAATTGCAATCACTCCCGATGGAACAAAAATATATGTTACAAGCCATCGCAGCGATATCACTTCTACAATTGACACAGTTACAAACAGTGTTATTACCACTGTAAATGTAGGAGAATATCCTTGGGATGTCGTAGTCAGTCCAGATGGAACAAAGGCATATGTGACCAATTCAGGAAGCAATAATGTCTCTGTAATTGAAACAGCCACAAATAATGTTATAGCCACTGTAAACGTAGGAGAATATCCTTGGGGAGTTGCAGTTAACCCGGCAGGAGCCAAGGTATATGTGACAAGCTGGGAAAACAATTCGGTTTCTGTAATTGATACAGCAATTAATAATGTCACAACTACAATTCCTGTAGGAACTAATCCTTGTGGAATTGCATTCGTCCCTGATGGAAAAAAGGCATATGTGGCTAACTACGGCAGCAACACTGTTTCTGTAATTGACACGGCTACAGACAGTGTTATAACAACTATAGATATAGAAAATCATCCTGTTGAAATAGCCTTAGGGCACTTTATAGATTCTAATGTAACTGATCAAAGCACAGGTGCAGCCTCTATTGCAACTGAAGATACAGGAATTGAAAAAACGAACTTATCATCTGAAGAAAAAAATGCTGTCGAACTCAATAATTCAAACAATAATAATTCGGAATCTGACAATGATAGTAGCTCCGGCGGAAATGAATCGAGTGAAATTAGCTCTACTCCAGGTTTTGGATTATTAGGAAGCTTGACTTGCCTGTATGGAGGGTGGAAGCTCAGGAAAAAGTAAGATAGGGATTGGATAACCGGATTTCTGGCGAGACTTATATTATAATCATTCATTTCCTTTCTGATTTGACACATAAACTGCTGAAGCCTCTGGTTTTGAAATTAGTCGTGTACAATTGAGGGATTAAACTCCACAACTTCTGAAGTGGTTAATATGAGCAAAATCAATAAGGAAATCGTGATTTTTATTGTTTTTCTAACTCTTGTAGCGCTTTGGGGGTTATTTGTAAAAACACCGGTAGAGGATACGAAAACACCATATCCTGAATCAAAAGTAGGTGGTATGGCTATCCAATTTAAAGATGGGATTTCTGAGTCCGAAGTAAAAGCCATTCTTCAACACTATAACATGACTCGGAACTATAGACTAACATATGACACTAATTATTCCGATATGGATTACTACATAATGGCAGACAAAGATAACTGGAGTGACATCAGAAGCGAACTTGTAACAGAGATGAAAGGAAATAATAAAAAAAATTGGACCCTATCTATACCTGCTCAAGTTATGAAAAAAGAAGATTATTACGTTCTTCCTGTCTCTGAACAAGCAGTCAAGGACGGAAAATTTCTTGAAATACTGGCCAAATATGATATTAAAGTGGAAAAATTTACCTGGTGTAAGATTCGTTTTCTTTATAGTGATGGTCCCCGGACTTATTGGATTCCGGAAGAGGATGCAATAAAAATAAAAAATGAAATGGAACAAAATGAAAATATTTTTTCGGTCCAGCTTAGTTACCTTTTTCCCTAATTTGACAGAATTGTAACTAATGTCACCGATTTGATTTTTTTTTCATAATATATTTCATTATAGACTTTTTGCACAGAAAGGAACACAAATTTTAGTTTTATCTTATATTCGGCAGGTCGACATTATGAATTAAATATTTTTGCTGATATTGTTTTTTAAACATTCTGCAAATTTGTAATATACTTGAAGCTGGTTAACATACGACTCAAATCTTACGCCCTATATAAGTAACGAACCATTTTTGCAGTAATGTTTAATGTGGAAGAAAATGTGTTTTCCCACAAAAACGCTATCAGTAAAAATACTTGGAAAAAATCAAGTTACCTGCCGAAAGTAGGTTTTATGTGATCTCTCTGCCATGAGCCTGCAAAGCGTTAAAAAATCAATATCAGGCAAAATTGAAAGTGACTATATTATATAAAGTGCAAATAGTGATATGTTTTATCCTGAAATTATTTCGCTAACAATGTTGGTTGCAATACCTTCTCTTTTGCAAAACTTCATGCGAAAAAAATTCGTTTAATAATTGCCCAAAAGCTTGAAGGTGAATCACCTCGACTTTAAGAACAAGAAATAAAGTCGGAGGAAATAAATCCGGTTGCCTTAAAGGCTATCAATTTATGCTGTGAAAATTTCTCCGTCGGATAAAAATAAATAACTTGCAGCCGTTACCTCATAGTGATACCTATGGTTATAGGAGTTACAATGATAAACGTGCTGCCCGGATATGAAAAGGCAGCATACAGGGAATTGAAGAATATAGAGGGAATCAAGGACGTCTACCATGTTTTCGGAGAGTATGACTTTGTCGTAATCATAGACGTTAAAGACCTTAGCATCCTCAATGCCGTGGTAGACAGGATAAGGGAAAGCGAAACCGTGACCGCAACCCAGACGATTATCGGTGCGGAACTCTGATTCCTGGCGCCTGAAAGCCTGAACTTCCGACAGGAAAGAGCGGAAGAATCGTTATCTTTTTTAGCAGGCGCTAATATTTATTACCTTACGCTTTTATTAAGAAAGAATTCCTTTTCAGACAGAGAAGCTTACTGTGAAGACCGTATCCTTTTAAGCATCAGATCAATTTTTCATCCCTGAGGTAAAAGTCCATGGAAATCCCCATTGCAGAAGAACTCGCCAAAAAACAAAAATCAATAAGTGTAGCCGAATTTTTTGAAAAGAACAGGCAGATTCTGGGTTTTGATTCCGCGCCTCGAAGCCTTATAACAACCGTAAAAGAAGCCGTGGATAACTCCCTGGATGCCTGTGAGGAAGCCGGGATCCTGCCGGATATCCTTGTTCAGGTTGAGAGAACAGGTCAGGACTATGTAACCGTTATCATTGAAGACAACGGGCCGGGAATCGTAAGAGAACAGATCCCCAAAGTTTTTGCAAAGCTGCTCTACGGTTCAAGGTTCCATGCCCTCAAGCAGAGCAGGGGGCAGCAGGGAATAGGAATTTCGGCAGCCGTGCTCTATGCCCAGATGACCGCAGGCAGGCACACAAAAATCCTCTCCAAGACCGGCTCAAACGTTCCTGCTCATTATTACGAGCTCATGATCAATACCAGTACCAATGAGCCTGATATCCTGATGGATGAAGTCAGGGACTGGTTCCGCCCCCACGGGACCCAGATCGAACTGGAGATGAAGGCTGCCTATGTGAAAGGGAGGAGGCAGTCTATTTACGAATACCTTAAAGCCACTGCAATTGTGAACCCCCACGCAAGGATAACCCTTATCGACCCTGACGGCAACGAGGAGGTCTTTGAAAGGGCTACGGATAAAATTCCTGACCCCGCAGAAGAAATCCTGCCCCATCCCGAAGGGATCGAACTGGGCACTCTTATGAAAATGCTTCATTACACGGAGCGCCAGAAGCTTGCCCCCTTTCTTCGCTACTCTTTTTGTAAAATCGGGCTGCTCACTGCTGATGAAATCTGCAAGGCGGCAGGGCTTGATCCCGAAATCGATCCTCATGCCCTGGGGCGCCACGAGGCAAGAAAACTGATCGAGGCTTTCCAGAAGGTAAAGATCATGTCTCCGCCTACGGACTGCCTTTCCCCTATAGGGGAAGAGCTGATCTATCGGGGGCTTGAGAAAGAGACAAACGTGGACTTCATTGCCACAAGCACGCGAAAACCGGCCGTATATTCCGGGAACCCCTTTGTAGTGGAGGTGGGGCTTGCATACGGGGGAAATCTCCCTAAAGAAGAAAAGATCAGTATCATGCGTTTTGCAAACCGTGTGCCTCTGCTTTATCAGCAGGGAGGCTGCGTGACCACTCATGCCGTAGAAGACATCAGGTGGAAGCAGTACGGCTTAAACCAGCCCGGGGGAGGGGTTCCGATTGGGCCTGTTCTTCTCCTGATCCATGTAGCCTCCATTAACGTGCCCTTTACCTCCGAATCAAAGGACGCGATTGCCGATATCCCTGTAATTAAGGAAGAAGTGGACCTTGCAGTCAAAGAGGTTGCAAGAAAACTCAAACATTACCTGAGCAAGCAGAGCAACCTCAAGAAACGCAGGGAAAAAGAGATTATCATTACGAAGGTGCTCCCGAAAATGGCAGTAAAGGTTGCAAATATTCTGGAAAAGGATGTCCCTGACATAAACCCTGTTGTTGCAAAGATCATGGGGAACCTGCTTGTGTACAGGAAAGTTAAAAGCAACGGCGACGGGACTGCGGATGTGGCAATAAAGGTCAAGAATTTCGGAACCTCGGCACATTCTTTCAGGGTGCACGAAATGCTCCCCTGCAAAATTAACGGGGCAAAACCGGAGCCAAAAGTTGTGACCATGGACAACGATTACGATTACGTCTGGGATGTTTCGGCCGCTGCAGGCTCTTCAAAGGTACTCAGTTATAAAATAGAGTCAGCAACCGTTGAAGAACTCCGGAAGCTTCCCCAGTTGATTGTGGAAGGGATTGAAGAAGAGCTGGTTACCGGGGCAAAGGCTTTCAGGGGTGTTTGAAATGGCAGGAGACGTAAATAACGAAGTAAACAGCAAAAAAAGACAGGGAGATACCCTGGCAAAAGAAAGACTCCTCGGGCTTGCAGAAAAGATCTATAACCAGTTTGAAGAGGAGGTAATCCCGAGTGTCAGCCTCCCCAGCCGGACCAAGGCAAATATAGAATATTCCGACGAAAGCGATGTCTGGGTTTACGGGGACAGGGAAAGTGAGAGGAGTGCAAAGACCGTAAAAGGGGCATTCCAGCTCCTGAAGACTACCTATGCTACGGACTTTCTCATAAACGAACACCTTGCCCATAACCGCGGTTCAACACTTCGAGAACTTTATTATATTTCCGAAGGCTGGGACTATGCCAAATTCAAAGAGCAAGCTGAAAGCGACCGCCTGATCGAAGATCTGGAACTCCTGACCAGTCTCCAGAGGGAGTATTTCCATATGCGTCCTGAAGAAGACGGGGCTACGATGTTCGGGCCGATTGAGATCTCGGAACTGACCAAACGGGGCGCGCGGAATATCCACTGTCAGAAGGACGTGGGAGAAGGCGGGTACCAGATCCCCTTTAATGTGGAAAATATTGAGTTTAAGAATCACGACGCAAGCATGATAATTGCCATAGAGACCGGGGGTATGTATGCCCGTTTAATGGAAAACGGGTTTGATGAGGCTTATAATGCTATTCTTGTCCATCTGAAGGGCCAGCCTGCACGGTCAACCCGCAGGATAATCAAGCGTATGAACGAGGAGCTGGAGATTCCCGTAGCAGTCTTTACTGACGGCGACCCCTGGTCTTACAGGATCTATGCCTCGGTTGCCTACGGGGCTATAAAAAGCGCTCACCTCTCGGAATTCATGGCAACCCCCGCTGCCAGGTTCCTGGGGCTCCAGCCCTCGGATATCGTGGAGTACGAACTTTCAACCGACAAGCTCACCGAGCAGGACATAAGCGCACTTCGAAGCGAACTTTCCGATCCCCGCTTTGAATCCGAATACTGGAAGGAGCAGATCCAGCTCCAGCTCGATATCGGCAAGAAGGCTGAACAGCAGGCTTTCGCAGGAAAAGGTCTGGACTTCGTGACCGAGGTCTATCTTCCTAACCGGCTGAAAGAACTGGGCATGGTTTGAGAGAATCAAGTGAACAAAGCAGTGCCGGAAACTGAATAATACCTGAAACATACCTGAGCTCTGATAATAGAGAACCGAATTTTGCTTACCTGGTACCCCTCGGCGGGATTGTGAATGAGTTGAAGAATGAGTTGAAGAATGAGTTGAATGATCTGAAGGCGATGGGCTCCGGTGGTATTTTCGGTTTGTTTTGTCCGTGCTCTGTGCCGGCTGTAACCGGTGGGCTTCCGGGAATTTAAGTTCAATCTGAGCGGTGTCCGTAATTTTGGGGCTCAAAGTATCAACTTTTTTTCGGTTGAAATGCCGCGAGTCATGCTCTGACTGCCCTGAAGTAAGCAAATTTTTCTCTGTGATACAGCAAATATTTATTTCAACCAAGAACATATCGAAAAATTAATCTGAAAAGGGCATTTTCGAGTACAAAATTATGCTAAAAATTACCTTTTTCGTGAGAGTCTGGACAGAAAAATCAGGCTAAATATGCTGCTGATCTAAAGGCTTAAAATGTATGAGCGCATAATGAATCTGATTTACTGTAGAAACATAAGAATTAAATATAAATATACTCCAATAAAAACTAAAGGCTCAGTGAATTGACACGACTCCTAAAGTTCGATTTCGAACCTAGTTTTCCTACGAGTTTTAAAAAATGTATAATATGTTATGAGATTTAATATAAATAACTTTATCAGATTTTTATGGAGAATAAACCAAAATGAGTGATAAACAGGTTTATGACGCTTCGCGTATCCAGGTACTCGAAGGCCTGGAAGCTGTCCGAAAACGACCTAGCATGTATATAGGGAGTACAGACAGCCGCGGGCTCCACCATTTAGTCTACGAGGTTGTAGACAACAGTATTGATGAAGCCCTTGCAGGCTTCTGTACCAGGGTCGATGTCACTATCAATCCCGACGGAAGTGTGACGGTCCTGGACAATGGGAGAGGTATCCCTATCGACCCCCATCCCGTGCACAAGAAATCAGCTCTTGAGGTCGTGATGACAGTTCTGCACGCAGGAGGCAAGTTCGATAAAAATACCTACAAGGTCTCCGGAGGGCTACATGGAGTGGGGGTCTCGGTCGTGAACGCCCTTTCGGAATGGCTGAATGTGGAAGTTGAAAGAGACGGGAAGAAATATTTCCAGCGCTATATCCGCGGAAAGCCCGAGGCCGAGGTCCAGGAAACAGGAACTTCGGAGATTACGGGCACAAAGACCACTTTCAAACCCGATGCAAGAATCTTTGAGACCACCGACTTCCAGTACGATATTCTCTCAAACCGGCTCAGGGAACTGGCTTTCCTTAACAGGGGCCTCACAATCAACCTGAAGGACTTAAGAAGCCCCGAAGGGCAGGCTGAGACTTTTATCTACAGCGGGGGAATTGTAGAATTCGTGGAGTACCTTAACAAGAAAAAACAGCCTCTCCACGAAAAGCCGATCTATTTCGAACGGCAAAGAGATGATATGGTTGTAGAAATTGCAATGCAGTATACGAACAGCTACACTGAAAACGTGTACTCCTTTGCAAACAATATCAACACCCATGAGGGCGGGACCCATATCATCGGTTTCAAGACCGCCCTTACAAGGGTTGCAAACGATTACATCAAAGCCAACAAGCTCTCAAAAGAAGACGCGAAGCTGACCGGAGACGACGTAAGGGAAGGCCTGACTGCGATTATCAGTGTCAAACTTATGGAGCCCCAGTTTGAGGGGCAGACCAAGACAAGGCTCGGAAACAGTGAAGTCAAGGGAATAGTTGACTCCCTTGTAACGGACGGGCTTGCGGAGTACTTTGAGGAAAACCCGAAGGTTGCAAACGTTATCCTTGAAAAAGCCCTCCTTGCCCAGAAAGCCCGGGAAGCTGCAAAAAAGGCAAGGGAACTTACCCGCAGAAAGAGCGCACTTGAGGTCAGCACCCTGCCCGGAAAACTTGCGGATTGCTCGGAAAAAGACCCTTCAGTCTGTGAGATTTACATCGTGGAAGGTAATTCGGCAGGAGGTTCGGCAAAACAGGGCAGAGACAGGGGTTTCCAGGCAATTTTACCCCTCAGGGGCAAGATCCTGAATGTGGAAAAATCCAGACTTGCGAAGATCCTGAAAAACAATGAGGTCGTTTCCCTTATCACCGCCCTCGGGACCGGGGTCAGTGAGGACTTCGCTCTGGAAAGCGCTCGCTACCACAAAGTCATCCTCATGACTGATGCCGATGTGGACGGAGCGCACATCAGGACTCTTCTTCTTACTCTATTCTTCCGCTATATGAGACCTCTGATCGACGCCGGATACGTATATATCGCCCAGCCTCCGCTCTACCGCATAAAGAAAGGCAAATCTGAGTACTATATACACTCGGACAGGGAACTTGAAGTAAAGAAAAAAGAACTCGGGGAAAAAGGACTTGCAATCCAGCGGTATAAAGGACTTGGAGAAATGAACCCGGAACAGCTCTGGGAAACAACCATGAACCCTGAGAGCCGGACTCTTTTACAGGTTACCCTGGAAGATGCGCTTCGGGCGGACGAGATCTTCAGAGTCCTCATGGGAGATGAGGTAGAACCACGCCGGAACTTCATCGAAACGCATGCAAAAGAAGTTGTGGACCTGGATATCTGAGGTGGCTGAAAATGGCAAAATACGAAGAAGAAAAAAAATCAGAAGCTGAAATGAAAAAATCTTATCAAGCTACCCTTATCCCGGAAGAGAGAGACGATAAGCAGGAACATGGAGACGGTTCAATCCCCCTTACTCGCGAAGAGTCCGGCAAGAAACTCGAACTGGCCCTATCCGACCCTGCTTCGGACGAAACCGAGGACGAAGGGCCGGAACCCGATAATAATGGAGTTACGGCTATCCTTATCGACGATGAAATGAAACGCTCCTACATTAATTATGCAATGAGCGTCATCGTCGGAAGGGCACTTCCCGATGCCAGAGACGGCTTAAAACCGGTCCACCGCAGGATCCTTTTTTCAATGAAGGAATCCGGGATTACTCACGACAAACCGTATAAGAAGTCAGCCCGTGTGGTGGGTGACGTGCTTGGTAAATATCACCCTCACGGAGACGCTGCTGTTTATGATAGTATCGTGAGGATGGTGCAGGACTTCTCACTTCGCTACCCTCTGATCGATGGGCAGGGGAACTTCGGGTCCATTGATGGGGACGAGGCTGCAGCCATGCGATATACCGAAGTCCGCATGGATAGGATTGCAGAAGAGATGCTGACAGATATTGAAAAGGAGACCGTTCCGTTCAGGCCTAACTATGACGGGTCCCTTGAAGAGCCGGAAGTCCTTCCTGCAAAGCTTCCGAACCTCCTTATCAACGGGTCAACCGGAATTGCCGTCGGAATGGCAACGAACATGGCTCCCCACAATATAAGTGAGGTAATTGACGGGACTCTGATGCTTATTGACAACCCTGAAACCCCGGTTTCGGAACTGATGACCGTGGTAAAGGGGCCGGACTTTCCCACAGGTGCGCATATCCTCGGGACAGCAGGTATAAGGTCTGCATACACAACCGGAAGGGGGCCGGTAAAGATCAGGGCAGTTGCCGAAATTCAGGAGCTTAAAAAAGATAGGGAGCAGATTATAGTAACCGAACTTCCTTACCAGGTGAACAAGGCAAGGATGATTGAAAATATTGCTCAGCTTGTCAGGGAAAAGGTGATTTCAGGAATTTCCGATCTGCGGGACGAGTCGGACAGGGAAGGGATAAGGGTCGTAATCGAGCTTTCAAAGGGCACAAACGCCAGGGTTGTCTTAAACCAGCTCTATAAGCACACCCAGATGGAGACCACTTTCGGGGTCATCAACCTCGCCCTTGTGGACGGAAAGCCACAGGAGCTTAACCTGAAGCAGCTTCTCGAGATCTACCTTGAGTACAGGATGGAGATTGTCCAGAAGCGGACGCTTTACGACCTGAAAAAAAGCGAAGAAAGGGCCCACATCCTGGAAGGGTTAAGGATCGCTCTTGACAACATAGACGCAGTTGTTGCCCTTATCAAGGGGTCTGCAAATGCCGATGAAGCTAGGCAGGGCCTGATGGACAACTTTACCCTTGACGAGGTCCAGGCAAAGGCTATCCTGGATATGCGCCTGCAGCGTCTGACAGGGCTTGAGACCAAGAAAATCCTTGAGGAGCTGGAAAACCTCATAAAACTGATCGCCGAACTCAAAAAGATCCTGGAAAGCGATGAGCTCAAGTACGAGATTATCAGGACCGAACTCCTCGGACTCAAGGAAAAGTACGGGGATGTCCGCAGGACAAAGATCGTACATTACACGGAAGAAGTGACCGATGAAGACCTTATTCCGGAAGCCGACGTTGTGGTCACAATCACAAACAGCGGCTACATAAAGCGTATCCCCCTTGATACTTATTCCATGCAGCGCCGCGGAGGCAGGGGGATTATCGGTATGGAGATGAAGGAAGAAGACTTCGTGGAAAACCTCTTTATTTCCTCAACCCACAACTATATCCTTTTCTTTACAAACAGGGGCAGGCTCTACTGGCAGAAGGTCTATGAGATCCCTGAAGGTTCCCGCCAGTCGAGAGGTAAAGCCATAGTAAACCTGCTTGAGCTGCGGGAAGGTGAAATGGTCAATGCAATGATCCCTGTAAAAGAGTTTGCCGAAGACAGATACCTCCTTATGGCAACAAGGGCAGGCACGACCAAAAAGACCCCTCTCTCCGAGTTCAGGAACCCGAGAAAAGCCGGTATTATCGCAGTCAGCCTGGATGAAGGCGACGAGCTTGTGAAAGTCCTCCTTACCGATGGAAAGCAGGAAGTCTTGATGGTCTCTAAGAAAGGCAAAGCAATACGCTTCTCCGAAGACGACGTCCGTCCGATGGGCAGGACTGCAAGAGGAGTCCGCGGCATGATCCTTGATGGCCCGGAAGACGAGGTGGTCAGCATGGACCTTGTCGATGAGACCACAACTCTCCTATCGGTAACTGAAAACGGGTTCGGTAAAAGGACAGAGTACTCCCAGTATCCTATGCACCGCCGCGGCGGGAAAGGCGTAATAACAATCGTTACGAACCTGAGAAATGGCTTTGTTGCTAACGTCAAATCCGTAGCTGAGGATGACGAACTGATGATTACCAGTTCGGAAGGCATCATTATCCGTGTGCCGGCAAAAGATATCTCAATCCAGGGCAGAAATACCCAGGGCGTAAGGATCATGAACATGAAATCCGGGGACAAAGTCGTCGGGATGGCCCGTATCAAAGCTGAAGATGAGGATCAAAAACAGCTGAAAATCACTAACCTCAAATCCGGAAAAGCAGTAAGTGTAAAATCCGAATTCGAGGTCGGAAAGGACGAATCCGAAGAACCTGAAGAAGCAAAGGACGTCGAAGAAGCGGGAGTTGAAGAAGTTGAAGAAGAAGTCGACGAAGAAGAATGAATGATGAGAGATAAATAAGAGAAATGAGTGAAGGAAAGCTCCTTCACTCGAACTTCCTGCCGGAATGTACCTATTGGGGATGGATATCCGGCATCTGGATCCCAGTCTGGAAGGGAGGCGGAAGGTATTATTCTTCCAGTTACTTTTCGTGTAGTGGAGCGTGTTACCGATCAAATCTGACAAAAAGACACGTCTGTCATCGCCTACGATTCTATCTGCGAGCTACCCCTACACCCAGTTTTCCTGTTTGTGCATACTCATTTTTTTGAGACAGGTATTCCCAGACCCCAACGAAAATGAGTATACCAGATATATTACTCTTAATTATATAAGCTGCGTGGAATATATTATACGTAATTCTGGTCATTTGAGTTAGATTTTTACCTGAATTCACTGAATTCTTCTGCTAATGCTTCTTCAGTAACTAACCCCCATAACCCATTTTTTTTGAATATATGAAGGCTTTCGCTGATATTTTACTGATATTTATAAACGAAGGTGAAGTAGAAATGTAAGGTTTAAAAATGAAACCTGAGTTTTGACCGTGTCCCTGTACCTTTAATTTCTGATAAAACACACATGATATTCTTCGAATAACAGGCACAAATAATGAAAGTAATTGAAAGTACTTTCATGCCAAAATAAACGATTTTGAAGCTTTAATCGGCACTCTGTGAAATATCGAGTTTTCAAATTGTTTTGTGGGCTGATAAGGGGGAAATCGCCCGTACAAAATGAAAAATGAAGTTATTTTAGTCTGCTTGAGCAGAGCGAAACTCGAGCTGCAAAGCCGCAATTCTGCTGACGTAACTATGCTGACGTAACTATGCTGACGTAACTCTGCTGACTTAAACCCTCCACCTCATCAAGGCTGATTTTTTAGTATCAGGTTCGTTAGTATTAATCATGTATAAGGACAATAACTGCAATTATGGTATCAAGACGGCTTCAGGATTCTGCAAATCGTTTATTTGGCAAAGCAGCCACTTTCATTGAAAATGGAAAGTATGACAGGGCTCTTGAGAGCTTGAAAGATGTCGATAAAATAATGAAAAAAGAAAAAGACCCTGAAATTTCTTTCCATACCTTATTTTTGAAGGGATACACAATAAGTAAGGCTGGAGATCCGGAGGGAGCTCTGGAATTTTATGGTGAGGCCCTCAAAATCATCGAACCGCTGTTTTCAGGAGAGCCGGGGAAAAAGAACTATCAAAAATTCATAAGCAATATGATTGAGGAGATAGGGAGTTCATTTGACGAGCTTAATGATGAGGAAAGAGCTGAAGAGTTGCTGGGACCGATGGAAAAGCAGTTTGAGAAAGTTGTCCGGACATTTGAAGAACTGGTGAAATCAGACCCTGAAAATCAGGAATATCTTTCCGGTTTCCTGGAGATTATTGGAAGTATGGGGGTGTGTTATCAAGCCGGGCAGTTGATGGATCAGGCGGTGAAGCTCTTTGACAAAAAAATAGACATCTACGAAAAACTCTTCGAGCTTGAGTCCGGAGAGACGGATCTTCTCGGCGACTTTGATGAGGACATCGAACTTTACGGGTATTTATTCCGGAATTACGGACACCTGAAGGAAGCCGAAGGCAATTATTTCAGAGCAGCAGGAATTTACAGAAAAATGATTGAGAAAGACCCTGAAAACAGCATGGCCGAATATTACCTGAGCTATACTTACAGCTACCATGGGAGCCTGTATTCAGGCATGGAAAATTTGGAAAAGGCAGAGCGGTATTACGAGGAAGCCGTGGAATTGATGGATAAAGGCTATAAAGAATTTCCCGAGGACTATGCGTATGCCGTTTCTTTAGCCAATATTCATGAAAGCTATGGCGTTGCTTTTTCCAATAGAAAATATCTCGAAAAATCAATCGCGAATTACACAAAAGCCAGGGAAATTTACCGGGACCTGATAATAAACCACCCTTCAGAATTTGCACGCAACAAAAAAATTGCAATGTATCTGGATGACCTGGGGGACCGTTTTTCAAAAATAGGGGAATTCGAGGCTGCAGAACTCTGCTACAAAGACAAACTGGATGTTTTCCGGAACCTGCATGATGAAGATCCTGAAGACCTGAATCCCATATTTGAAATTTCCGATACATATGAAGAACTCGGAGACATCTTTGCAGAACACGGGGAAACTGGAAAAGCAAAGGCTTACTACGAAAAAGAAATAGAAATCTACGAAAGCCTTCTGGAAACAGAGCCCGATGCCCTGGACTACAAGACATATATGGCTGAGGTACAGGCTACTATCGGAAAACTCTATCTTGATGAAGAACCCGAAAAAGCACAGAAATATTTTGAAGATGCTCTGTCAGTGCTTGAAAACAATTTCGAGCTGGAGCCGGAAATGGATATACATTATTCAGTGCTCAAAAAGGTACTCAACAACTTTATACAATTATTCAAAAATCAGGAAGAGCATGAAAAGGCAGCCGAGATGTACAGCAAATTGCTTGCAGTCCAGCAGCGTATGCTTGACCTGAACCCCGAAGAAAGAGAATATAAGGAAGACCTCGCGGTCACATACACTAACCTTGCACTCCTTCATTCCGAAAGAGGGGATATTGAGCAGGAAGCCCGTTATCACAGGCTGGCTCTCGACATTCATGAAAAAATATTGGAAGAATCCTCTGACTATCCGTTATTCCTGCAAAGGTTTGTCACCGGCATTTATCTCCTTGGATCAAGACTTAAACTCGATGAAGAATCCCGGGGAAAAGAAAGTGGCATTGTCAAGGAATACCTTGAGCTCGCTAAAAAAGCAGAGAATAAACTTTATGCTGTCAAACCGGAAATAATGGAAGATAAGGAACTGATTGCCGAAATCGCTGAAAAGATGGGCATTTCTTTCAGAGAGAACGAAATGTATGAGGAGGCGATTGAAGAATTCAAACGTTCCCTTGCAATCCGCGAAAAATTGCATGAAAAAAACCCCGAAAATCTGAATTATTTAACTGTTCTTGAAGGCATATTCCACCAGATGGGAATCACATTCTTAGCCCAAAAGGATCTGGAAAAAGCAAAGGAAACCCTCGAAAAAGCAATGGATCTCAATGCAAAACTGCTTGAAACCGATCCCGAGGACTTTAATTACCTTGCCCGTTCTTCCATGATCTTTGAAACATATTCAAGTGTACTTGAGAATATGGGCAAATCCGAAGAAGCTGCGAAATACCTTGCAAAAGCCGAGGAGATTAATGCAAAACTGGGATATAGTAATGAATGACCCGAATGACCTGCATAATCACGTTTTTTCGCACATGCACACGTAAATTTTTGCATGAATTTCGTAATTAAGGCCGATTTGACAAGCATACTTAGATAGCCTCCCAGTTCGAGAAGTTTAAAGAGAAACTAAACAAACTTTTCATTTGAGAAGCCATCTCCATACCGGTTTCACGACTATTTCTCTCCCTCCTGTATCCAATATGTCGTCCTCTTCAAACGTCAGGAGAAGCCCCCTGTCAAGTTTATAAGCTTCCATTGCCTCTTTTAATCCTTCAATTTCCCTCTTCTTTGTTTCCGGATTGTTCAGGTTCACTGAAACCTGAATTGCCTCACTAACCCTCAGCCCTTCCCTCAGTACAAAATCGCATTCCTTTTTTTCGGAATGGTAATACAGTTCTTTTTTTCTTCTCAACAGTTCGACAAGGACCAGATTTTCAAGCCTCTGTCCTTCGTTTTCGGAGAAATTGAACGCCACCGTCTTCAGGAAACTATTGTCGATGGTATAAATCTTCGAAGACGATACCTTTTGCTTTTTCAGTGAGTAGTCAAACCTGGGAACCTGGTAGAGTAAAAACACATTCTGGAAGTAATCAATGTAATTTTTGATCGTGCTTAAACTCTTTATCCCGGTTATGCTTCTCAATGTGGGGTAAGAATACGCCTTCCCCACGTTAGAAAGCAGGAACAGGGCAAGGTCTTTAAGAGCTCTTCCCTCCCTTATATTGTAGCGGACCAGAACGTCTTTGTTCAGGATATCTTCAAAATATCCTCTGGAAAGTTCAAGGTCCCTGCTTTTCAGGACAAGCGGAAAGCCTCCGCTTTCGAAGTATTCCAGAAAATAACTAAATATCTCAGCTTTTTTGGAGCTAGTAAGAAGATCGGCTTCAATTTCTTCTCCTGTGATCTCGATTCCCTTCAGGCGCAGGAACTCCTTAAAGGAGAAAGGAAAAAGCCTGAGCACTTTGTTTCTTCCGGTCAAAAATGTAGATATTTCCGAACTGAGGAGCTGGGAATTCGAGCCTGTGGCAAATACCTTTTTTCCTTCTTTGTAAAGGTTGTTAAGCCACCTTTCCCAGAGTGGCACGTTCTGTATCTCATCAAAAAAATAATAAATCTGCCCAGTCCCATTTTTTTCCATCTCTTTCCCATAAAGCTCAATTACCAGATCCTGCAAATCCTGATAATTCCCGACCTTAAAATCCGAGAGCCGGATGTCATCAAAGTCCACATAAAACTTAACCCCCTCAAGCTGCCCGGCTATCAACTTCAAAAGCGAACTCTTCCCACACCGCCTGATCCCCGAGATGATAACAATTTCATTTCCCCTGAGGTATCTCTCAAGGTCGATATCACGGAATACAAGCTCTTCCCTTTTCCTGAAAGAGACCTGCTGGTCAATTATTACCTGGCGAAGCTGGCTTTTCTCCATCTAAGTTAGATATTTGTAAGTTCGTTTATATAGCTTTCGTTGGTATTTTACTAGTCTTTATAAGTGGACATAAAATGGAAATGAAAAGATTAAAAATGAAATATGACTTTTGATCGCCCGTCAATTTTTGCAGGATTTTCATAATTCAGGCTGGTTTGGGTTTCGACATTTCTTAAATACAGGGCGGCCATACGCCTGTTGAGCAGGCGGTGAAGTGCAAATATAAGAACTCACGAATTTCTTATCGCTGCTAACAACATAGTCATAATCTGAGAAGGTATAGGTACACCAAATGCTGCTGTTGACAACACCGGAGTAAGCAATGTAATAATTTCTTCAGCAGTCAAACTCACTATCACGTCTTTTGTGACATCTACACTGAAAGATTTCGCTTTTTCCTTTAAAATCCCCGGTATCTTTTTGAGATCCGCGAGTTTAGATTTTGCTTCTGCTTTCTCCTTTTCAGGGATCTCTGCTGCTTCTATGATTTCTGTAATAGATGAACTATTTTGAATAATCTTTTCACTGAAACGCTTTAAAGCTTCAGAATCTCCTTTTTTCATAAGCTCAAGCATCTGTGATGCGAATTCCTTGATGCATTCCCCTTCTTTGCCGCCAACTTCATTTGAAATCTGCACCAGATTGTCAAAATCCTGCTCAATATTATCGATTTTCCCTTTAATTTGTCTGAGTTCAGCAGCTGTGCCATCGAATCCGTCTTCAATCTGACTTTTTATTTCGGTAAATCCTGAATGTATCTGACTTTGGATCTCATCAATTTTATTCTCAGTGCGTATTGAAATCTCTTTTACCTGCTCTACATCCTTACTAACAACACCTATTATTTCGTGTACTTGGCCAAACCTATAATATTCAAGATCTACTCTCTTACGGTCTGAATACTGACAAAGCAAATTGTAAAAATTAGACGAAAATTCCCTGTTTCGAATTATTTCTTGCCATGCATCTGGATCCCTTTTTTTCACAACTGCATTGTGAAAAATCTCACACATTTGCTGCCCCTGTTTATCTCCATATTCACGGAAGATTTTACATCCTTCTTTAACATTCTTTGCAGCTTCTGTGTATGCTTCCTCAGTAAAACAGTCAACAAGAGCTTGTAAGAGGTGAATGTAAGCTGAAACTCTGTCTTTGATGATCTTAATTTGCGTCCGGTCTCTTATTTCTGTAAGTTTTTTCACTGCGAGTTTCAACTCGTCTTCTTCATTAATGGTACTTTTCAAAGCATTTTCCAGATGGCACTCGAACACAGTGTAATCGTAATAATCAAGAAAGATACTTTTTTTCTCTTCTAATTTCCAATTAGACACAAGCTCACAAAAAGATATAGTGCCACTTCTCGCTTGGCAGAATTCTTTCATAAACTTATAATAAGGCTCTTTTGAAAGTTTATATGCTTCATAATATTCAAAAGATGCATCGGATATTCCCTGTTTCCCATCGAACTCAAATAAACTGGCACGTATTTCATGAATGCTTGCCATTACACGTTTTTTGTATCTAATATTTCGATCCTTTATCTTTTCTTCTATATCCCCAAGATTTCTCTCCCATTCTTCGAGATGTTTTTTCTCTCCGGTTTTGTAGAAGTTGTCTTTAAGTAGGTAGTTAAAACCCAATAAAGCGACAGAATATGTCCATCCATCTCCTAATTCTTCAAGAATTGAAATACTTTGTAAATACAATTCCTTTGATCTTTCAAAGTTATCTCTTATATCAATCCCCATCTCTGCAAGCATCGATCTTGCATTACCCTCGTTCATCAATGCGCCAGCGTAATCTGTGCTTTTCTCGGGAAAAATTTCTCTAGAATCGCCATAAAGGCTGACAGCAATTTTAAGATTCACCCTGCTTTCAATGCTCATCTCTGCAAGCTTTGATCTTGCAGTACCCTCGTTCATTAACGCACGAGCATAATCTACGCTTTTTTTGGGAAGAATTTCCCTAACTTCGCCGTAAAGATTGATAGCAGTTTCGAGATTTTCCTCACTTTTAATGCTCATCTCTACAAGTGTTTGTCTTGCAGTGCCTTCATTCTGTCAAGGGCGGTTAAGAATCTTCCAATTACGGCGGTTTAAAAACTTCCAATTCTCAATCCTTGTGAAAAGTTCGAGGATTGTAGATAATGCTGAAAACGGAGGAATGGCTATTGATACGAGATTTGTATTCACAAGGCTTCAGCATCAGTGAGATCTCTAGAAGAACAGGTTATGCTAGGGAAACTGTGAGGAAATATCTTAAAAAGAAAACTGCCCCAGAACCTCAGAAACGTCCGCCAAAACCGAGTAAACTTGATCCTTTCAAACCTTACATACAAGAAAAACTCAAAGAAGGTCCTTATACTGCTGTTCGCCTTTATAGGGAAATCAAAGAAATGGGTTTTGATGGAGGAAAAACCATAGTCAAGGACTTCGTAAGAGAAGTCCGACCTAAACAGGGAGTCCCTGCTGTACTCCGCTATGAAACAAAACCAGGTGTACAGGCTCAGGTTGACTGGGCAGAGATGGGAACAGTTGAGGTTGATGGAAAGGTAAAGAAACTCTTTTGCTTCAACATGATTCTTGGATATTCAAGAATGAGATATGTTGAATTTACACTGAGCATAGACACTCCCACTCTTATTCAGTGTCATCTGAACGCTTTTGAGTACTTTGGAGGATTTACACAGGAGATCCTCTATGATAACATGAAACAGGTTGTTATCAAAAGAGCCTTAAAATCATCAGATTCCGAATGGAACCCACAGTTTGAGGATTTCTTCAAATGCTTTGGTTTTATTCCACGGTTATGCAGGCCTTACAGGCCTCAGACAAAAGGGAAAATTGAAAATACAGTCGGTTTCGTCAAGAGGGATTTCTTCCTTGGAAGAAGGTTTACCTCTCTCGAAGACCTGAACGCCCAAGTTCACAGTTGGTTGGAATGGGTAAATTCAACTGTCCACGGAACAACCTATCAAATCCCTCTTGAACGCTTTAAGGAGGAGAAACTGAGCCCTCTGGATCAGGTTCCTCCTTACAAAGTTGTCCATAAGGAGACCAGAAAGGTCTCCAGAGACTGTTATATTTCGTTCCTTGGAAATAAGTATTCTGTTCCTTACAGGTTTGCAGGGAGAACTGCAGAGCTTCAGATCCTTGAAGGAATATTCGAGGTCTATGTTGATTATGAGAAAGTCTGTGAACATGAAATCCTTCCTGGAAACTGCAGAGTTTCAAGGAAAAAGGAACATTTCCAGGGTCTCCTGAGTGAGATTCTTAAAGAGAACTCAAAATGCAAAAAAGATTCACAGATCCCGTTGAAGTTCTCAGATCCCGAAGTTGAAAAAAGGTCTCTTGATGTCTATGAAATATTTAGTGAAGGTGGTTTTGAATGAACAACTTCACCTATGAGAGACTTCACAATAACCTGCAATACCTGAAACTTAATTCTATCGAAGAGCTTCTGGATAACTACCTTGAAATTGCTGCAAGGGACAACAAGACAACAATGGAAGTCCTTGATTACTTGTTTGAACAGGAAAAGAAACACAGAGAAGCTGTTGCAATTGAGAGAAGGATGAAAAGTGCAGTTTTTCCCGTTAAAAAGACTCTTGAGGAATTCGATTTTGAATTTCAGAAATCCATTGATAAAAAAGCAATCGAAGACCTTGCAACCTTGAGATTTGTTCATAATTCAGAGAATGTCGTTTTCCTTGGTCCTCCCGGAGTTGGAAAGTCTCATCTTGCAATCGCTCTTGGGATTGAAGTAGCAAAAGCAGGGATTTCGGTTTACTTTACCAATACAGGAAACCTTATCGAGAAGTTGAAAATAGCAAATCGAGAAGGAATGCTTGAAAAGAAACTAAGGGACTTGATGAAATATAAAGTGCTGATAATTGACGAAATAGGGTATCTCCCATTTGACGAAGAAGGAGCTCACTGCCTATTTCAGCTGATCTCAAGACGGTATGAAAAGAGTTCAACGATCTTGACATCAAATAAATCATATGGAGAATGGGGAGAGATATTCAAGGACCATGTAATAGCGGCTGCTGTACTTGATAGGATTCTCCACCATTCAACTACGATTAACATCAAAGGGGAAAGTTACAGGCTGAAAGAAAGGAAGAAACAGGGAATAAAAACAGGAAATATATGCCAGTAATTTCTAAAAGTTTATGAAAAATTGAGTAAAATTTATATTAAAAGGTTGGCAAATTCTAAACCGCCCAAAATGGAAAAAAGTTAACCGCCCTTGACACATTCATTAACGTACGAGCATAATCCACGCTTTTTTTAGGAAAAATTTCCCTGGAATCGCCGTAAAAACTGACAGCAATTTCAAGATTCTTCTTGATATCAATGCCCATCTCTGCAAGTTTTTGTCTTGCATTACCCTCGTTCATCAACGCACGAGCGTAAGGTGTTCTTTTTTTGGGAAGAATTTCCCTAGCTTCGCCATAAAAACTGATAGCAGTTTCAAGATTTTCCCTACTTTCGATACCCATCTCTGCAAGTTCTTTTCTTGCATTACCCTCGTTCATCAACGCAATAGCATAATCCACGCCTTTTTTGGGAAAAATTTCCCTGGCATCGCCGTAAAAACTGATAGCAGTTTCAAGATTTTCCCTACTTTCAATGCCCATTTCTGCAAGTGTTTGCCTTGCAGTACTCTCGTTTATCAATACACGAGCGTAATCTGCGTTTTTTTTGGGAAAAATTTCCCTGGCATCGCCGTAAAAACTGACAGCAATTTCAAGATTTTCCCTACTTTTAATGCCCATTTCTGAAAGTGTTTGTCTTGCATTACCCTCGTTCATCAACGCAATAGCGTAATCTATGCTTTTTTTGGGAAAAATTTCCCTGGCATCGCCGTAAAAACTGACAGCAATTTCAAGATTTTCCCTACTTTTAATGCCCATTTCTGCAAGTGTTTGTCTTGCATTACCCTCGTTCATCAACACAATAGCGTAATCTATGCTTTTTTTGGGAAAAATTTCCCTGACATTGCCATAAAGACTGATAACAGTTTCAAGATTCTCCTTGCTGTCAATGCCCATCTCTGCAAGCTTACAGCAGGCAACTGCATTATTTACTAATACGCGCTTGACTTTTTCTTTATTGGTTTCATAGAGGGAAATACATAAACTATAATAGAATTTACTGAGAAGAGAATTATTGAGTTCATCGATTCCCTTTAAAGCGTTATTCAGGAAAAATAATCCTTTATTTTCAAGAAAATTAAATAACCTATCCATTTTCTGTGAGCTAAACTGATGGGATATGTAAATAGTTCGCGAAAATTCTTCTTTAGTGAAGCCGATTATTACATCAGGCTGAAGGTCGTAAAAAGTTTTAGCAAACAATTTCTTATCCTTCTTTGTTGCAGAGGATTCCAATTGATGCAAGAAGGCTTCTTTATCCATGTAATGCGATATGTGCTAACTTATTTTAAATTTTATCAAATTATTTGATATATTGAAGGTTTCAAAATAGATAATTCTATTAAAAAGAGATTAAATGATATTTTTTGAAATGAAACTTCAGATTCTGTAATTTCACCCAAAATAATTCTTCCCCAATTTCTCTTCCTCCTCTTCCCCCTGCACGCTTGCATACACCTCATATTCCCCGCCCTCCGTATCAAAAACGAACCTGTAAACCGTATCAAAATACGTCCACATTTTAACATACGGGTTTCTTGCATCGCTCAGCACGATATTTACCGAGCCGTTTTCTTCCGAAACGCTATAAACAGGGTAATCGATTTCCTGAGGGACGGCTGTGCTGTAGAGTTTTCCGGCTCTTTCGGCGTAGGCGTAGGCATCGGGGACGTCGCCGGTTACGTTGATTTTTTCGATATAATCGCTTCTTTCGATCCCTGCCCAGTAGCTGACTTCCAGAATCTTGTAGTGGGTGGCGTTATAAGAGTACGCGGTAAGGAACTTTCCGGGGGAGGAAGGGTAGGTATTTTGGTAACTTATTCTGGTTCCTTCTTCTTCGGAGACCTGGTTGACAAGGAAAAACTTTGCCATAGGCAGCACTGTGATCCAGACCAGGAGCACGACCAGAAGCGTTGTATAGAATTTGCTCCGGTTTTCGGCGACAAAGGTACAGAAGTTGTTGAACTTTCCGTTCCATCTGCCATTCCTTTTCATATGCCCGACAAGTACGATAAAGACGGGCAGCAGGGGGAGGAGGTTTGCCAACGGATCGAAAAAATAGACGGCTCCCATGATGGATGTCTCGGTGCTGAAAGGGTAGAGGGGGCGCATTTTCCAGCTGGTGGCATAATCAAGGTAGCTGTGGAGAAAAATAGCTGCAAACCCAGCGGCGGTGAACCTGCGGTCTTTTGTTATAAGCCAGATGAAAAGCGTTACGAGCAGGATGAAAAGGATGGAGTGCATGAACTCCCTGTGGCCCAGCAGGTAAAAGAGCTGGTTTCTGGTCTCATGGCTTACGCTGTCGCTGACAAGGGCAAAGAGGATGTAAGGGATGAAGTCCAGGTCCGGCAGGATTGCCAGAAAAGCCAGAGTTTCTCGTTTTCTTCCTTTATATCCGAGAGCCAGAGCGATCAGAAGGCCGACTCCGAGGTGGGAGAGTGTGTTTACCATTTTTTTATCCCTTTATTATGGGAGAGAACTTTGAAAAATATATATCTTATTGAAGAGGGAAACTTTGAAAAATATAAGTCCTTAATTCAGGGCCTGCCAGAAGCAGAAGATAACAAAAAGCGGGATGTCTAAAAACCCGGTTGCTTGCGCATAGAACTGTTCAGATATGATATAAAACTTTACGCAAGCAACTACAGTTCAAGCGTGTGATTCATGCAAATGCAATTTAGCAACTAAATTCAAGCAGCTATAATTCAGGCGTGTACCCGTTTCCAGGTATATTTGAAAAACCGATTGTTTCTTTTCTCTCACATAAGGCTAATCTGTTACATAAGGCCAATCTGTTTCATCAGCCCGACAAGGTCGTAGAAAAGCCTCTCTTCGACGATTTCTCCATTTTTCCAGTGAGCAACCGTACAAAATTCCACTTTGAATTTCCTGTTTGTAGGTGGAATTTCTTTTCCATCAGCTCCAATCATGGGTCCCTTCATGGTACCTGTGAATGTAGCTACTGAGCAGGTCCAGTCTCCCTGTCCAAATAACACCTTATACGGTCTGTTCTCAACATGGTTATCCGGAAATGTTTTGAAAAATTGTACCGCTTCTTCGTGATGCGATTTTCTTCCCCTTGTCGGCTCCGGCTGACCCGGCCAGTAAACCTCAACCTTTTCAGTATGACGTTTCTCGAACGTGTCCCAGTCCTGTGAATTCCATGCATCATCCAGTGTTGTCATCAATTGCAGGTTTTCCTCAACTGTCACTTCAACTCTCTCCCCATCACCCTTTATTTGATAAATCCATAACAAGTATCCGTTATTTATATTAACCCATTTTTAAATATTACTATTAATTATATTCTTCTACTTAGAGCTATTGTTGTAGTTTTATTTTCTTCAATCCAAATTTTGCTATTTTTCCTAAAGTTCCTTCTTTTATGATTGGAGCTCCAAATACAACATCACGCGAAGGAGCCTTCAACAAATTAGAAAACTAGAAAGCAGCAAAAAATGAAATGAACTTTTTGTGTTCACCTGCAGAAAAAGGAACAAATAATTACAGGCGAACAATTACAGAAAAACGGTTTGAAGAATACGAAACAAACAGTTTGACGATTACGAAACAAAAGGTTTGGCTAAAGACACAAAAAGTTTGGTGAAACCTTGAATCAGTTTCTTCAAAAATCTCTCATAGTTTTCGTCTTTTACCTTTAAATAGGTTTGATGTATAATTATATTTTACATTTAGAATTGCCAGATGGCGATTTTATATGTGTTTGCTTTGTATTGAAAAGATACGGCGCAGAATATTTTGGGATTGAGTAGTTTGTGACAGAGTAGTTTGAAAGACATACTTCTGTTAACATATTTAGGGGAAAATTGGTTCACAGGCAGGATTTTTAATTGAATCTCTGACTGGAAAGTGTAGAATCTGTGAAATTCTGTTTGACTCTGTTCAGACGTCGTTCAAGTTGTTCGGACGCCTTTCAGATCCTATTCAGATCTATTCGGACTCCATTCGGATTCTATTCGGACCCTATTCCGATTCCGGAGCAAATTCTGTGAAACCAGCCGATTGTGAAGAGGGTATATAATATGGCTAAAGACCTGTACAAGTTACCACCATTGAAATATGGATACGCAGACCTTGAACCGTACATTTCCGAAGAACAGCTGCGTATACACCACGACAAACACCATCAGGGTTATGTGAACAACACTAACGCCCTTCTGGAAATGATGGACAAAGCCAGAAAAGAGGACACGGATTTTGACTATAAAGCAACTGCAAAAGCTCTGTCTTTCAATCTGAGCGGGCATGTCCTTCACGACTTCTTCTGGTGGGAGATGACTCCTGCAAGCAATGCCAGCAAGGAACCTGTAGGCGAATTTGCTGAAGCAATTAAGGAAGATTTCGGAAGTTTTGAAAGATTTAAAAAAGAATTTTCCAAGGTCGCATCAAGTGTCGAAGGTTCCGGCTGGGCAGCCTTAACTTTCTGCAAGGGCACCAAAAGGCTCGGGATCGTACAGATAGAAAAGCATAATGTAAACCTGGTCCCTGATTTCCCGATCATTATGGACCTGGATGTCTGGGAGCACGCCTACTACATTGATTACAAGAATGACAGGGGCAAATTCATAGAAGGGTTCTGGAACATAATCGACTGGGAAGAACTCGACAAGTACTTCAAAAAGATTCAGAAATAAATCGGGAAGATATTTCTCGACATAATAATCGGAAAATTATTTTCAGCATAATTCGGCATAATTATGTTGTTTAAGCATAGTTATGTTATTCCGATTACCTTTTTTGGATGAAGTGTAATCGGAAACGACTCCGGTTTTTCTCAAAATGCTTTTTGCTTCCAGGGTTCACTCAAGGTTCACTCAAAATAGTTTTTATCAAGCTTCTTTTCTGCTCTTCCGTAGTGACTCTCATATACCTCGTATTCTCCGCTTTCCCTGTCAAAAACAAACCTGTAAACCGTATCAAAATAAGGCCAATTTTTAACATACGGATTTCTGGCATCGCTTAATATTACGGTTACAGCCCCATCTTTTTCCGAAACCGAATATACAGGATAATCGATCGCCTGAGGCACTGAATTCCCGTATAGCCTCCCGGCTCTTTCGGCATAGGCGGAGGCATTCGGGATGTCTCCGGTCACGGTTACTTTTTCAACGTAGAAGCTTTTTTCGACTCCTGACCAGTAGCTGACTTTCAGGAGTTTATACCGGGCATCATCATACGAATATGCTGCCAGGAATTTGTCGATCGATATAGGATAGGTGTCGTTGTAGCTGATCTCGGTTCCTTCTTCCCTGGAGATGCTATCTATCAGGAGGATTTTTGCAATAGGGAATATTGTGGTCCAGACAAGGAGGACCAGGATAAAAGAGGCATAGAATTTGCCTTCATGCCTGTTTACAAAACCATGGAATCCGTTTAATACACTTAATTTTTTCAGTCCGCTTAATTTTCTGCTCAGCATGTCTCTGTTTTTGAGACTGTATCTTTTTTTAAGGCTCCAGCTTTCCATGCCTTCGAAGGGCCATCTCTTCGCGTTTTTAAGGTTCCATTTATCTCCGGTTCCAAGACTCCATTTGTCCCTGTTTTTCATATATTCCGCAGCCACTATGAAAACCGGCAGCAAGGGTATGACATTTATCACAGGGTCGAAGGGGTAAAGGGCTCTAAGAGCGGATTCATTTGTGCTGAACGGATAGAAGGGACGCATTTTTGCGATAGTAGTGTAATCCAGGAGGATATGAAGGAAAAGAGCCTGAAACCCTCCGAATGCAAAAGCTCTGTCTTTAGTTCTGAACCAGATAAGAAGTGCAACAAGAAAAGCAAAAAAAATCGAATGCGTAAACTCCCTGTGCCCCAGCAAATAGAAGAGCTGGTTTCGCGCCTCGTGACTTACGCTTCCGCTGATGAGCGTAAAGAGCGAATAGCTGACATAGTCCAGGTCAGGGATTATAGAAAGAAGAACCAGGCCAAGCCTCTTTTTTCCTTTCAAGCCCAGGGAATGGGCAAGAAGCAGACCGATTCCTATATGGGAAATTGTGTTTACCATAAATCTACCGTGAATTATTCCGTATTATTAGAGGAGCCTATCCCAAAAACAATATTATTTCCACATGCATAAGAGTTTCATAACTACTTTCGTAATCAATAGCTCGATTGATTATTCCAATATCGAGATTCAACGAAGCGATTTTTGAGTTTTGTGATCAGCTCGAGGTGTGTTTAATGCATAAGGTTTGGAAACTATAGTTCTGGAAGCACTTCAGTTCTAAAGTTCTTCTGATAGAGAAGTTCTACTGCTCTGGTGCTTCTCCTCAGTACTCTCCTCAGTATATTCCTATCTTATTATATAAATAGATAGATAATTGAATGAAGTCTGGAAAAAAGAAGAAATGAAACTTAGAAGCTATTTATACTGTTCATAATCCTGAAGGTGATAAATCGTTCTAAGGAATTATCTAAAAAATTACTCAAAAAGTGTCGAGTAAAATATCACCAGATAAGAATCATCTGAAAAAATCATCTGAAAAAGGATCATCCGAACCAGTTTCTATTAAGTTCTTCTTCCGGCCCTCCCTGGACACTTGCGTAAACATGATACTCCTCATTCCTTTTGTCAAAAATAAATCTGTAAACCGAGTAAAAATAAGCCCAGTTTCTAACATAAGGATTTCTTGCATCACTCAGGGTTACCATTACAGAGCTGTTATTTTCAGAAACCACATAAACCGGATAGTCGATTTCCTGAGGAAGACCGGCACTGTAGAGTTTCTCAGCTCTTTCAACGTAGACAGAAGCCTCAGGGATATCTCCATTTACTGATATTTTTTCAATGTATTTGCTCCTCTCGATCCCTGAAAGGTAGTTAACTTCCAGGACCTTATAATGAGTAGAATTAAAGGAATATGCAGTCAGAAACCCGCCTGTGGATTCCGGATAGGTGTTCTGGTAGCTTATTTCGGCTTCTTCTGTCCAGGATATATGATTGATGAGGAAGGCTTTTGAAACCGGCGTAAAAGCAAGCCAGATAAATAGTACGAGGATCAGGGAAGCATAGAGTTTATCGGAATTCTTACATATATAAACGTAAAAGTTGTTGAATCTGCCGTTTAGCTTTCCCCTGCGTCTCAAACTCCCCAGAATTATAAAGAAAAGGGGCAGGAGTGGAAGCAAATTTAGCAGGGGGTCATAGAAATAAACTGACCCTATAATGGAAGGGTCTGTGCTGAACGGATAAAGCGGGCGCATTTTCCAGGTTGTGACATAGTCCAGATAAACGTGGAGAAAAATGGACTGAAATCCTCCGTAGGTAAAAATCCAGTCTCTCGTTTTTACCCAGATAAAAAGTGTAACCAGAGCAATGAAAAGAATTGAGTGCGTGAACTCCCTGTGTCCGAACAGGTAGAAAAGCTGGTTCCGGGACTCATGGGTCAGGCTGCTGCTGACAGCGAGAAACAACGAATACGGGATAACGTCCAGATCAGGGAGCACGGAGAGAAAAGCAACAACTTTTAGTTTCTTTCCTCTCAGACCCAGAGCCAGTGCAATCAGAAAACCTATTCCCAGGTGAGAAAGTGTGTTTACCATAAGTCCATGTTTCGGGCAAGAACATTTTTTATTTTAATATTATGGATTAAATATATATTGCTTTTTTGAAAAATCGTATTCGAAAGTTCCAAAGTTGCCTCTACTTTCAGCAATAATATGAAGTAAAAAGCAATCTGTTAAAAGATATATACAGAGATACATACAAAATTTCAGAGACGCAGGAAAAATATATATCCCTATTACGATAAAACGGACTGAAATGCTATTTTTATAAAAAAATGAATTGATGAGATTGACAGTGCTCTCTCAGGTCACTGAGACGAATTATTCATTGTTCCGGAATTCAGTGTCCTGTCAAAGAAATTAATCATCTCATCATATGCATCCTGTGCAACGAAGCTTTCGGAAAGTTCTCCGTCTTGGACCATGAAACCGTGTGGTTCCCCCTGGTAAACTTTCAGTTCGAAATACTTGTCAGCTGCATCCAGCTCGCCGGCGTACCGGTAGATATCCGAGACATTGCTCGCCTGGTCGCGAGTCCCGTGGATGATAAGGATCGGGGCTTCAAGCTGGTCGGTCAGGTTTGCAGGTGCTTCCGGCTGGGTTTCAGTCCCGCCTGAGTAAGGAAAACCATACCAGGCAACTCCTGAATTGAACTCCTCTATCTGGGGCAGGAAAAGCATGGTATACCTGCCGCCCGCACAAAAACCGGTGAGGCCAATTTTTTCCGGATCCACATCGTCCCTGCTCTCCAGGTAACTTACGCTGTTTCTGACAAGGGCCTCCACCTCAGAATCCGGAGGTGAACGGGAATAGGTCTGCCACTGCGGAGCAACCACAACAAACCCGTCTGCTGCCATCCTGTCCACCATCTCCTGGTATCCGGGTTCAAAGCCGTTAAAGGAGTGGATAAGCACCACAGCCGGGTATTCGCCCTCTACAGCCGGAGCGGCCGTATAGCTTGGATATTCCAGACTCTCACCTGTGATATTAACGGTTTCGTTCAGGATGTCAGTTGAAGTATTCCCTGCTGCTCTGGGAACAGCCGGGACATCGGGACTGGGTTCAGGAGTATCGGGCACAGGAACGTCAGGTTCGGAATCTTCAGAACTTGTGCAGCCTGAAACGCCGATAAGGCATACTATGAGCAAAAGTAAGAGTAGTGTTTTCATGAATTTCATTTAATCCCCCTCAAACGTGCATATGCCGGAAATATCGTATTCCAGAATATTGAATTTCCGGGATTTCCAATGTTCCGGAACATCAAATTTCCAGAAATATCGAATATTATGGCAGATATTTACGATGGCTCATTATTTCCGGTATATACCGAATATATGAAAATTATATATCACGGGATATAAAACTGAGGGAACGAAATTTTCTGCGAAAGATAAAAATAGAAAATAACCGGGAAAACAGAAAAACGGGAAATACAAAAAATAACCGGGAAAAACAGAAAAACAGGAAATACAAGAAAATAATCGGGAAACAAGTCTAAAAGGAAAAAATCTAAAAGGAAAAAATCTAAAAGGAAAAAATCTAAAAGGAAAAAATCTAAAAGGAAAAAATCTAAAAGATATTTTGATAGCAGGCTCCGGTTGCAGAGCTTACATTTCGACTATCCTCTCGATCAGGTCCCTTTCGGAGCGGTAAACCCTGAACTTGGCCACCCTGCCCACTTCCAGCGTATTGAAGTCCTCCCTGCTTGCCCTGTATTCCCTTACTTCGTCTTCAACGCAGAGCCGCATCAGGACAACGTATTCGATTTCCGGGTACATGGTTTTTAGTTCGGCTTCCACTGACTCGTTGATCTGGAGATTTTCGCTCTCCGGGAGCAGTTCTCCGCAGGTTGCGTTCTGGACCAGGACTCCCTCAGGGCCGCTCTGGAAGATGATAGTCCTCTCTTCTCCCGTAACTCCGACCACTTCTTTCTGGAGGATGAAACCGACACCTACCACAGGAGACAAAAACCCCTTGACCGAGATAAAAATAATGGCGGCAAGGAAAATGATAACTGCCCTTTTTCTTCGGGTGTCGTCTATCTGGTTCAGTTTCAAGCTATCGATCCTGGTGTTGCACTCTGATTAGAAAAAATATGATCTCATTATTGCTCTCAAAATCATAAATATTTTTTTCACATTTTTATTAATTTTTCCATATTTACTAAGAGCCTATCCGAAAAGTGTTGTGACCTACTGTAACTTTTACAATTGGCAATATGCACAACTTAACTGATACTCGATATTATGGCCTATTGTAACTTCTACAACATGCCATTATTGACTTTTCGGATAGGTCTTAAGTGGAGTCAAATGCCAAACTTAACATAAACTTTTTACAGTTTCCCTTCTTTCTGGATATAGCCGGATATACGACTGACGGAAAGCATTTAATCAGGAGTGACTCCTTGTTCCAGACAGAACCCATACTTTATCTCCAGTCCCTCGGGACCGAATGGTTTACATTCCTTGTGGTTTTGATAACTTCAATGGGATCTGCCACCTTTTTTGCCGGCATAATAATCATCACTACTTTCGGGATTGATTTCAGGAAGGGTTTTCTTCTGTTCCAGCTGCTGATCTGGACTGCTTTGATTACCGAGACCTTTAAGGCACTTATCGCCTTCCCAAGGCCGGATTTTGTAGACAGCAGGGTCCTCAACCTTGAGGATGGAATCAAAAATACCTCTCCCTTTAATGGAAACGGAGAAAAGGGTTTTTTCAAAGTTCCGGACAGGGAAATCCTTGAGGCTTTCCGCCTTCAGGACCCCCTCCCCGATTCTCCTTTCGGCTTCCCTTCAGGACATGTCGCACTTACCACCGTGCTCTGGGGAGGGACCTCCAGCGTCTTCAACAGCAGAACAATCAGCAGGCTAGCCCCTGCAGCAGTGCTGCTCGTAGCTTTTTCAAGAATGTACCTGGGAAGGCATTTTCTGGGGGATGTCCTGGGGGGCGCTGTCCTGGGTTTAACTATCCTTGTCGCCTTTTCGTACTTCCTTAAAAGTCCCCTGAAAGATGAATTTTTCAAAAAAGAAAACTTTGAACCTGCTTTCAGGCAGAAAAATCTCTTTTTCTACTCCATTATGTTTGTAGTCCCCACCCTGCTTGCAGCCATGTCCCTTGTAAGCGGCGAAGTAGCAGGCTTTTTCCTTGGAGCTAACATGGCATATCTCCTAATAATAAGAAAGGGTCTCCCGGTAGATTCCGGAAATTCAGGACAGAGGGCTACACGGGTATTTATCGCTCTCATGCTGTTCGGGATATCCACTCTTCTTCTTGATTTTGGACTTGCCACGGTGGAAACTTCCAGTTACTCTGGAACTACTCTCATAGAGTTTTTAAAAGCCTTTATCCCTGCACTTACCATATGGGTTTCTGCAGGTATCTGTACAAAGCTTGACCTGTACGGAATAGAAGAAGTAATGGAAAATTCTTCGGAGAATAAAAAGTGAAAAAAGAACTTTGAGTGAAAAAGAGGTGCAGAAGAAGAATTTTTTTGATATAACTTGGTTTGTTCTTTTCCGTTTGTTATTACAGCTTCTTTGATAGTTTCTTACTTTACTGTTTTTTCTCCTTCTTTTCAGTCTTTTTGGGAAATACCGCTCTCCTGCATCTCTTTATTTTACTATTCTTTTTAAGTTAGTCCTCTTGAGCACAGCTCCCGACTCTATAATAAAGTAGTCTGATAAAGTAGTCTGATAAAGTAGTCTGATAAAGTAGTCTGATAAAGTAGTCTGATAAAGTAGTCTGCTTGAGCGGAGCGAAACAGACCTCGTGCTCCCGAAGCGAAATTCGGGTGGCATAACTCTGCCTGGACAGGAACGACTCAATACAGCGAATAATGTTTTAGGTTCAGAATGAAAAAAAGTAATAAATCAGGAATCGGAAATAAAAAGCTCAATTTTTTGAGAATTGATTCCGGTTCCTTATGCATAAAGCATGGTGCCGAGTTTTTATTTCCTGTGCCTCAGTCCGTATGCTGCTGCCAGACCTGTAACCGCAAACACTAACTCAAAGGCTGGAGAAGATTCCGTTTCTCCTTCTTCGTCCTGAGCCATAGGTTCTCCTGTTTCCAGGTCCTCTTCATCCTGAGCCGTTTCAAGATTTGCTGAATCTTCCTCTCCTTCGGGCTCGAGGTCTATTATAATCTCATGTTCCGAAAACTGCGGGATATATACTGCAATTGAAGCTGTCCCATTTTCGTATTGCCTGTAGCAGAGGGGGTTGTTTCCACCTGCAAAAAGCTCGTCAATACTGTCAGCTGCTTCAATTACCGTTCCGTCATACCTGAGCCTCAGGCGGTCGGGATTGGTGAGGTTGATGGTTTCATTGTCTACATTTATATAGACGACTCTTCCATCTGGCAGTTCGGATTCAACATCGAGGACAATGCGGTCCTGATCTCTTTCTCTTATCTTCAGGCCAACAGGGGCATAATTTGTGACCGGAGCATAATCCGAGCCTGCACGGAGAGCCATCTCGGCTCCGAATCTTCCGGTTGCTATTCCTCCGTTAAGCACCTGATTCATGTAGGTATAATTATTACTGTACCTGTATCCGGTCTGCATCAATGAAGGCTGCATCGGGCTTGCCCTGAACATTGACACACTATCTTCGACAAGTTTGACTGTGATCTTATCGCCCGAGATTTCCGCTTCAGTCCCGTTAATATCTACATTGGGATTTTCGGCAAGGGGATTCCTGAAAAACAGGAGGTAACCCTCAAAATTATCTGCAGTAATTTTTATCGGAACTGCATTTTCAAGCCCGCTGGAAATGTTCTCTTCCAGGCTTGCCGTTACTCCCTCTGCAAGGTCGTAAGTGACGGTTTTGTCTGCAAAAGCTCTTACCTGGAAAATTCCCATTGGAGAATCCTGAATCAGGACCTGGCTGTCAGCGCCCTGGTAAAAAGCTGTTGTTTCAGTCACCTGTTCATCAAGGTACTCAAAGTCCGAGATCTCAACCGAATCAAAGAGCAGGTTTCCGCTTACAGCAAAGTCTTCTACTGCCCCGCTTTCGTTGAAGTTAAAAGTGGTAAAGTTCCCGTAGGCAAAACTTCCCTGCCGCATGAAATACATCCCATAACCTCTACCGGCCCGCATTGCCTGAATTGCTTCCTGACGCATCAGGAGCCTTTCCCTCGGGTTAAGAGTCGTATTCAGCTGCTGCATATTCATTACCATGTAACTGGCAATTTCCTGCCCTGAAACCCCATACCGCTCTTCAATCTCCAGAATGGTGAGCTGCGTATCCAGATCTTCCGGAAGCTCAAGGTCAGAGATCGCGTCTTCAACCGGAATCCCGAAGGTATCCGCGGCTTCTTCAAAGGTCAATGACCCAAAGCCATTAAACCTGCCGTCGTATTGCGCAAAACCGTAACCCTGAGCCATTCCATAGCCCATTCCTGCACCTGAATTACCTATACCCGAATTACCTGCACCTGAATTGCCTCCAGGTCCCATCTGGGCATATGCCGGTAACGCGATAAGGGCGGTAAGCAAAAATGCACATAAAAATGATACTTCCAGACGTTTAAACCTCATTTTCGAATTCCCCCTACGTAAATAAATAGTCCGTGTCTGAATTAATAAACACCTGAAATCCAGAAACTATCCGGAAAAAAATAACCTTATATAATGATTTAGCCCATCTTATAATTATTTTTTCATGTATCCCCTCAAATGTCCTGTCTGAAATATAAAAGGAATTAAAGAAGCATGTATCTTTTTTTGAAAAGGATTTCCCATCCCATCTCTCCAGTTATTTACAAAAACTTTATATTGGATAATTGAGCGTAGGAGAGTCAGATTTTATTCCTTGCTCTGGCTCAGGGATCATATCAAACCTTACAGGATATATTATGAAGATTGAAATTATATGAAGACTGAGATCGTCAGGTCAAACCGAAAAGTTAACTTATAAATATACTTTTTGATATTATAGCGCGGAAGTTCATTAAGGGTTCAGATACGTTCGGGGTAAATGGTCGGAGAAACAGGATAGTTATTAAAAATATTAATTCTCAATAAAAAAATAAAAATTTTTATATCATTGCAAGTTAATTTATTCTGTATTCTCCTATTAAGGAATAGCTTAAATAATGCTTTTAACTATTGAGCGTATTCACAATTAACTGGAGAAACAGCATACTGAAAACCGCAACCTGCTGGTTGCAACTGGTGGAAAGACCTGATGGCCGTTTCACCTGTGGAAGAGATTTCCTACGGCAATATCTTAGAAATCTTATCAAAACAAAGAGGATGACATTCATGGACTTTGAGAAATTAAGACATGGGACCGAACTTATCAAAAGGGGCTTTGCACGGATGCAGAAGGGGGGTGTGATCATGGACGTTACAACCCCGGAACAGGCCAGGATTGCAGAAGAAGCCGGAGCGGTTGCTGTTATGGCCCTTCAGGCTGTCCCTGCAGATATCAGAAAGGCTGGTGGGGTCGCCCGGATGGCAGATCCCGAAATCGTACAGCAGATCATTGAAACGGTCACCATCCCTGTTATGGCAAAAGCAAGGATCGGACACTTTGTCGAAGCCGAAATCTTAGAGGCCCTCGGCGTTGACATGGTGGATGAGTCCGAAGTCCTTACTCCTGCCGATCCTTTCTATCACATAGACAAAACACAGTTTACGGTGCCTTTTGTCTGCGGAGCCAGAAACCTCGGAGAAGCCCTCCGCAGGATCAACGAAGGTGCAGCCATGATCCGGACCAAAGGAGAAGCCGGAACAGGTGACGTTAGCCAGGCAGTTAAGCACATGAAGCAGATCCAGGGTGAAATCCGTGCCCTTGCAGGCAAGACCAAAGAAGAACTTATAATGGTTGCCAGGGAAATCGAAGCCCCGATCGAGCTTGTAGTTGAAACTGCTAAAATGCAGCGTCTGCCTGTCGTGAACTTTGCAGCCGGCGGAGTTGCAACCCCTGCAGATGCCGCGCTTATGATGCGCCTTGGCGCAGACGGGGTTTTTGTAGGCTCAGGCATTTTCAAAGCCGAAAACCCTGAAAAGATGGCAAAAGCAGTCGTGGAGGCCGTAAATAACTACGATAACCCTGTAAAACTTGCCGAGATCTCAAAAGGTGTGGGTGCAGGCATGAAAGGCATCAGCGCTGACATGATCCCTGCCCAGGAAGCCCTTCAGGAACGCGGTTGGTAACCCGCCCGAGTCCCGTCTCGGGAGGACGGTGTCCTTTTCGCTCCACTTCGTTTCGCTCAAGAGGACTAATTTGTGGGTTTTAGAAGTGAATTTTGTTGAAGAGGAATGTTTACGGGTTATAGAAATTAGCTTCTTTCAAGAGGCCAAAACTCAATTTTTTAAAAACAGATTTATTCTTGCAGGTTTGTAAGAATGAAATCAGTTTATTTTTTCAGGGTTTTTGATTCAAGAAATAGAGGATTAATTTCCGGAAAATGGTGTTTTTCATGAAGATAGGTGTAATCGCTATTCAGGGAGCGGTTTCCGAGCATGTTGATGCTTTGAGGAGAGCCCTTGCAGAGAGAGGGGTTGAGGCTGAGGTAGTTGAGATAAAGCATAAGGGAATTGTTCCGGAGTGCAGCGGAATTGTGATCCCCGGGGGGGAGAGCACAACGCTCTGCCGGCTGCTTGCCCGCGAAGGAATTGGAGAGGAGATTAAGGAGGCTGCTGCAAGAGGAGTTCCGGTTCTCGGGACCTGTGCGGGGCTGATCGTGCTTGCAAAGGAAGGGGACCGGCAGGTAGAAAAAACCGGGCAGGAGCTGCTCGGGATCATGGATACAAGGGTTAACAGGAACGCTTTTGGGAGGCAGAGGGATTCCTTTGAGGCAGAGCTTGATGTGGTTATTCTTGACTCTCCGTTTACCGGGGTGTTCATCCGGGCTCCGGGAATCATTAGCTGCGGGCCTGGTGTGCGCGTGCTTTCCAGGCTTGAAGACATGATTATTGCTGCAGAACAGGGTAATGTGCTGGCTCTTGCTTTCCATCCGGAATTAACCGATGATCTGCGCATCCACCAGTATTTCCTGAATAAGGTTTTGAGTTGTTAAGAGGCATTCGGGACAGGTTTGCGGTTTTGTTTCCGGTGGCTAACTCCCCATTCTTTTGCCTCTTTTCTTCCCCTGTCTCTTTTTCTTCTATTTTGTTCTCTGTTTTTTGATGGCTTCAAAGTTATATACCCATTGCAACCATATTAATAAGGATAAATACTTTTTTGTAATCATATCTTAAATTCATACTGTTATAGGTTTTAGATGCATGCAAAACGAGGTTTAATAGTACTTCTTTTCAGGCTACTGTTTTAAAAAAATAACAGATTGAGTGTGCATTACTAATTCAATTTATTTCATATTTAAACGTTGACTTTTTGTGGATATGGTTATTTTTTAAAAAAAAATGATTTTAAGGCTGTCTGAGAGGTCTGAACTTTCGGGGAATTAGTTATTCTTATAATTTAAATAGACATTATATATAAAAATATTAAATACAATTTCTTTAGATTTAAAAGCTTATTTGTAAAATAGAGATATTAAGTAATTCATGTCTAATGAGCCTAATTATACAAATTGTAAATACATGGAAAAAGGCGAGTTTATAAAGTTCTGTGTGAATAACTCTGTTGAGATCACTCCTGATTTTTTAGAGCTTTTTGAAAAAGAAAAACTTCTTTATCCAATAAAAAGATGGGTATATCCTAAAGAATATGCTATTATTAAGCAACATACTTTTTTGTCTGATAAACAAGTTTATGATTCTACTTATTCATCTTTGCTAGAACTTGAAGAAGAGATTTTTAAATTTTGTAATTTGTATTTATTCAACAGGATAAATCATCCATTTGATGAAAAAGATAAGGATTGGCAACAATACCTACTAGACCCAACTGACAATGAATTTATCATTTGGAAAGATTACAAGGTAAATTATGTTGATGAAAGTGGAGAAAGTTGGAGTACAGTTAGGGCTCAAAATTATTATTCATATTGGCAAATATATGAATTGGATGGAATAAACGATTTCAGAAAAAGTTATTTTACAGTACGTTTTAACGATAAAGAGAATTACTATTATAGAACTTGCGACAAGGAATTTGTAGAAAAATGGTCTAGAAGCAATAAAAATAATATTTTAAGGTTTTATCAATTTGAAAGCCATTATGCCTTCCTTTGTGAATTCATTCAATCTTATGAAAGAAACATATTTATTGCATTTAAAGAAAAAAATGCTGGAGATTTTTTAACAGAAGAAGAATTAAACATACTTGAAAATAATATTTTAAACAAATGCAACAAACTTATGGAGATTTATGATTTTACTATTGACAATCTTTATGAATTCTTAGAAGTACTGTGTAAGAAGTATTTTTATGAATATAAAGAAAAAACTAAACTTCAAGATCTAATTAAGAGAGATATTTGGTACTGTATTCAAATGATTATATATTTGACAGGGGATACGTGGGAAGATATCTCCTTGAAAATAGGTAGAAAAGGTCAAATAGCAACTTATTATAAACTTTACTCACGGGGGGAAAAAAATACATTAGAAGTATTATTCCCAAACGAAAGAGAAGAAATTAAAGAAAGGGCTATGATTTATGTTGATAGAATAGTTAAAAGTTACAACAAGCAGTCAACTCCCAAATATCAATTAACAAATACAGATATTAGCAATTTTATTGAATTCATAGAAACAAATGATCTAGACCATTTTTTAATATTTATTGCTGATTCAAACGTGGATTATTTCAGCCAAAAATATAAATCTAAAAAAAATCTTACTTTTTATTTAAGAAATCTGAGTATATTTATAGAAGAAATAATTAAAACAGTGGGTTTAAATTCCATTGATGAAATTCGAACTCAATATATTGGTGATATATCCGGTATTAAAACTATTTTGAAACCAATATGTAAAGAAGAAACATGGTGGAATACATACGTTGAGTTAGAAAAAGAAATAGCCCAAAAAGCAAATAGTAACAACATCACCATCCTAATAAATAAACTTCCTGACGAGATTAATAAAAAAAATATAAGAGATAAACAACGTCAGTTTATCCTACTAAATATTTTAAAAGCAACAATAATCAGAAATTACTATGCACATAACTCAGCTAAGATAAATAATTTCAAGACAAGTTATCCATTGTTGTTTGAAAGTATACTTAATTCAATTTTTATAATATGGGTTATCGGAAAGGATAAAATTAGAAATGAATAACTTTATTTTTGTTTTCTTCACTCAACTTTCCTCCCATGCTGACACTTGGTCATTTGACAATATATTTACTTCAACTCATCTTTATCAGAAATTTATATATCAAATTCACGTTACAATCTCTTATGGCACCGTTTTACCATTAATGATATTGGGAAGTGCAATTATAGGGCCATTATCAAAGTGAAAACTTGAAGTCAAATTTCAACCATTCCTTAGTCAGAATCATCTTTATTTCATCTGGCTTTACACAGGATATTGAAGTAATAATAAAAGTCTCACATTTTATAAATTCATTTCTAATAAATCATTGAAGAAAAAGGAAAATGGTAAAAGTTTACATTTTTCAGTAAAAAGTATACATATTTTTACTGTAAACTAGTGAAAACAGCATCAAGAGAAATTGAAAATTTTACTGTTAAATAGTAAAACGGTATCAAGAGAAATCGTAAAATGGATGCAAAATTTACAGTAAAATAGTAAAACAGCTTAAGTAGAGGCAGTAAAAGGGTTGAAGAAATGTAATTAATTTTACATCTCTTAGTAAATTAAGGTAGATGGTTCAAAATTGAGAGGTTAAGCTTGAGGAAACTTGGTTTTGGGGTGTCAAGCTAATTTTCAAAATGGGTTTATTTATAGGCATTTTATGAGCACATGCCTGCAAAGAACAAATAAATAGACCAGCTTAATGAAGTTACACAGAAGCAGGCTGTTCACATCCAGAGCTTAATCCAAGAAAACAGCAAGTTAAACACAAAACTTTTGGCGGAAATCATATAAGAAATCTTGGTGGTACCTTTAGTAAGATTTGAAGAGAGAAGAAATATTCTCATTTGTCAAGAAAAGATTTGACAAAACCCTCTAAATATAAAACCACTAAAAATAAAATAAATCCAATAAAAGGTAGTTTTATTTGAAACCAAAAGTCAGCCAATTTGATAAACAAATAACTATATTCATTCTCAGACCATGTTATAGATTCTAAGAAAAGGATCAACACCGAAAGCACAATTGCGAATACTCCACATGTCAAATGGTTATTATTAATCTTAAATAAATTTTTAATTTCAACGTCAATTTTCTCTATTGGTTCTGTCAATTTATGCAGCCTGGTAATTAGATCTTTGTACTTATGGTGAATGTAGTCCCCTATGGTAATTGGTTCATTTTTAAAGTTGATTGGCTTATCATTTTCAAAATGAATTGTACTTAAGAATGAAGATGATTTTTTATAAATGTCATTCGGATCTTCAAGGGCTATAAAATCATATAAATCAAAATATTGAGGCGCCGATATCCATTTTAATATCTCAGTTGTGTCTCCACTTTTTACAAAAGAATGTAAATTATTTATAAGTATTTGTTTTTGATCTTTTAACTCATTATATTTTGTTATGTAATCGTTAAAAACGAAGGTAATTAAGATAGGCACAACCCCTTTTAAAATATGAGAGTCATTTATCTCGACCCCGGCCTCGTTCATTGCAAGACTACATACCAATATAAGCATAAGTAAAATAAAATTTTTAACAGTTAGAACGCCACTCAAAAAATCACCAGCAATCTCGAACTAATCGAATATATAAACATTTATCGAATTTATACAGGTTTCTCGAGCACAGAAATTTTGAATCTAGCGTATAAAAATAGCGGGAAAAATGTGTTTTTTAATAGGTGACAGGTGCGCTCATCCTTACCCCCCACCTCGCCTTGACACCCCGCTCAGGCGCTAGATAACCATTTTGCGGTCTGATGCGAGGCTCAGGGGTGTGGCGGGGGAAAAGGATTCACTTTAATGCGTATGATGTGGTTATAATACACATATTAATTTAAATAGAAGTTCCTGACATTGCCCTGGAATATAGATAAAGATGTGTAACGTTATACATCTCACTGAAGCCTGATTCGTTTCCCAGTGGAAAAATTATATTTTATCTGACTTTTTCCATACATTTGTAGAATTCGGCGACAGGTGACTGTGTCTGATATATAACTGTTTACTGTAACCTGTAATTACCATGCTTTAAATGCTCTGGATTTTCAGGATATCACTTAGATGCCCACTTTAAACGAAAAGATTTAATTTATATATTTAAACTTAACTTACTCATCATGAGTTTTCAAATAATTGCATTTTTAAACGATATATTTACGTTTATCAATGAGTATGATAATCTACTGTTAGTGGTGGTTACTGCTTTATATATAATTTTAACTTATAAATTATCAGCTGAATCAAAAATGGAGCGTCGGTACCAGTATCTCCAAAAAAGACGTGACTACTTATACTCCCCTTTAACAGATGTTTTTAGTTCAAAATTTGACCTTAATTACAGGAAGACAGGGTGTGAAAATAATACTTTATTCCAGATTGGTGAGAATAAAAATCCTGAAATAATAAAATGTTTCCATCCGGATCTTAAGCTAGGGAATGTAAAATCGTACTTATATATGGCACCTCCAGATTTAAAAAAGTTATTTGATGACTGGGCAAAAGAAGTAAGTGAATTGACAAACCCGGAAAATCGCTGGTCTGAAGAAGAAGCAGGTCTTATAATTAAAGAGTTAAATGACAGTTTTAAAGAGATATTAGTTAAAACAAATGAATATATCGAAGAAGATGAGAGAGAATTGTATTCGATAGACAATGGAGCTTTTAAAAGTTATTTAAATAGATTTAAAGATTTGTTTAAAAACTAATGTATAAACCTTTGAAAAATAAAACACTTTAGCGTTTTCGAATAGCTGGCCTAAAACGATCTAACGGAAAAATATCAAAACTTTTACTGACAGGCTGTCTCAAAACTAAAGTTAATTCTACAATTGTGTCAAATTTTTCTACTACAAGGTTAATTCATGTATAAATTTCTCTAATTTAGGTGGTCTTGTTTTTAAATTCAACGTTGCTCATTATCCAATTGTAGAAATGGTTTGAGTTTTGAGACAGCCTGCTGAGCATTATTTTTAATTAATATTTGATTAATTTATTTTGTTTAATAAGATATAAAGAGGGTTGGGCCGAAAGCCATATCAGTTATGACCAGATGACTTTTATCAATAAGGTCACAACCCCAAAGAACGCCAGAAGTTCTTCAGGTTTGCATTTCGCAATTATGTATATCTCGGTCACCTACCTTTATTTCATTGTTTGTCAGACATTTAGGTAACCTCCTTTTCCGCTTTCGCCTTCATATTTACATAAAGTATAGTATTACCCTTTCCCATACAGTATGTCGTACCGCGTGCAATTGTAGAAAGCTTTTAAGTCGCTCTGCGTCGTAGACAATTGCAGAAAGCGTTTAAATTCGCTCTGTCGTAGAAAGCGGTAACTACGACTGCGTTGCCGATACTTTCTGGTGTATTTGGCCGGCTTTCAACCCAACATACAAACAATAGGACACACTGTATATAAATTATTAACAATTGTTCGTGTCTGCTTCTAACGGTCCGTTCCCGTTTCCCTCGCCCATCATCTCCTCGCAGATGGGCAGCCCCTGGGCTTTTGCATTCTCCAGCATGCCCAACAGAAATGTATTGAGAATGGATTAAATCCACCCTACCAATCTTCTTTTTATCTCCTCTTTTTCTTCAGATGTAAATGCCAACCCAAGATAATGGTTAATAGCTGTAATGTTGTCGTGGCCTTGCATTAAACAAACCTTAGTAATAGGTATATCTACAGCCACCATCCATGACTCTATACTTTTTCGAGTAGTTTTTGCACTAAAACCACTTGATCAAAGCCAGATTTTTCAGCCCAGCGTCTTATGTTTTCATTCCATGTCTGAGGAGTGGGTGGCTTTTGATTGCTAAAAAAGTAAGGAAGACTACTTTCAATTCGTGGTGAAATGGGTATATATCTTTCAAGTTGTTTCCTTTTTTGTTTTTGTTGTGCTTCTTCTGGAAGATGTATTGTTTTGCGAACTTTCATCCACCAATCGGGATTATTATGCAATCTTTAAACTTCTACATATCTCATTCCTGTCCAAAAACAAAGTTCAAATATTGTTTTGAGATAAGGTTTTTTATTTCAGATACATATGTGTCATATTCAAATGGACCAAGAATACGAGATCCATTTACAAAAATAGGTTCCATACATTGTATAATTACTTGTTAACACTTAAAATTTTATGTAAGATATGATGTTTGACTATTCTCAAACAGGAACGAGAGGGCATCGCAGAATTCTGGAGCCTATAACTAAGAACATACATCCATTGAATTTCGACTCCAAAATCGGAATCATTTGGAAGCATTGAATTTATTAACAACGATAAAATTAGGTAAATTTTGAGTAGGGGAACTTCCAAAAAGAGTACTGGTACTATTTTGCTGTTGCGTACAAAAAATTTGAGTTACCTATATCCCAACAATTTAGTGCGAGAGGCTGGATTCGAACCTGTAGAACCGATGAGAGCAAAGACACCAGTAAACCCACCGCGTTTACGTTTTATAGGGGATACACCCCAAACTTCGCCTTTCACCCTAAACAGTCATGTTTTAGAGAGAGTTAAAGCCTGGGAAAACTTGGTTTCTGGGATTAGGTCTAGGTTAATGGCAGTTCAAAAAACTAATCTATCACCCTAAAACCCGCAGACACGTAAGCGTAAAAAACGGAATTCTTATTTAATGCAGCAATTGTTTACTGTTCCTTAGCAAAAACGAAACTTTAAAATAAGATTTTCCATGTATAGGAGTCCTATTAATTACCTGTGGTGTCTATTCCTGAATCCCAAAGATTTTCTCCAAAAAATAAGTGATGAAACAAAAGATATTGTCTCATCTGATTTTGATATTGAAATAAATACTACTGAATATGTTCCAAATGTTGATGATACAAATATCACTTATGAAAACTTAGATAGCAAATGTAAGAAATGTAAGACTATAGAAACTTGTGTACTTTACATAGATATCCGAAAATCCACCGAATTAAATTTGAAACATCGGCCAAAAACGTTAGCAAAACTTTATACAGTTTTTGTAAGAAACATGATTAAATGCGCTGAATATCATGGTGGTTATGTTAGAAATATTATTGGAGATAGAATAATGGTTGTTTTTGATAGAAATAATTGTTTCAAAAACGCCATTGATACTGCTGTACTGCTAAATACGGTTGCTGAGTATATAATCAACAAAAATTTCAAAAATAATGATATTGTTTGTGGAATTGGAATTGACTTTGGAAGTATGCTTGTAGTCAAGACAGGAACTATTAAACAAGGCAATGAAAATCAATTTTACAAATCATTAGTTTGGTTAGGTAAACCAGCTAACATTGCCTCTAAATTAACTGATAATGCAAACAAGAGCACAGTCTCCTCAAAAAATAAAGTTCGTGTGGGTCTTCACTATCCACTAACAAATAAATGGAATTGGACAGAAATCTCTTATTCAGAATTTCTGAATCATTTGGAGATAACATACTCGCCTACTCTAAATTATAAAAATGAATACTTCAAATATTTTTACGAAGTCACTGAATCCAATCCAGTTTCTATTCCTCCAATATTAATTACTGATGAAGTATATCAAGGATTCAAAAAAGATTGTCCCGACGATCAGTCTCTAAAAGAAGAAATGTGGAAGAAAGTAAAATTAACGATTCCAGGATATGATGGAGGCATTTATGGAGGAAATATTAGATTTACAATAGTTGATGAAATCAATTAAGAAGGCTTTAAATGGATAAAAATCTGTATGATATTTTATTAAATATAAACGAATGGTTAAAATTTGCTGAGGCAAAAAATGCGGCGTTAATAGCACTAAATGCAGCTGCAATTTTTGGCATGGTTTCGATTTTAACAACGGAAAATTTATCGTTAAATCAATGCTTAATTTATTATTCTTATTCATTCATACTGTTTAATTTGTTGTCTCTCTCCTTTGCTTTATTTTCTTTTTGGCCCCAAGTCCAATGTTCACATAATTCAATTGAAAAAAGCGAAAATCTGCTATTTTTTGGGGACATAGTTAATTGTAATGAAAAAGAGTATCTATCTAAACTATTCGATTCATGTCAAATAAGAGAAGAGCAATATCGACCGATAGATCTTGATTACGCAGAACAAATTATATCAAATTCGAAAATTGCAACGCGAAAATATTCTTTTTTCAAAATAGCACTTTGGTTAACAATTTCAGCCTTCCTTAGTCCTGTGTTTAGTGTTATCTCTCTTGCTATTTTCATCTTAAAAAAAGTAATATCATTTATGTTTCATGACTAAACACCTTCCCAAATATCCAATCTTTTCCCTTTTTAGTATTAGAGAGTAAACGGTTTATCTGCTCAGGCAATTGCATTCTTCAATTTCTATCAGAAACCTCTCATGCAGACACATGATGATATAAAACACAAAATGGAAGAATTCCAAGAGAGAATGGATGATATAAAGGGGGTAGCTAAATCAAATGCAAAACAAGTAGAAAAATGTTTTAAAAAGGGCGAAAGATTGTCATTTACCGATATTGCGAAAAGAGTGGACCTTGAGAACAACCAGGTGAGTAATGCATTGAAACGATTGAAAAGACAGGGCAAGTTAAAATTCGACAGACTTGACACGGAAACCAGAAGGTATTACCATTTACCATAAGAAATGAATATGGCCCCCTTTCACGCGAAAGGAACCATTTCAAAAGTCTCTAAAATTGATGATGGGACCATATTCATACTAGACAACGTGATGCTAAACTAAACTATATATTTACAAGTCTTATTTTTTGTAATGAAGATGATTACATTTTTTAAATTTGTATATGGTGTCCAATGTCGGAGCAACTGGTCTGTTTGACTTTTAATTATTTAATTTATTTTTATCTAATTCTTTTTTTAAATTCGTATACGCCATTCTAACTTCTACCTATACCAACCAAAGAGTGATGAGCTGTTATATGAGCCTTGGCGGAATCTAGCCACAATCCTGTTAAAATACATGGATAATTTCAATATCGGTATTTTACTCCAAATCTACATAGGGGAAAAGGCAAAATGGAATTAGACCAAATTCTCTTTATGCGTCAATCATGGGATATCAACAGAAGATTAGGCAGCAAACGCAGGAAAATGTGCGGAATCGGTAAAACGGCAAAGGCAGTAAACAAACCACCAAAAAAACGATAGCATTAAACACGTTAATATGAATTCATACACACAAAAAAACCAAATTCGATATCGATTAAGTTTGATAGTGGTGAAAAACTATATAATCTACCTTAAATATTTTACAAGGGCTTATTTTTTTAGCAGGTCTTCGTTTCGTGGGCTTTTTTTACATTACAAGTCCATTGTTTATTTACATCACATGTTTAAACTAAATTAGATATCGATTAAAACTGTTAAAAAATATTATGTCAAAAAGAGCGTTGACCGGAAGAGGTTTTCCGGTTGACGGAATACGGCAATTTAGCAAGTGATGTGAAAGGCTGGTTGTTGTTGGTTTGTTGTTTGCACTATTACTAACATATTTTTGCCGTCGCCCGTCATGACCATTTAATCAGAATTGAAGATACCCCAATCATTGAGTGTTGTCCTTGGAATTTCCATGAATTCTGCAACCTGGCGTTTGGACATGCCATGTTTGAGAATTAAATTATGTGCTACGGTCCTGAAGGCTTCCAACTGCCTTTCAATTACCTTTGCCTGCCTTGGGTTGGGTTTGGGTTCATCTTCCTTATCAAGCATTTCTGTGAAGAATTCGTGTTTACGTTTTTGGTATTCATGCATGAATGCGTTGCTTACACCGTACATTTCAAGCATGTCCTTTTCTATCGGTAATAGAATGATTCCTATTTCTTCCATATTCGGACCTTTACCATAGACCTTATATGGCTTAACTATGGGATCAGTGAACGGGGTTTTCAATACCTTATACGGCATGGTAAACTTTCGGGCGTACGGCTTACCATCTGGAGTATGGTAAACTTTCGACATGTTCCAAAAAGCAACGTCGAGTTGCAGCCGGGTGTGATTGTCTAAAAGTGAAAGGTGTTGAAAGTTTGCGATAACAGCTATCCTGCGATACCTGAATACCTGAAAAAATTTATTCAGATCTTTGTTTACCTGGTTCATGAAATCCCTGGAATATGCCCCTACTCCCGCTTCTTCCCAGACTGCGGGAACTTTTCTTTTGTTGGTTATAATTTCCTTCAGCTCTTCGAACGAGAAACAGACATTGGCCGGGTCGAAGTCTGGATCTATTGCGAATGCTTGACAGATCGACATGGTACTTTTGCCGGTTCCTCTGTCTCCCAGAAATGCAAAAAAGGAGCTATCATTGATCGCGTCGGTCATCTTGGCTTTTGCCTGCAAGTTGAATAGTGCAAGGTAATTCATTTTCCGGGATATCCCCGGTTCCTCTTCAAAGTCCTTGAATTCGAAGTTCTTAAGCAAATCTGTGGCATCGACGTCTTCATGCACCCTTGCCCTTTCATCGAGACTTGGTTTCATTTCATCACCGTCTCCATTTCAGGTAACTTCCATCCTGCCGCAAACATTTCCAGAATTACCGGCATACAATCAAAGTTTTTGAATAATGTATGATCCGTAATGTATTGTGAAATCTGATTCATATCTTCGATTGGTCTTTTATTCATTTTATGATATTCAATGACTGCTGACTCGATTGAGTAAACTCGCATGATTTTTTTTCTCATCACGGATTTATGTGATTGGTGTGTTAAATATGGTTTTTCCCCCTCGACCTTTCGTTTTTTGAGCTGGTCGTCCAGGGTTAGCCCGTTCATAAGGTCTGCTATGATTTCACGATACTTCAAAGGTTGGTAACCGTCATTCCCCGTCATTTTATCGCCCCGGGTGATTTCGTTTCCATTTGGCTGTCCTGCATCTCGGAGAACAAACGAGAGCTCTACCGGTGGGTGACTTAAATTCGCGTCCGCAGATTTCACAAGTTCGCATAGAGGGTATGTATTTCCCGTGTTCCTTGGGTTCTGCCGGTTTTGCGGGTTTATCAGGTTCCTGGGGCGCACGGGGGTTTACCTGATCTTGCAGTGCTTTTTTGGTATCCCTTACTGCTTTCCTGTGGCAGTTGGGGTTATTGCACGCCCTACGATTTGGAAAATATGTATGAAATTTTTCTCCGCAATAGTTGCAAGTCAATTCATATTTTCGTGTTGGAGTCATATATTTTCACAAATAAAAATAGTTACGTCACTGTATATATATTCACCACATGGGCATTATAAAAAACCAGGAACTATATAGAATATAAAAATAAAAGAAGAAATGAATCAATAATATAATTACTTTTTAAACTTTTCTGCCGTTTCAGTTTTCAGGCGCTCATGATATCGCCACGTGTTACTTTTTCTTTTTTGGTACATCCCAATACGGACTTTTGCACTTGGGACAGATCACTGGATTTTCTAACTTTGCCTGCCATACATGACCACACCGCTCGCATGTGCATTCGATAACAGTTATTTGAATTTCGCGTTTAGCCATGGTAAACAAAATTACTTTAAAGTATATAATCCATGTATACACCTTAGAAACATTACTTCTGACGTAAGTTATTTATACACCCGGTCATATTCTTCAAGTTACCTCAAAGTCATAACCTTAGAGGTAAGTATACCGGAGGAACATGACAATGAAAAAAATTGAGAAAGCAGATTTAGTCGTCGGAATAATGCATGATATCGAGAAAGATCTAACACACGAAGCTGAGGAAAAGTTGAGCGCACTAGTCACCGGTCTCAGAGGCAAATCAGGGCACATGACTTATAAAAAAGACAAAATCCCGCCCTGGGACCTTAAATTTAAAATGAATGGGAAGATGCGTAAAGTTACCCTCGGTGATAAAGTCCGTGTACATTATATCGAAATCACCATCAAACGCCCACGGTCCGAGGTGGTGTTACATGGCAGTTTTAACGGGTTCGCTTATGGGGTATGGTGAACATGATTATTGAATTTCATTGCCCGGAATGCGGGGAAGTTGTGTACCTGGAAATTAAAATCGACGTTATTAGTAACCCGGATGTCTTAAAAAACGTTGAAAAATACCCCGTTTTAACGTGATTTCTTTTTTCCTCTCCTCTACATTTTTAAAAAAGCCGCTTGTTTGTAATCACCCATCCAACACCAACACCAACACCAACACCAACACCAACACAACTGTGCTTCTCCCCACCCCCAATACACAGTGTGGTGGGTTGTTGTGGGTAAACGTTATCAATTGACATCATATTATTATTGTATTTGCTTTATATTATTGCCACCGTGTCAACCGTATTTTTTTCCCATTTTTCGCCCTTTTTCGCCCATTTTATACCCATTCTTCTCCCATTAAAATTTATTATTATTAGGTAGGTAGATACTGTTTATTTTTAAAACTTGTAATTCTTCGCCCATAAATAAAAAAATGATAAGAAAATTTTAAAATTAATTTTTTTTAACTTATTGTATGTTTTTATACTGTTAGAATATAAAAAATAAAATTTTACTTTTTTTTTGTATATTTCATTTTTTGGGGTTTTTGGGCGAAGAATTCTACCGCTATCGATTTATTGGGCGAAAAATGGGAAAAAAAGGGAAAAAAACGGGTATAAAATGGGTAATAAATATCGGTCGACTCAAAAAATGGGTAATAAATATCAGTCGACTCGTTCCTTTAACCTGATAAAGTCAAATGCCCCCAGTCCGAATTCATGGTAGTTGTAATTTGTTAGTTTTATACGATCTGCTTTTCTACCTTTGCTTTTTATCAGTGTTCCTACTGCATCACGGTCGTATTCCGTTTCGTTTAAATGTTCCTGTCTCAACCCTTTAACCTTCCCCATCAATCCCTTAGTATTCCTGTCTTTCCTTCCGAGTATAATACGCTGGACAGTTCCATAATCCAATCCGGTGTCGTCCGCTATTTCGTTCATAGTAGCACCTTCTTCACCGTGTTCTAAAATACTTTTTATGATCTTGCTTTCATTTTTTGTTAATTTCGTTACTGTGTTTTCAGCTCTAGACACAAAAAGCATTTTTGCTTTATGGAAATCCTCCTCAGTTGCCAGTAGTTTACCGTCTGTGTCTATCGTTCTTTGTTTCCAGTGCCATAGGGTATAACCCATGATCATATCTGCAAAAAGTGGTAGTATTCTGCTGTTACTCACATCATCAAGCTCGATTCTGTCGGCGAATGGTATTTTCACTTTAAATAGAACTTCTTTGAGATTGGCGTGCATCCTTCGGCAGATGAGTACCCCGAGGTTCACTTCGGTCTCGTTTTCCCCCCGCATTAACTCGCGTTTTTGGACTTCGTTGATTGCCTTTTTTTGCTTGTAGCTCGAATCCGTCTCGAATACCAATTGCCGATTTAAAACTTGGTCTGAAACGTGACTTTCTACACTCGTTAAAAACCAATTTATGCGCGGTGGAATTGCAACGGATACCCCTGATTGATCTTTTACAGTGTAGTGGAATGTGTATTCCTGGTAATTTGTGGTTGATCTTTTGATTACTTCCTGCATAGACTCATCCGGATCGGTGTCATCTGAATATATCGCCGTTCCCGGTTTAAGGTCCATGTAATATGCGGATTTCGAGCTTAGGCTTCCTTTTCGTTTATCGGCGGCTGGTACTAAATGCATATACACCTTTAAGCCGTGACTTTTTCCTGATCCTGATTCACCGTTTACTGATACCTGTATACCGGATGTATTCTGACATGATTGGCAACCGATTGCGAGCGCGATGGCTTCAATGGTGTTTACATCGCCTACATGTTTACGGGCTACAGTTTTCATTATATATTTTATCGGGTTTCCGTGTGAAAGTATCCTTTCCGCGAGTCGTTCCGCTTTTGCTATGAGTGCCGGATCAACGTCCCTTTCATCAATGTCGGTATCAATGAATTTTGCTTCATCCTCATCGATGTCTTCTTCGGCGTCCCTGTCTTCTTCGGTTTCAACACCTGCGTTTTTACGGGTTTGTCTGCCGTAAGCCTCGTTTTGAATGACATTTTCAATGGTTCGCGTAATGTAATCTTCCCGTTTGGCCTTTTCGCGTTCTCCGAGTTTGGACGCCTTGAATATTTCAATGGTCACGGTGCGGTCCTTACATCCCCTGTAGACCATGCCCATAAGAGCAATATCCGCCCGGCTCTGGTCGTTGTCATAGTCCGATATATCCCCGTCGAATAGTCGTTTAAATTTGGCTCCAAGTTTTTTACTGGCTTTCAGAGATTTTACTACCTTTTTTGCTTCATTGCTTAGGGTTTTGTCGTCGGTTGATTTGGAAAACCATTTCTCATAGTAGGTGTTTATTGCTTCCTGGGCTTCGTTTATGGTTGTCGGTGTGTCTGGTAACTTGTCACCTGTAAAGGTTAAGAAATGACTATCGCTATACATTTCCCGGTTATCCTGCCTTCTACCTGCTGCAGGCATAACCCCTTTACAGATTACATGAACACCGGTTCCACTAGGGGAAATTTCCGTATATGAGTTTAGTGCCCTTATTTCTTCCAGTGCGACTGGGTCAATCTCCCCGGTTTCATTGACCCTGATATGATCGAAGTCGACACCCACTAATCCGGTGTTTTCACTGAATACAAATCCGATACCGTCAAACTTTTCTGGGTATCTTGTTATTTGCCGGATCACATAATCAAGGTTTGACCATGTTACCGGGTTGGATACTCTGGCTTTCTGGGTTCGTGTCCGGTACGGAACCTTTGCGGGTTTGTTGGGGTTGTCTTTCCGGGGTTCGTACTTCCACAAGACCCAATTTTTAAACCCCCTCATGTCTTCTGGAATCGCGCTAAAATCAAAAGATGGATTGGTTTCGGAGACCATTATTTAGTCCCCTCATCTTCGAATCTTCCGCTTTCCGGGATTGGTCTTCTTGCATACCCGTATAATTTATATACCCGACTGTGACTATATATGATAGATAGAACAATTGTCTCTATCAAGAAACTGCTTTTCGTTAAAAATTCAAGAACGTTTTCGAGATTTGCCGCCTCTCGGGTCCTAAAGGGGCGGCTCTGACATTCTAGCATTTTTTAAGTCACTCCTGCCGCTGTCATAATTGTTTTTGCGATCGCTCGTTCCATTAGGTCCTCGGACCGAAGCATCTGCTCTACTATGTTCTTGTTTTCTGAAAAAAGATTCTTGAAATACACAACGGTTGAGGGTTTAAAAGTTACATTAGTAGCCTGCATTAGACCACTCTCCGGCAGTTGTACGTCGGATGTGCTGCGCGTAGTCGACTTTTGAATATACCTATAACACATCGGGAACGTGCGTCATCTCTTGTTGACACGTGTTCTCTTGTTGATCTGCTAATTTTTTTACTCATGTTCTGAATGATTTCCCTGGCTTCGTAAATCCGATCGAGTGTGGCCTGCGCCGCTCTACCTTTCTCAAATATCGCGCGATTCCAAAACGATTCCATACCTCGCGCTCTGTAAACATGGATTCGCAATATTGCAATTCTTTTTCTGAAATTGAATTGTTTCATGTGAATTCCTCGATGCTTTCAGCTATATAGTCGATATGTATCCAAAAAAGTCGTTATGCGTCGATAATGTTTTTAATTAGATTGGCCAAGTACGTATTTCTTTTTATTAATCCTCGCTTCTCGTCAACCTTTTCCAGAACATCAAGATCTAAATATAAACTGATTGATGCCTTATTTCCTACCATTCTTACTATAGTCTCACCTCCTGCTACCATTCACCAGTATTTACATATGAAATATTATGCATAAATAGTTTTTGTTAATCTATAAAGTAATAGTTACTAATACATAGATTATCATATTTAGAAAAATCATGGAGTTATAAATACACTATATATAGAACTAAAGAAGTATAAAGCTAGAATTCCGTTACTGGTTATCGGTTAAAAACTTTAATAACTGTGCCCGGATATCGGGATCGTTGAAGTTTATAGTGCTTTTTTTAATGTCCTCTTTCTTTTTCATGTTTTCAATTTCCGTTCGTAAATTTTGCAATTCTTCCCGCTCCGCCTTCCTTTCTTCAGATGCAATATCCGCTACCCGTTTATATGCATCAGCATCTTTTCTCATCTGAATAAAAGTTGGGTGTTCAGTTGGATCTAATGTCTTTTCTATAGTGAGGTAGGGAATATATTTCTCGTATTCTTTCCTCAGTGAAACCGGATCAGCCCTGAAATAGGCGTCTCGGGTACCATCGATTTGATGACCCATTAAAAAATCAACAAAAAAAAGTTCAGCCCTATTAGCTAACATTGTGCTGTTGAAAAACTTCCTTACGTTATGTGATCTTACCAGGTTTCGTTCACCTAACGGGTTTGATTTTCCTGCCTTTTCATTAAGTTCTCTATAAATCTTTTGTATATTTTTAGTGTTAAGCTTTCTGAGCTCTTCGGCTTCTTTTTCGTTATTACATTCAAGATATTCATAGGGTATATAGCGGTTAATGAACAGGTATCCCGTTGGATTACCTTTTTTGTCGTATTTTATTTTTTGTTTTAGTAACTGGCTTTGTCTGACTTTGTCTTTCTTTTCAGTTGTCCTTCCTCTATATTCCAGATAATTCCATATAGCCCTCGAAGCTTCAGGAGTTAAGAATGTATAAAATTCATATCCCACTTTTTCCCTAATAAGGTGCAGGGTTGTTATTCCGGTTTCTTCGTCATAACCTTCCATAAATCCCCTTACCATTAAGTTTGAAATTTCGTTTATGGAGAGGCCACTTGAAATGCCAGTAAGAACTAATGCCTTCTCTAAGTGATCAGCTACGGTTAGTGTTTCTCTGATATCTTCTTTTGTTGGAATTGCTCTATTTTCCATCAATGGCCTTGCACTAGTAGCCGATCTGGGTAAAACAGGCAATTGGATATTATAAAAACTAAAAAAGCTTCTTACACCGGTCAATCTAGCTTTTATCGACATTGGGGCTATATCAGATGACTCTAAGGATTCTCTAAACTCCCTTATTTCGTTGAAAATCCTTCTTTCCCTCATCAGCTTACCGGATTTTATGTCTTCTTCAGATTCGATGATGATTTGTTCAGGAATCTTATTCAGGAATTCAGTATAAGCTCTTAAACTATCAGTATAGCCTTCTCTGGTTGTTGTTTTTGCTCCAATTCCTGATAACCAGTTTTTTATATATGCATCGTCCTTTAATTCATTATATTTCAAAACATCACCAACTTTATAACTTAATTAGTTTAAATAAGGTTACGTATAAGTATTTATTCTAATAAAAAAGATTCAATGACGGAGTGATGAGAATGGTCAAATTGAGCAATGAAATGGTAGAGGATTTTGCAAAAATGAAGATTTTTCCCTTTGCAACCGCTTCGAAAAGCGGAGAACCGAATGTTATCCCAATTGGCTTTTGCAAGCTTCAGGATGACAGAGAGACTATCTGGATTGCGGACAATTTTTTCCATAAGACCCGCCAGAACCTTGAAGAAAACCCGAGAGGTTCAATCTATGTCTGGGGGCCTGAGGTCAAAGGTTGCTACCAGATAAAAGGGGATTTTGAGATCAAAACCGATGGGGAAGACTATGAGAAGATGTACAAAGCTGTCAAGAGTTTGGGAGACAGGTTCCCTGCAAAAGCCCTTGCCGTTATGAAAATCACCGATGTTTATGAGTGCAAATCCGGTGCAGGAGCCGGAAAGCAGCTCCTCTGAAATCCTTTTAGAGGCTATCTAAAAAATTTCAGATTTTATCCTGACGCAGAGGATGAAACACACCCTCATTTTCTCTCTTTTTTGACGAAATATTCTTGATAACAGATCTTTTGATGCCTTTTTCTGAACATAATTTCTTTTTGTAACAACTTATCATAAACACTGGTAGTGCTGAATTGTTAGAGATTCCGGTCAGAAAATTTATAAGGAGTTGTTTATAAGTGAATACTTGAATTCAAATTTGCTCCGGAATGATCTTTTAAGGACGACACAGATTACCGGTTTTGAGTAACTCGAACAGATTACCAGCTATAAATAACTCGAACAGATTATCAGTTTTGAATAACTTGAAGTATCTCATTAAATTCACTCTATATTTAATTTTTTCATAAGACTCAGAAACAATTGGGAAATAAGCAAAAATTAACACTTATATTATTTGATTTGAGAATAATGACTTAACTATGAATGAAAAATTGAAAACAACAAAATTCAGTAGAAATGTTTAAGTAAATATATTGAAACTATGAAAGTGATCTCGCACTTCTTGAATGACACTTCTAACGGTGGAAAAAATATGGATAACCTAGATCTAAATAGTCTATTATTTAACCCGGATTCGTTTTTCAGCAGGAAATCGAAAAATGAAGTCAGTTTTAAGTATCCTGCCCTGATATTACTTGTATACTCGGCACTTGCAATAGCTTCAAGTTTACTTGTCATGAATATGTTTAGAGAATCACTTTCTTCCGACCTTGGCTCATCTGGCTCATCTTTTTCTTCTATAGCAATATTCGCGGGTGCCGCTGGAGGTGTCCTTGGGGGTTTGATTGGAACATTTTTAACATGGTTTATACTGGCTGGGATCCTGTATTTAATATCATCTTTGTTTCATTCAACAGGTTCATTTAAGAGGACTCTGGAATTCGTGAGTTACGGGTTTGTACCACTAATATTTAGCGGTTTCATAAGCTTTGTCGTATCGTATAAATTGCTGTCTTCAGTAGATTTTTCATCAATGGGCCCGCAAATCATGGTACAGGGCATAAGACAGGTCTTCTCAAACAATCCCTTCTATTACACATCACAAATAATTGGAATTTTATGTGCCTTACTATCTGCGTACATCTGGGTGTTTGCACTTTTACATGCCCGAAACATGTCAATTAAGAATTCTTCCCTTACTGTCGGAATCCCAGCAGGCCTGTATATTGTTTACCTGATATATCAACTGCTGTTTACTTCAGGGAGCATTTAATTGTGTAACAATAAAACAAAAAGAGTGTTATCATATCCTGTAGGGCGCAATTCAAACGACCAGATTTCTTATTATCATGGAAATCATGGAATTCTATGAGTGCAAAATAAGAATATGAGCTTGAAAACAGTTTATAGTTGTCTCAGAATAGTTTATAATATTTACGATTTTATTCTGACATTGAGAATGAAAATACATTCTCATAATCTCTCATTTCTTTGCTAAGTAATGCAGGATAAAAGGTCTTATGATGTCTTTTTCTCGGGGAGTTTTCTTTCTTTTTACAATACTTTTTCATAAAAAAAGATAACGCTAATTCTGAGAGGTGGCACTGATTGTTAAAGACTATGGCCATAAAACTTATATGTCTGGACTTTTTAGGTTTTTTGGGTGATACTATGAAAGCCTGGAAAATATGTGTATTATGCATAATTATAGGATTGATGGCTGTGCCTGCGGTTTCAGCCGAAGAGGAACACGCGGAAAATTCTGACACGGAAGATTCTCCGGCTTCTGCTGGAATAGAGTACATTGTTAGTCCCTGGGTAAAAAATTCTCCTGGTACAGAGACTATCTCTTCTTTACGGTCAACTCAGTATATAACTCAGGGACAGACCATAACTCATAATGTAAATGTAGGCTCCGGAGTAAATTATCTTGAAGTGGATTTAGACTGGGGAGATACGAGTGATTCCCTGACTCTTAGTATTTATACTCCGTCTGGAAGCAAAATCGGAACTTTCCATGATAATGATGACGCTCGGATACGTTTTAATATATACCCTCCTCAGGGATACATAGAACAGGGAACCTGGAAGTTCAAAGTCTATGGAGAATCAGTCAGTGGAACCGAGGACTACACATTTAGTGTTGCATTACATTAATTATAGGAGACTCTATCTCCTTTGCTTTTTCTCTTTATTTATTATATTGACAGCCGAAGCTACAGAATATATTGTACTTCCAGCTCCAGGCGACGAATTTGGAGCATCTGTAGCTGGAGAAGATGTACAGATAGTAGAGGACACTATAGAACCATACTGGCATTTTCTACTCTGGTTAGCTGTAATGAACATACTGTCGATAGTAGATATAGTGGTTCTTCCTGCAAAGTTTCTTTTCGCAATACTCGGATTTCGAGTAGCTGATCATTCAAATGCTGTTGGGGTTTTAAAGAGAAAATTCATATTTTCATTTATTAAAGTTAATCCCGGAACCTGTATCAGTGAGATGGCAAATAATCTGGATATTAACAGAGGGACTCTGCGCTATCATCTCAACGTTCTGGAAGAAAAAAAGTTGATTGAGGCTCACAGCAATCACGGAAATACCAGATATTTCCAGAATAATTTCACATATGGAGAGAATGAAAAATTGGTTATTTCATCCCTTCAAAATGAGATGACCCGCAATATAATCTTGAACATATTGCATAATAAATGCAATACCAACGGCGACCTTTCCCAAGAAATAGGAATTTCCAGAGCTGCAATGAACTGGCATATGACAAAATTAAAGGATTCGGGTCTTATTGAAGAAGATAAAGTAGGCAGGAGTACGATATACAGTATAAATCCTGTTTATCGGGATTTAATCGAAAAAACGTACATGAAATCCTTTTAATAAAGGTTCAATTAAAGGAAAGCACTTTAAAATAATGGTTTCTTGCTGAAATTTCATAATATACCTGGATTTATATTCTGAACCTTCCCATAAACAGGATCTGATTTTTATTCATATAATTCAGTGTTCATACAACTATTAAATAATTTTACTGTAAAAATTTGATTGGTGGTAGTATAATTTCAAGCAACCTTCTTATAAGAATTTTTCATGGGAGTTGTCGCAAAATAATTGCATTTCTATTTACGATTCTGAGTTTGACGCTAATCTCAGGGGTTCTAATATATTTTGTAGAAGGAGAAACTGGCGGTTTTATCAGTAGATCCTCAAGTGTCTACTGGGCTATCACAACACTTCTTACTACTGGATATGGAGATACGGTTCTGCAAACAAATTTCGGCAGATTGGTGGCTTCGGTTGTCAAGGTATTAGGATTTAGCATAATAGTAGCCCCGATTGTTATTATAATTACTGAGATTTACAAATCGCTATCGGAAACATCCCGAAAAACTAAAAGTTTGACTATAAGTCCTTTTCCTTTAATTTGGAGATACCTCAATACACAATATTTTAGAATGTTGTAATAAATAAGTCACTTGCGCTTAAAAAGAAATGAAAACTTCAATCTTTTATTCTGATATAGGAAAGGTTTACTCATTTCTATTTTTTTGAATATAATCGGAGAATGAAAGTGAAAGCCGGGTTTTCAAACTTAGAGAAAATTCTCTCACATTGGAAGACACATTTTTTGACGCTACCGGAATAAACCTTTAATTTTCAGGTAGCAAGTTCATATTTTTATTTCCAAAGAAGATTTAGTAATATAAAATTAGTTGATTCTGGATTACATGCCTGAAACATGTCAATTAAGAATGTAGCCCTTACTGTAGTTTTTGTATTCCAAATAATCAGATCTCATTCCAAAAAAAATAAAAATGCCTTTGAAGAGCGCGGCTTTTCCATATATTTAAGATTTCTACCAGGGAATCAAATGACTCTTCATATTAAATATTACTTCTAAAAATATGGTCATAATTTTCACATCAAATTTGATTGTTAAATGATCTGGTGAAAAACTTTGGGGTTTATATAAAGTGTACTGGTAATGCTAATCAAGGATAAGTACTGGTGAGACAAGTGGAACTATTACAGGTATCGGTGTTACAGTAAATCAAGAGAGGTGGATGTATTGTAATCAGGTAAAGGCAAGTTATAGTTCTGCGGGAGGAGATAGTGGAGCTCCAGTATATCGCATGTCAAATGATAACTTGTATATCATAGGAATTCTCCACGGTTCATTAAATAGTAATGCTTATTTCTCACCACTTTCGGAGGTTGTATCTGATTTAGGTGTTCACCCTCTTAAAGTTTGAAAAGGCATTGCACTTAATTTTTATTTCCTGTAGCTTATAAAACATGTTTCATTGAAGGGTAGCTATGAAAAGATTAAAAACGGTACGGAAGGAAAAATCGCACTGTATTTTGACAGAGGTCAGGTAGTAGCATATGGAATTGAACTCACCAGATTATTTGTAGATATTTACGATGGTTTACCTTCTGAAGAAAAAGCTGTCTTAGTTGAAGAGATTTACCAGATAATTGATGAAGAAGCAAGAAAACAAAATGTGACTGATATTCCGGTTGCTTTTGCAGAGAGCGGATATCTACAACTTGATGAAGAAATGATTGAAGACGGAGAAACGGTTGGGAAAGAAACAAATTTGTTGGCATCCGGAGAAAAAAACACTGGTGAAATCAATAATTTAAACAATAACGATTCTGAGTCTGCTAATAAAACTAGCTCCAGTGGGGATAAATCAAGTGAAAATAATTCTACTCCAGGTTTTGGATTATTGGGCGGATTGATCTGTTTGTATGGAAGCTGGAAACTCAGGAAAAAGTGATACAGGATTGAACTAATATCTTTGGAATATTTAATAAGTCTTATACTTTCTCAGGCCTTAGAAGTTTGATCCATCCTTTCTCTTATTTTTTATATTTCATGCTTGTACAGGTTTGATTTTAAGAACTACATTGGATTATCGATTTATGCTTCTATGTATGAATTCTGAATTCTAAAGCTAGATATGTATATTATATCATAATACATTGATTAATATCGCTCAATAAGTATGATGACTCATGAGCTAGTTATTAAACGGGGATCATTATAAATTATCTTTATCTACGCAACAGTTACCCATAATTTGCTTTGATTGAGAATGGAATAAGGTATCGATTTAGATGTTGTGCCAGAAATTACGAATTAATCTCTGTTCCAAAATCGATAGCATACAGGCAAGCGGAATCCTTAACCTATGTCAATGGAGGAAAGTGAAATGTTCAATAAGCAGATCCCATTAACACTGATGTTCATTGCTCTGGTTTGCATATCTTTTCAACCAGTTTCCGCAAGCGATAGCTTAAACCAGACGAATGTAAGCGTAGTGTCTGACTTGAATCAGACAGTGGGCAAAAACATCATTGGTCTTGTCGACACGAACCGCCTTGAGATCGGAAATAAACCCGTTTTTGATATAATCTGGAGCCCTGACGGCAGTCATATGCTGATTAATGTAGTTGTCAATGTATATCCGAAAGGGAAACCTGATTTATATGGCTGTGTAGGTGCACTCTATGCAGCAAATACGGACGGTTCCGGAATAAAGCGTATTGCATGGGCAGAATTTATTTCCAGTCGCGGTGGAATAACAATTAATCCACCTTTATGGAGCCAATCTGGCGATTATTTTGCATATGTGGAGTGGGTAAAAGGAAGAATGTATAAGATAAAATCTGTCAATCTTTATGTTATGTCAAAAGATCTAAACCTTATTCAAAAGGTAGAATTAGATCCAAAAGTAACAGGTTTAGAATCTGACTTAGCTAACTTCAAATGGTCCCCAATAGAAAATAAATTTGCTGCACTCGTACCTGGAGAAATTGTCATTTACGATCTGGATGAAAAAAATGAGTTAAATTTTAGCATCTCGGGTGATGACGCAGAAATAACTGATATGGAATGGTCTCCGGATGGTAAGAAAATCGTATTTTTAAAAAACGGTCAGGATATTATCGCTTTAGATATTGAAAATGGAGAATTTAATCAGATCTATTCTGCAAAGTATGTTGGAATGTATGGCGAAAAATGGAGTACGGATAGTAAAAGATTAATTTTCTATGAGATTAAAACATCAGAAAAAGTTGACGATGTCAGTTACGATATATATGTTGCGGATGAAGACCTGGAGAAGCCTGTAAAAATCACAACTTTTACTTCGGGTTCGTCAAGGGTGATACAATGGTACCCGGACAGTGAAAAGATTTTAGTTAAAAAATGTTCTGATGATTCTTGTGCACTATACTCTCTCTCAATAACCGGCAAGATGAAAAAACTGATCAAGAAGGATAAAATAATTGATGGGATGGTAGCCCCTAACGGTTATATATCAGCAACCAGCCTTAATCCCAACTCCACGACTCCACCTTATATAAGAACGTATGACCTGTTTTTGCTCAACGAATCAGACAGATTGACAATTGAGAATGTGCCCTATTACACCTGGGAAGGCGCAGATGTGCTATTTGCTACGGATTATAAGTTATCAGTACTAAACACCAGCACACATGATACTTGGGACATACCACTACCATCGAAGAATTTTGATAGGCTCAGTTTGGACCCATCCGGACGCTTCGTTGCTGTAGATAATATTATTTTCGAAATACATGAACAAGGTACCCACACACAAATATCTGCCAAAAATTACACAAACAGTACTGCATCCGAAACGGCGATAATCAAAAAAGATATGGATGAACATTCAAAAATAGATACTACTGAAGATGCCACTGCAAATACTTCTGAACTACCTGGATTTCCTGCAATTATTGCATTAATGGGCGTATTAATTGTATTCGTCTGCATACATATGGAAAAATAATGTGAGGGTCAATTGTGGAAAAATATCGGAATATGTTTGTGATTGCCCAGAAAGAATTTGCAGACAATATATGGAGCCCAGGGTTCGCAATACTTATGTTTGTATTCACAATTATTGTTTTTTCTTTAAGTTATGGTTCTGGAATTGGGCCAGAAGGGAATGCCATATCCAGAGGTTATCTTGATATCTCTCAAATTGTTTCCCTCTTCTTGCCGTTTATGGGAATTGCACTTGGTTTCGATGCAATTAGCAAAGAGAGGGAGTCCGGATCTTTGAATGTGCTTCTGACGCATCCAATATATAGGGATAATATCATTGCTGGAAAAACACTTGGAGCAATGATTACACTAGTTCTGGTAGTATTTATATCAATTTTCACAGTTCTCGGAACAATACTTTTGGCATCAGGAACCGAGTTAAGTTCACCAATTCTAAACCGATTGGTAATCTTTGCAATTCTTACATACTTATATCTATCAATATTTTTGTCACTTGGTATACTTAGTTCTATTGTGACAAAAAATGCAACAAAATCACTGGTATACAACATAGCGATCTGGGTTATATTATGTATTGTATTTGGTATGATTAGTACTACCACCGCTTCTATTATAACTGGGCATAAACCCACTGATTTAGATGATAATGAACGTTTTTTAGAACTGAATGCAGATATTCAAAAATTGTCACCAGAACATAATTATGCTATGGCGGTAAGTGGTGTGTCTGGTTTGAGTTTGTTAGGTGTTTCAAGTGAGAGATCAAGCGTGCGAGGGATATTTGACATGGAATATACGCTGAAGCAGTGGTGGAATGAACTCTGGATAAATGTTCTAATTTTAATTATTACTCCTATTTTTTTAATTATAATAGCATTTATAATGTTTTTGCGCCAGGATGTATCAAAGGACATGGGGTAACTCGAATGAAAAATAATAATGTACTTGTGCTTGCTCAAAAAGAGGCTGCTGACCATCTTCAAGATGATGGATTTTTGGTGTTGCTTGCGACATATACAGTAATAGTATTTGCCTCTACGTATATGCTTGGTTCCGTGATGGTCGGTTCCATGGCGTATGGTAACAATTCAGTTCTCTTAAGTAGCATTCATGTCAAAATGATATCCCAATTTACTCCATTGGTTGGCATAGCTCTGGGATTCGATGCAGTTGTCAGAGAACAGAAATCTGGATCACTGAATGTGTTGCTAACTCATCCACTATTCAGAGATAATATTCTCGCAGGGAAATTACTCGGATCAACGTTATTGGTAGCTGCTATAATCGTATTTTCGGTTTTTGTATCTGTAGGAACACTCTTGATCTTCTATGGAGTCGAGATCGGATATACGGAACTAATCAGAATAGCTGTGTTCACTATTTTCACATTTTTCTATGCAGTGACATTTTTGGGAATTGCAGTTTTAATCTCCACGATAGTAAAAAACTCCACTGATTCACTAACCTGCAACATTATTGTATGGATCTTTATCTGCATATTACTTGGTGCAATTATCAAGACAGTTGTTGCCATATTGACAGGTCAAACATCGAATGAAGATTTATTGATCACACAACTTTTGAATATATCACCACTGCATCACTATGCAGAAGCTGTGACTGGAAGAGCTGATTTGAGTTTTATGGGAGTTAACGTAGAACCAACCATAAGAGGGATTTTTGATACTGAATATACTCTCACTCAATGTTTAAGAGAATTCTGGATGAACATTGTAGTGCTGATAATGACTCCGGTTATACTATTCGTAATAGATTTCATTGCATTTCTCAGGAAGGATATTACTTTGTGAAGTGAGTAGATGACAGACAAAACACAGAATTCGATCAGAAGTTTTGTCCTTCTCTGAGAGCAATCGATAGTATTACTCCATTATTGTGAACTCCCCAGAGAAATCATGGTCCATTTATGGAATCCAGGTGAATCAAACCCTTAATTCCTGTCGAACCCGGACAGCAGGGGCTTATTCCGACGCATTCAGGTAAGCCAGAATCTCTTGTATAAAGGATGCAATACTAACAACAATCTTCCCGAAAAATAAGAATTTCCAGAGCTTCAATGAACTTGCATATGACAAAATAAAAGGATTCAGGCCTTATTGAAGAAGATAAAGCAGGCAGGAGTACGATATACAGTATAAATCCTGTTTATCGGGATTTGCATATCGGAAGAATAAAATTACACACAGTACACAAAAAGTTGACTTAGAATTTACATCAAATTCGCGACATTGCCTTTTCATCTATATTTTGAACATCATTTGAGACTTAAAAAATAACTATTCTGGTATAGCACCAGAATGAAAATGATACTAATGTCTATACCATTAAATCAAAAGCTTCCTCTGTGGAAACATTTTTTTCAGTACGTTATGTCCTTTTTCATAAATGCGAGTACTGAGCCTATAAGCAAGATGAATGGCAGCACAAAAAGATAGGCCAGGTTGGGCCAGAATTCCCATGCCCAGGCTCCCAGTGTATAGCGGGTATCAAATATCCCTCCTATTCCAGAAGTCATTCCTGTATCAGTACTTTTGATTCCCACAGCAGTTGAAGTAAAATGATAATCAGGTAAGAAGTTCTTGATGATCTGAGTCTGGCCATTTGCTGTATTAAGATCTTCAGAAAAAGCATAACTTACAACAAAGATTAACTTGGCAAGCAATATCGTTATGATAAGCCAGAAAATAAGGTTGAACATAAGGGAATTATTTGATTTTTTTGCTATTGTCGAAATCATTATAGAGATTGCAAGGAAGATTAAAGAATAAAAAAAAGTCAAAATCACGAATATCTCAATCCTTATGATTTGTTGCATAGTAACTGGGAGACCAGAAGCCATGAGCATGACTCCGGTTGCCAGATTGATGGAAAAGAAGAGCACCAGCAAGATACACAAGCCTGATCCCAGGATTTTGCCAAGAATTATATTATCTCTGAAAACAGGATGTGTCAGTAAAACATTCATAGAGCTGGATTTTATTTCTTTGACAATTGCATCAAAACCCAGTACTATACCCATAACTGGCGCAAAACGGCCGACAACCTCTGCTACTCCTTCAAACCCTCTCATTAAGTCAGGACTGCCAAGAACATTCAAAGTATATTCAACTTCCGTCCCCTGTACATACGACCAGGTAATGACAACCAGCATGAAAGTGGCTGTAAATAAAAGGAATACAGGACTTTTTAGATGGTCAGTAAATTCTTTTTGGGCTATTACTTCGATATTTGAGATCTTTTCCACAATTTTCCCTCCTTAAATATCATCTCTCAAAAATGAAATGTATGAAGCCGCAAGAAACAGAAATGGGAGAATTAACAAAATTATCGCGTTTTGCCAATAAAATCCAAGCAGATAAGGTAATGTATACTGAGTGTCCAGAAATCCATGTACGTCAGACTGAACATTGAACCCTCCATAAAAACTCAAATCTTGGGCTCCAACAATTACCTCAGCAAAATGATGCAAAGGTGAGATATTATAAAATAAGGATGCTGTAGAAGCAAATTCTTTTGTCATATCAAACAGTGTTTGACCTGACGCGAAAGATGCCAGCATTATTATAGTGGGTCCAAGGGCGAAACACATATTGATCCAGACAAAAACTCCAAAGGTAAGGGATTCAATTTCTGTTTTACACCAGACTGAAGTAAAAAGCCCAAATGTGGCAAAAAGTAAAAGATAAAGAAAGGTAAATATCCCAAAAATAAACAGCCGTAAGAGGGAATCAAACTCAGCTATTTTTCCAGAAATTAGGAAATCCGAAGCTGCAATTATCGTAAGGGAAAAAAATACTACAAGAGCAAGGGTCATTGAAATCCCCAGAAATTTGCCTGTAATAATATTATCCCTGAAAACCGGTTGTGTCAATAAAACATTGAGGCTTTTGCTATTTTTTTCTTTAATTATTCCGTCATACCCAAGGGCTATTCCCATTAATGGAAAAAATACTGCAATAACTTGGACAACGTCTCCAAAATTATCTCCACCTGCACGGTTTTGCAAATATGCAAATACAGTGCCCGTAAAGATAGCTAGCAGTATAATAAAACTGGGTTCATACAACTTGTCTGAGAATTCTTTTTGCGCAATTGTTAAAACGCTGTTTTTGTCCACAATATCATTGCTCCCGGGCTTTATGCAGTAACCAGACTCCCATTATGCAAACAAACAGTTGTAAAAACATAAATGAAGGAGATTTATTAGTTGTTTCCTTATTCTCAGTAACCTGTGATGTGTTTATAGAGTTGGACTCACTATTTTGAGCTTTACCGACAGTAGCAGGGTCCTCTCTTTCTATAATTTTCGTTACAGTCATATTAGTCCACATAGAAGAAGAGTTTTGATTGTTTAAATCGACCAGAGAGTCTTCCCAATCAGTTCTATAAAGGGAATAAGACTCAATCGTAAATTGTTTTCCATCAGGTCTCCACCTTCGGAGCATATCGAATCTACCCTTTGTTGTGGGTGTCACCTGAGTGAGACTAGAACCATTGCAATTAACAATAAACAAAGGGGCAGCAATGCTTGAATATTTAGATGAGTCATTCTCACTTTCAAGAATTTTATCAGTTTCATTTTTATAAAATTTTCCTGTATCTGGGTTAAGGGCAGAAGCAAATACAATAACATCACCGGATGGACTTATTGAATAAATTGAAAAACGATCGATTTTGTCTGAATTATACCAGGAATGAGATGGTGTCGGCCCGAAATTAGTGATAAAGGACAGATTGGTCCCATCAATATCAATTGAATACAGCTTGTTTTTGTTTTCAACGAATAATATTTTCTTCCCATCAGGGAACCACTGGGGTTCACTGGCATTGCCTTCATACAAAAGACGCTTGTTGTTTTCATTTCCTTCTACAATATACAGATTCCTGTTCTGATTTACCAGCAAAAGAGAACCATTTGGCTGCCAATATTCTTTTGTCAAGATGTTGGTATCTTCTGGATTGTCTCCATCATAAAAAGAAACGTTTCCTTTTAAGTTTGAACCATCAGTATCAGAGATATACGTATGTAAATCGAAGCTATCCGGTAGCCCTGAAACTAAGAGTATTTTTTTTCTGTCAGGACTGAGCGAAAATCCCCAATATTTTTCATCTTTGTCCTCAGGCTGGAAAGTATCAATCAAATCACTGCTCTCATTGATCAGGTCTACAGTTCCTTCATCGGTAACAATAAAGACCTTGCCAGAGTCATACCAGGCAGGTTGTGGATATGTAGCTGAAGAAAGTTCATGGGCATTTGTTCCATTTCCATTTGCGATAAATACCCCAGTTGAAGCATTTCCAGGTTTTTGCCATTCAAAAGCAATTTTACTAGAATCAGGACTCCATTTCAGATTCCTTTGAGAACCAATATCCCCACGGTTCTCTAATATCTTTGAAAGATCGGTATAGTTAGTCCCTACACCCCTTAAATTCGTACCGTCTGAGTTGCAAAAGATATAACAATTACCTGGCCCTGTTGGTCCATATCCTGAAACTTCAAAGCATATTTTGTCACCGGAAGGGGTCCATTTTGCCTGCAATATGCCGTTGGTATCCGGGCCATGAACTCCATAATCAATTTCTCCGAACGTATGGGAATTTGTATCTAATAAATAATGTTTAACAATATTAGTTGAAGGAGAATCCGATTTGGAGCAAGTTACCAGCAGATATTGCACATCAGGACTCCATTCCGTTGAAATCGTCATGAATCCTTTTTCTATCTGGAGAATTTCATCAAGCGATGTAACGTTAATATTTGGATCTTCCGATGCAGGGTTTGCTAATCCTACAATAACTGAAAGCGATAATAAAAATAAGATTAACATATTTTTTAACATTTGGAATCCCATCTAAAACTCTGAATTTAGCTTACAATCTGTTAAAAAATGAATACATTCTGGTATTTGCACCAGAATGGAAGATTTGATTTTAATTCTTGTATAGACAAAAAGTATAGGCTCCGGGATTGCTAGTGGAATATAATTCGGTTATCGAAACATATACCGGTGGTGTATTCAAAGTGGTATCAGTACCCGAACGAATGCCTTCTTGTACATGCCTCATTAAACTATGTAAACTGTTACCCTCATACATGTTAGCGATTGCTCCTTTGTCCAGTGAAGTGCCATCAAGGTATATATCAACCGTACTACCAGCAGCGATATTGCTGTACCAGTAGTCTGCGCTGTCACCTGAATACAATGTTCCATCAACATAGTTGTACCCACTTACCGCACTGAAAGACTTTGCTGTACTCCACGTTGATCCTGCATCAGGATCTTCGGCAGCCGCAACACCTGCAAGTATTAAGTAATCTTAAAAATATGCAGATTTACTTCTTTTAGGAGTTGGAGTTCGATCGTTTTTTCGCGTCTGGTTTAACTCCATAAATTCCTATTTTTTTACATGCATATATTTTTTATGTCCAAAATCTCTAACAATTCGCACTTATTATTATTATTCTAAAGCAAAAAATAATCGATATTCACTCTATTTCATAATTGATAGGGGCTTTTGACATAAACTATTTAACAATGAACATATTTTTGGAAAAAAAGAGAGATATTTATTCAAGATGGAGTAAAATTTTGGGAACAATAGTTCTTCTTATTAGTTGAGAGAAAAATCAACGACTTAAAGTAGCTACAGTAGAGTAGCTGAGCCTTACAGGCCCACTTGCAGGACCACAAATTTTCCTGATCGTTACATACATGATATTTTTGAGGACGGATATAAGTGCCTGAAAATAAAGCAAAAAGCCTTCTTATGCTAATCATGTTGCTTATTCTTATGCTCTTCCGGTTGGAGCGGATTTCTCCCGTCTTGCAGTCCTGAACGATATTAGCGGGAAAGTTTCAGGTTTCGAGATCATCCGTGAGGTAATCAACATAAGGAAAACGACAGGAGTCCTTCCCGAACCTGCCTGTTTTTATGAAACCTCACTGCAAGACAGAACCTTTGCTTTTATGCAAAACTCTACAATATCGAACCCGATGTACGGGAAAAACGGATTGTGAACCTGCTTGATACCGTGGGCCTTAGCCGTGCCATCGACCAGAAGACAGGCGGTTTTTCTACAGGCATGCGAAAACGTTTCGGGCTTGCCCAGGCTTTGATCAATGAGCCTTCGGTCCTTTTCCTTGATGAGCCTACAGCGGCATCGATCCCCTTGGAGCCCAGATGATGCGGGACCTTATAAAAGACCTGAACCGGAGCAAAGGAGTTACTGTTTTTCTGAGTTCGCACTCTATGGCAGAAGTAGAGGAGATCTGCGACAGGATTGCAATAATTGCAAGAGGGAAGCTGCTGGCAGTAGGGTCCGTGGAAGACCTGCGGGACATGATCAGGGAAAAGGAAGGCGTGCATTATTTGCTTGAGGTCCAAGACATTCCTGCCTCCACAGCTGCAGATGCCGTAAAGAATGTAGAGGGTGTGACAGCTCTTGATATTCGGGATCGGACTCTGTACGTACATACTAAGATGAAACTCCGTACAGAGATTGCAAAGGCCGTTAAAAACGCAGGCGGTACCGTATCCATGTTCGAAGAAGAAGAAATGAACCTGCAGAAACTGTTCCTCAAAATTATTGAAGGGGCATAAATGTTGAAGAGTCACTTTTTCATTTCTAAGTCAGAGTAGGTGAGGAAAGGAGAAATCTAAAACGCTTCAAAATGCGTTATAAAACATTTACTATTTTGTCCTGATTCAGGGAGCGAAACAAACATCCTGATAAACTCACTTTTTTGATAAATTCTTCCAATAAAAAGTATTACGATACCTTTTTTCTGACCAGTCCTTCTTTTCGTAACAATTTCTCGTATGAGTTAGTAGAGTTGATTGTTAGAGACTATGGACAGAAAACTTATAAAGAGTTGATAATATGTGAATTTTAGGGTTAAAATATGCTCTGGAACGATGTTGGAGGATGTACGCAGATTACTGGTTTTTGAGTATGCTGGTTGAATAACCCGATATATCTTTCAAAATTCCTTCCCCTTAGGTAATTTTCGTCATAATATTCAGAATCAGTTGAAAAATAAACAAACTTTACATTTTCAAGGGACTTGTATGACAGAAACACTAAAAATAATCTTATTCTTAACCCTTCTAATTTCAAGTATATCTACATGTTTTGCAGCTTCATCCGAAAATCTCAATGTAAGCATTGAAGAGATTATACCCATATCACAAATAGTGACTCCTTATTTTGACAGCCTTGTAGAGTCTTCGGAAACCGGTATCAAAGAACAACCCATAATTAGTGCTTCATGGGGTCCGGACAGCAGCAGATTGCTGGTAGAAGCATCTATCAATTCTCAGAGTGGAGCCAGCCTTCATGCAATTTATTTGCTGAACGCAGATGGAAGCGGAATTCGGGAACTCACATCAACTCCAAGCAACACGAAAGAAAAATCCCTGGGTCTGCACATCCTGGAAAATCCAGATACACAGGAAACATCCTGGAGTCCAGATGGAAACCGGATCGGAATTTTTGCAAATATTAATGCTGTAAGGGACTTTTATGTAACTGCTAATCCAGATAAAACGCTGATCAAAACTGCAGGTAAATGTAATTATACAACAGTTGATGAAATAAAGGAAAATATTCTGGATATTGAATGGCAAACTAATTTAATGTGGAATCCAGAGGGCACAAAAGCCCTTATAATAATGGATAAGGATCCTCTAAATTATCAATTATATTTAATTGATCGGGATGGATATGTACTCCAGAAGCTTACAGATACGTCTGATCGTGTAGAGACTGCAATCTGGAGTAATGATGGCAAAAAAATAGCATATAGCATTACTGGCCCTAACAAGGACGAAGAAACAGGTCTCTGGATAATAAATGAAAACAGAACAGAGGATAATAGACTAGTGGATAACGGAATTGTAATTGCCTGGAGCCCCGATGACAGCAGAATCTTCTATGTTGATGCAAACTCCGGTCTATATTCAATTAAGGCTGATGGAACCGATGAGGTTCAACTTTCAACAGGATTTTCCAGGATTGATGATGTACTTAGTTTCAGCCCTGATGGAAAAAACCTGATTTTCAGTACTGTAAACGATGAAGGAGTCACCATGTTTCTGGCCGATCAGACTGGAAAAAATGCAAAAGTGCTTGAAGAATTTCCGGGATATATTATTTTCAAGCCCAGCTGGAGCCCGAAAGGAGATAAAATAGCTCATGCACAGGACGATAACCTTTATACGATTAACCCTGATGGAAGCGAAAAAAGCCTTATCGCATCCGCAATAACCGACTATGAATGGCATCCTTCAGGAGACTTCATCAGTTTTATTTCATCAGATTCTGTTTTTGTTGCAAGCCCTGATGGATCAACAAAAATACAGCTTACTGAAGATGGTGATGATTATAGGTTTCTGGCAGATAGGTATCTGAATGGCTGGAGTCCTGATGGAAGCCGGTTGCTCGTTCGAAACGACTTCAAAGATTTATCCGTAATAAAATTCGAAGGATATGAAGATCCTCTCTCCATTGATTTCTTGACGCCCATAGAGGGAGAAAACTGCGAGCTAAGAATTCGTTGCATGTCGGAACCTGTTACAGATGCTCTTCTGACCCTTGATGAAAAAGAAATTGGCTTTACCAGCAGTTCGGGTTTCCTTAACTACAGCTGTCCTGATGCGGGCAGGTATGTAATAAATGCCAGCAAAACAGGATACAGGTCCACAAGCAAAGTTCTTATCGTGGAGGTGAACTCCTCCGCATCTCCGGAAAAATTCGTGGTTCCGGAAACATCTTCTGATTCTGGAAAAGAGGAAGATTCAAGGCCCGAATTTCAGGTCTCGGGGTTCAGGGGGATTACTGCAGTCCTGTTCCTTCTTTTTTTCATCCGCAGGAGGAATTCTCTGTGAAGGCAGACCTGAGAAATATCGGGGTCATCGCCCAGAAAGAATTCGCAGATTACCTGTACAGCCCTGGTTTCAGGATGTTGCTTGGGATCTTCACATTTGTTGTTCTTTCGATGAGTGTTATTTCGGGAAAAGAAGGGTGCGAGCTCTTTAATCGGGGCTTCGGTTTCATTGATGTTGCTCAGGTAATAACGCTTTTTATTCCCGTTCTCGGGCTTGCCCTTGGCTTTGATTCGATCGTTAGGGAAAAAAATTCCAAATCGTTGAATACATTACTGACACATCCTGTTTTTCGGGATAATATTATCAGTGGAAAAATCATTGGAGGTCTTGGTGCTCTTATTCTTGTGGTCTTTATTTCGGTTACTGCTTCAATTGGTACTGTACTGATACTTACAGGAATAGATGTCGGCTTTTCCGAACTGAACAGGATCCTCATCTTTTCATTGCTCACTTTTTTATACCTTTCAGGTTTTTTTGCCTTCAGCCTGATAATTTCAATTATTTCGAAAAGTTCGGAAAGCTCTTTTATTTCCGGACTTGTAGTGTGGCTAAACCTGATTTTAATCTTTGGAGCTATAGTTACTGCTGCCTCATCTATTATTACCGGGGAATTGATAGTTGACCTGGATAATAATGATGAAGCCAAGGTTATTAGTGAAGACTTGCAAAAACTTTCTCCTGCAAGTTACTATGCTGAAGCTGTAACTGGAGTCCGTGTAAGTTATGGAAGCTTTGGAATTTCTTCAGGCAAAGAAACAAAAGGAATTTTTGATACCAGAGTAGGGCTTGGGAACTGGTTTGCTGATTACTGGACAAATCTGGTGGTATTGACAGGCATACCTTCACTGATGTTTATAGTTTCGTATGTAGCATTTCTCAGAAGAGACATATGAGGGGAAAACGAATGAATTGTGATTTCGAAAAAGCTTTAGTAATAGCCCAGAAAGAATTCGCAGACCATCTCTGGAGTCCTATTTTTCTTTCCTTACTAGGAACTTTAATAATAGCAATATTTGCAGTCACTTATAGAGAGGTTCTTCAGACCGAACTCTATAGCCAGATAGGACAGATACCTGTACCTTCCTCAGCAGTTCTTGAAGGTTTTTACAGTACTTCATTGATGATGACATGGTTCGGCCCGCTTGTAGGTATCGCCTTAAGTTTTGATAGTGTAATAAAGGAAAGAAAATCTGCATCTTTGAATGTTTTGTTAACACATCCCGTATTCAGGGACACAATCATTCTTGGGAAAATGCTTGGAGCCGTACTTCTTCTTCTGGTAGTAATGCTGGCCTCAAGTGGGATTTCCCTGGGCACAATAATTCTCCTTCTGGGAGCAAAAGTAAGTGCAATGGAGTTAAGCCGAATTGCAGTCTGGTTCATCCTTACTTTCCTTTATGCCCTGGTGTTTCTTGGTATAGGACTTGTTTGCTCTATCTATGTTCGAGAGGCTACGGATTCACTTGTCTATAATATCGTTATCTGGTTAACTCTGAGTATTATGTTTTCCTGGATACTGACATTTTTAAGTTATTCACTCGAACCTGTAGTAAGTGCTGGAGTCCAGGATATAACTGATAGTCTTTTAGCTTTGTCCCCAATGCACCATTATGCTGAACTGAGCACCGGAAAGACAGGTCTTGGATGGGGTGCAGGAGGAGGTTCATATGGCAGAGATAGTATGGAAGGGATTCTGGATATTCGTTTCACGCTGGCTCAGTGGTTAAAAGAATTCTGGACAAATCTTGTAGTCCTGTTCATAGCTCCTTTAATTCTTCTTATAGCTGCATATCTGAAATTCTTGAGGGAGGATATAAGTGCTTGAGAATGGAAAGAAACTTTTCCCAATCCTATTGATAGTATTACTTCCTCTCATGTCCCTTACTGCCGGAGCGGACTTCTCCAGTCTTGCAGTCCTGAGTGATATCAGCGGCAAGGTTGCAAGACCCGGAGACCTTGTGGAGTTCAGCTTTACTGTAGAAAAGGGATACAATACTTCTGAGAGCACCTCAGTTACTTTTTTTATAGAGAAAGTGCCCGAAAACTGGACTGCAGGAGTTTATACCGATGGCAGTCAGGTCAGCCAGATCACTCTGCCCGAAGAAGCCGATGAAAGGGAACTGACTCTTAAGGTAAGGGTTCCTGAAAATGTAGAAGATGGAGCATATACTGTAAAAATAGGGCTGAAGCCTTATGGAGAAAATCGCCGTAATTATGATAAGATATATCGGGAATTTACGGTAACGATTGACAGGGCCGCAATGTCCAATCTGGAAATTTATTCCGATATCCCGGGAAAAAAGACCCATCCCGGGATTCCTGTCAGTTTCGGAGCTTTTGTAGAAAATAAGTATGAAAGCAGAGCTAATTTTCGGATTTATCTGGTTTCGAAACCAGAACAGTGGGGAGTTGACCTGCTTTCCACCGATGGGGCCCGGATTACAAAGCTGGGAGTTCCTGCAGGCGAGAGTCAGGAGTTTGAAATTCTCGTAAATCCTCCTCTGAATGCAACAAAAGGAGATTATGAAGTTCTGGTGGCAGCGTGTCCGGAAAAAGGAAACCGGAGTGTACTTTTGCCTATCAGCGTAAGCATAAATCCCGAACTTTCCAGAGACCAGGACCTGAGTGCGTATGTAGAGCTGAATTCAAACATAGTGGGGTTTGAAATCCGGCCGGAAACAACTGCGGAATTTGCGGTTTCCTTAAAAAACCGGTATGATCAGCCGCTTAAACTGGACCTTGAAGTTCTGAGCCTTCCCGAAGGCTGGAGGGCGGAATTTGTCAACGATGACGATGAGGAGGAAAGGCTTTCTTCCCTTATGCTTTCTGCCGGCGAGGAACTGGCTTTTACCGTAAAGGTCAAGCCTTCCCAGAATGCCACAAGCGGGCTTTATCCGGTTATAGTGGCAGCAGTAAGCGGAAACAAGGTCGTTTCCCGGCAGCTTGAAGTGAACATCAACAACGATCTTGAAAATGAGGAACTGCTTAAAGTCGATTCAAACCCTGAAGAATTAACCCTGAACCCCGGCAGTTCTTCTGACGTCCGGATCAGCATTGAAAATAGAGGGAACGATGCCCTAGAAGATGTCACTCTTGAGATCAATGATGTTAGCGGGCTCAGTACGCAGATCCAGGGCTTCGGGACAATAGACGAACTGGAAGCAGGCGAGTCAAAGAGCATATCTGTAGAAATTACTGCAAATGCTAATGCCGGCTCCGGTGCAAAGGAGATTTTCATCCGGGCAAAGAGCGATGACCTTGTGAGCTCGGAGAAAAGTATCAAGGTGAATGTGGAAAAGTCATCAAGCAGTGGGCTTCTCGGCATAGCAATGCTGGGCTTTGCGGTCCTTGTGCTTGTTTTTGTAATACGTAAGTTCGGAAGGCGGTAAATGTGGAATCAACAGGCATAGAATCAACAGGCATAGAATCAGCAGGCATAGAATCAGCAAGTATAGAATCAACAGGTATAGACTCTATAGGTGTGGAATTGGAACAAAGCAGAATTGCACGGAAAACAGATGAATTCGCAATAGAAACCATTCACCTGAGTAAGGTCTTTGGAAAAGAGAACCAGATCCGTGCGGTAGACAACCTTAACCTGCAGATAAGAAAGGGAGAAGTATTTGGTTTTGTGGGTCCTAACGGAGCTGGCAAGACCACGACTATGAAAATGCTTATCGGACTGCTTGAACCTAGCGAAGGAAGCGGGAAGGTTGCAGGTTTCGATATCATCCGTGAGGTAATAAATATAAGGGAAACGACAGGAGTCCTTCCCGAACCTGCCGGTTTTTATGACAACCTCACTGCAAGACAGAACCTTCGCTTTTATGCAAAACTCTACAATATCGAACCCGATATCCGGGAAAAAAGGATTGTAAGTCTGCTTGAGACCGTGGGCCTTACCCGTGCCGTCGACCAGAAAACAGGCGGTTTTTCCACAGGGATGCGTAAGCGTTTCGGGCTTGCCCAGGCTTTGATCAACGAGCCTTCGG